>NZ_WWJX01000500.1 GCF_009865215.1 Streptomyces sp. SID3343 | reverse complement strand
GCGCCGCTGCCTTGTTCTTCCCGGATGCCTGCCGGCCGTAGAGCCATCGCTTGCCGGTACGGCGATTGATGCCCACGATCCGGCAGGCTTCCGTGTTGCTTATCCCAAGATCCACGAGCCGAAGGTATTCCGCCCGCTCACCGACCAGTTTCCTCGGGCCCTGGGGCCGCCGATCCGCACGAACCTCGAAGTCCATCGCACCCCCTGAACTGGGGTGTTGCGACGACCACTAGAACCTAAGAAGTGGCTTGGGGCCCTCCGCCGTTTTGCTCGGTCAGCTGTCGAACTCGACATCTCGGACTCCGGCCAGGAACGCGGCCCATTCACGGGCGTTGTACCTCTGGACGGCTCCGTGCGGGTCGGCTGGGTTTCGTAGGGCCATCCCTCCGCCAGGGAGATCGGCGATCTCGATACGGTCGTTGGGGTCTGCTCCCGGCGCAGTAATCCATTGCGCATCGGACAGACCCAAGGCGTAGAGGTCCGCCTTGTCGTCCGAGGTCATGCCTGGACGAACCTTCCTGTCTTGGCCGCACTCACGAACTCGCGCCAAGCGGCGGCGGAAACGCGGGTCGTGGGAAATTCCGTGATTTTGCTGTCTCGCACGGCCACGGCCGCAGATCCGGGAATGGCGCCCCTCTCCACGCAGTCGCCGGCGTTGGCTGTGTAGGAACTCTTCGTCCAGACGATGCCGTCGAGGTCGAGGCAGAAGATGTCGTTCGAGTCCATGTCAGGTCCGATCTCTCTCGATCTTGATGAGTTCGCGAGTTTCTTCCGCGCTCAGCGCGACGTTCCGCAGGTTCTTGAAGAGCCGGTTCACTCGCACCAAGTCGCGTGGATCGTTCATAAATACGCTGCCGCTGACGCCATCCGAGAACGCCACGTCTGGTTCGTTGTCGTCGTACGAGAACACGCTGAAGGCGCCGGTGTGGGTGCCTCCCGCACCCGACTTGTACGGGATGACGTGCAGGTCGACGTTCGGCAGCGTCGTGATCTTCAGCAGATGGTCGAGAAGTTCGCGATGCGCTTCGGGACCACCGACCTCGAACGTGATGGCGGCTTGGGTGATGACTGCCTCGACGAAGAGCGGTTTCGGCTCATGGAGACGGCGCTGCCGGATCGAGCGGACCTCGACCGGTCTGTCGACGGCAGTCGTCCGACGCCGCGATGTCCCGGGCGCGGCAGCGCGCGTCCACTGGTCGGCCGTCCTGGTACGACGGGGTGCCGGCGGCTTCGTACACAAGCCGGGCGACTGCGTTCGGCGATGGCACCGGCGGTCAACAGTTCACTCTGGAAGAGCAGTTGATGCGCGACGCAAGGCGCGGAGGCGATCCGTGGACGCTGTCGGTCGAGGTCGTATTCGGCCGTGAGTTCTCGGCCGGTGCCCAGGATGTCCATGGCGTATTCGGTCGCCGCGCCGTGGTGACCCCAATACAGGTTGGTCATGGTGAGCGCGAGTGTTCCCGACTCGATGTCCACGATGTGCGCGGCGCCGTTCGGTACCGGGCGCACGGTCACCACATCGCGGCGGCGGGTGGCACGCCGGCCGGTGCGTTCTTCGACGAGGCCGAACGTCATCGTGGGCAAGGGCTCAGCGATCAGCAACTCCCGTTCGGCGTCTGCAAAACGTCCTCATCGAAGACGACGGTGAAGGTGGCCGTGGCTGCTTCGTCGACTGGGGCATGTCCGCCGTCGGTCCCGCATGGGTCGAACTCGCTTATGAATGCCCGCTGTTGCTTTGGTCAGAGCACCCTTCGAATCCGCGCGCAGGTGGTTGTGGCAGTTCCCGGCCTGGCGCGAGGCCCCATCGCGGGCGTCGGCGCGTTCGTTGCGGGGGCCGCCGCAGAAGCAAACGCACGGTATTTGCCCACCCAAGCCGAACGGTGGAAATCGCTACTCGCGCGGTGACGTCCGGCCAAGCCGTCACAGGACAACGCCGCCGAGTGTCCACCGGCGCGGAAGGCGATCACGCGCGTCGTGACCGCAGCCTTGATCCACCGCGACGAGGTGCTTGATCTGTTCACGCGACGCTCCCGCTGCCGAGTTTTCGTCGGGCCGCAGTCTTGTCGACGGTCATAACGAACTGCGGTGGACGATTCCGGGGAGCAGATCCTGCCGCCGCGTTCGCAACCGGCCGCAGTCCTCGATCAGTGCATGACCCGTGGGCGCCCACTCACCGTCGGCGGAGGGTTGCGTCATGATGGAGCGTTGTTCGCCTCCCCCCGCCGGTTGGGGCCAAGCAATAGCCGTCCCTCAGCGTGCGGCGCTACGCAGTGCCTTCGTCAACGATGTCCACGCCTGCCGAGTGAAGGAATGGACGGGGCCGCCATCCACGAGTTTGCTGTCACGGACGAGGGCGCGGTCTTCTACGATGGCGGATTCGACGCAGTTGCCGCCGTTGCCGCCGCTGTAGCTGCTCGTGCGCCACTGGGGGTGCCTGCCGGCAGTGGTCATGCGGATCAGAACTCCTTCAGGATGTTGTCGATGAGGCCCTCCAAAGCGACGAGTTTCGTTGCGCTGGTTTGGAGATGCTCGAACGCCACGGTATATGTGTCGATCTCGGCCGCCTTCTCCAGGTAGAGGGCGCTGGTGGCTCCTTCGATGTAGACGATGGGTCGGGTCTCGGGGTCCTTGAAATTCAGCATGTAGAAGCCGTTGAGCATGCTTGCGTGTGCACCGGCTGCGAACGTTTGTACTTGGATGGTGATACCCGGCATCGCGGCGATCTCCCGCAGCCGGGCCAACTGCGCACGCATGATCTCCGCATTGCCGACCCGCCTACGCAGCACAGCCTCGTTGAGGATCAACCAGACCCTGGGGGCCTCGGAGCGCGGGCGTTCGAGGATGGCTTGCCTCGCCATGCGCAGATCGACGAGACGCCGGATCTCCTCGCCCGTCGAGTCCGGCTGCGAGGCCCGATGGACGGCCTCGGCGTAGTCAGGGGTTTGACAGAGACCGGGAACCAACTCGCTTTCATAGCCCCGAATCTCGCTGGCTCCGTCTTCCAGGTTCACGTAGATCTGGAACCAGTCGGGTAGCACGTCGCCGTATTGATGCCACCAGCTCTTTTCCGTCGTGCGCGCCTCGAGCGCCAGCTTCTTGAGGGTGGCTACGAGTTCCGCGTCGAGCGCGTTGTACAGAACGCACAGCTCGGAGACGTCGCGGACGCGCACGCCGACCTTGCCCGCTTCGATTCTCCAGACCTTCGCGTTCGACCATTCCATGTGTTCGGCGACGACCTCGCGCGAGTGCCCGGCCTCCTCGCGCAGGCGTCTCAGTTCGTTGCCCAATCGGCGCCGCTTCACGGTCTGGTTGTCAGCCACGCAATCCTCCCGGGGTTCTGCCGCCTGTGGCGCTGCCGAGGCTGCCACATGGACACCTGCATGATGCTCCATCGCCGCCTCATCGCCACCAATTCGGGTTGACTCTTGCCGATCTGCTTGTAGCGAGCATTGCAGAACGGGTAAACGTAGTGAGGAACTTCTGCTGCGCTGCTCGGTTCGGGTGAAGCTTTCAGGTTCGGCGCGCCGCGAGTTCTACGCAACTGAGTTCGACTGCCAGCCGCAGGAGCGGTGGGGGAGGTACGGCAATGCGCACAGCGATCAGGCACCGACTAGGGCACGGAAGGCCGAGACGAACGTTCCTGGCTGCCAATCGAGTTCGTTCGCACTGGGCGTATGCCGTGAGCAGCCCGGCAATAGCTCGGCGGATGGTCACTCGTCGGCTCCGTCGATGGGGCCTCGAACCGCAGTTCGGCGACTGGGCACGCATCGTTGCTTCAGAACTGGTCGGCAACGCCATCATCCACGGCGGTGACGAGGCAGGTACGCCGCTCCTCTGCATCGCGTTGCGATCCAGTGAGGTCGTCCTGCTCGTCGTCAATGAGGGTCCGGCCGCGCCTGCCGTCATCTCGGACGTGCCCGGGGACGTGGGTCACGAGAGCGGACGGGGACTCTTGATCGTCGCGACCTTGTCCACTCGCGTCGGCATCCGACGTCACAGAGGCATGAACCTCGTGTGGGCCGGTCTGCGCTTGGCCTATGCGGAGGAGACCGACACAGTCCCGACGCTCGACGTCGGCTGTCCTCTGCACGTACTGCTCGTCCCTCTTGACCTCTCTTTGCGAGGTGGCGGAGCACGGAACGTGTCTCGTCAATGCCATCAGTTGCGGGGTGCGGCGGGTCAAGATCGCCTACGGCCTGCGTCCCTGCCCCTGATGGATCCAACTCCCGTGGCCCCCGACCCCGACTCGCACCGGCGAGCGGACCTGGTGCCTCGCGCCCCCGACACCATCCGGGCCGTTGTCTCGGCCGACCTTCGGCGCCCGATCGATATCCAGGCCGACCACACCCGGCCCGACGCCTGCGTCTGGGCCCTGACCGTCATCCAGGCGTGGGAGTTGATCGGCGACCTTCAGGCGCTCGTCGCTCGGCACCCCGCGCCGGCCATGCCCAGCCAGGGGACGTCATGACCACTACGCGCACCCGATTCCCCGCCACCTCCTGGGAGTTCGGCGATCGGGTCGGACACCGTGACCTCGATACCTGGGGCCGACACGTGCCCGGCCGCGTTGTCGCCGTCGACGTCCACCAGGGCCGGCCCCGGGTACGCGTGCACCCCACCTACCGGCACGGCCCCGAGTGGGAAGCCCACCCCGACGACCTGGTCCGCGTCGGCCGCAACCCGCAGCCCGCTCGGTACGGCTATCGCCGCGCCGCCACCGACCCGCCCCGCGACCGCGACCGCGACGCACCCGACCGCACCATTCACCACCACCGTGCCCCGGGCCCAATGGTCGTCGACGTGTACGAACCGCACCCCCACCACCTCCGGCGGCGACGGCCCACCGCCGACCGCATCCGCTGGGCTGTGCCCGACCAAGGCCCTCCCCGTGGAACGCCGCAGCGGTAGGCGCGAACCCGAAACCCTGACCGGCGACTCGTGGCCGCCGCGGCCCTCGTGCGTCGCGATGTACTCTCTGCGATCACCTGTTCGCTGCCGCTCACTCGCGTTCGTCGTCGCCCGGCGGAACGCCGGGTCAGTCGTCAAGTGCGTCGGCGGCCGAAGTACACGGGGCGCGAGCCCGTCAACCGGGCACCGCTCGGGCGAAACGAATGAGTTCGGCGGGCCCACCGGAACAAGTCGCGTCGGTACGTTCGCCCCGTTCGATGCTCGGGGAAGAGCAGTAGGGCGGGGTTCGAGCCGTCCGAGCGCCCGCGACACAAAGGAGGCACATGGGCAACGACGGCGAATACGAGATCACCGGCGGCAGGCCGGACTGCTCCCACGACTGGTGGCACTGGTCGGGTGAGGATCGCTGCAAGCACTGCTCGGCGATGCGCAGGAAGAAGTAGACGACCCGACCACGTGACCGACGCGAAGGGCGATCCATGGAACACCGCTGGACATGGACCGAACTACCTGACGCGGTCCGGGCGGCAATCGAGTCGGTCACGGGGCCGGTACTGACGGCGGAACCGCTCACCGAGGGGCTGACGTCACCGTTCACTGCGGTGGTGCGGGCCCGGGGGCGGCGGGTGTTCGTCAAAGCCACGCCGATCACCGATGTCAGGGCTGTCGATCACCAACGGCGGGAAGCGGCGGCGGCTGCCTCGGTCGGTGGACAGGTCGCCCCCACCATGCTCGCCCACCTCACGCCGCGCGGGTGGGACGTCCTCCTGTTCACCCACGTCGACGGGAGATACGCCGACGTGTCACCCGGCGGACCCGATCTGTCGCCATTCGCCCACGCCCTGACCCGGGCCGGCCATATCCAACCGCCGCACGGGATCGCTCTGCCGCCACTCGCCGAGCGATGGGCCGAATACCTCACGCCGGACGAACGCGCCCTACTCGGCGGAGTCCACGTGCTGCACACCGACCTGAACCCGTGGAACGTTCTCATCGAAGACGACGGTGAAGGCGGCCGTGCCTGCTTCGTCGACTGGGGTATGTCTGCCGTCGGTCCCGCGTGGGCCGAACTCGCTTTTGCATACCTGCTGTTGCTCTGGTCGGATCACACCTTCGAATCCGCGCGCAGGTGGTTGTGGCAGTTCCCGGCCTGGCGCGAGGCCCCCATCGCGGGCGTCGGCGCGTTCGTTGCGGGAGCCGTCGCAGAAGCAAACGCACGGGACTTGCCCGCCCAAGCCGAACGGTGGAAATCGCTACTCGCACGGTGACGTTGGGCCGAGCCGCCACAGGGTTACCCGCCGAGTGTCCACCGGCGCGCGGAAGGCGATCACGCGGATCGTGACCGCAGCCTTGACCCACCGCGACGAGGTGCTTGATCTGTTGGCGCACGACGCAACCGATGCCGATTTTTCGTCGCGCCGCAGTTGTCGCCGGTCACAACGAACTGCGGTGAACCCGCCCAGAGGAGTAGGCCCTGCCGCCGCGTTCGCAACCGGCCGCGGTCCTCGATCAGCGCCCGTAGGGCGTTGGTGGCCCCTTCGAAGTAGACGATGGGTCGGGTCTCAGGGTCCTTGAACAGAGGTCGGCGATTCCGGGCATTGGTCGCACCGGCGCCGCCACGGCCTCGACTTCGCCTTCCACCGACCTTCCCGTCCGAGCGTCGTGACGGTCAGCGGACGAGGCGGAGGCTGCTGTACCTGTCCGCGACGTGCGCCGGCAGCGCTCCGGGCCGGCCGGCTGCCGTCGAGCGAGAGCCGAGCGGAAGCCGCGCGAGAGCCGAGCGGAAGCCCAACGAGGAAGGCCGTCGATCGCGCCTTCGAACGCGATCGACGGCCGAGATCGATGCCGCAGCGCCCCGTGAGCGCCCTCCCGGGCGTCGGCGAGGCCCTGGCGGCACGTGTCACATGTTGATCATGTGGCCCGCCAGCCCGTGGATGGCCTCCTTGACCGCCTCGCCCAGCGTCGGGTGGGCGTGGATGTTGCGGGCCACCTCGTGGACCGTCAGGTCCCACTGCTGGGCCAGGGTCAGTTCCGGCAGGAGTTCGGTGACCTCGGGGCCGATCAGGTGGGCGCCGAGGAGTTCGCCGTGGGTGCCGTCGCTGACGATCTTGACGAAGCCGACCGGGTCGCCCAGGCCGTGGGCCTTGCCGTTGGCGGTGAACGGGAACTTCGCGACCTGTACGTCGAAGCCCTTTTCGCGCGCCTGCGCCTCGGTCCAGCCGAAGCTGGCTACCTGCGGCTGGCAGTAGGTCGCGCGCGGGATCATCGGGAAGTCGATCTCCATCGTCTCCGCGCCCGCGATCGTCTCGGCCGCGACCATGGCCATCGCCTCGGCCGCGTGCGCGAGCATCAGCTTCGCGGTGACGTCGCCGATCGCGTAGATGTGCGGCAGGTTGGTCCGGCCGCGTCCGTCCACGTCGATCGCGCCGCGCTCGGTGAGCTTGACGCCGATCGTCTCCAGGCCGTAGCCGGTCACCCGCGGCGCGAAGCCGATCGCCTGGAGGACCTTGTCGGCTTCGAGGACCTGCTGCTGTCCGTCGCGAGTGACGGTGACCCGTACCTTCGCGTTCGGGTCGCTGTCGTCGATCGACTCGACCCGGGTCGAGGTCAGGATGTCGATGCCCAACCGCTTGTAACGCTTGCCCAGTTCGGTGGAGACCTCGACGTCCTCCAGCGGCACGACCCGGTCGAGGAACTCGACGATCGTCACCTTCACCCCGAAGTTGTGCAGCACGTAAGCGAATTCGACGCCGATCGCGCCGGCGCCCGCGATGATGATGCTCTCGGGGAGGTTGTCGGTGAGGATCTGCTCCTCGTAGGTGACCACGCGCTCGCTGAGCGAAGTACCCGGCAGCAGCCGGGTCGTCGCGCCCGCGGCGATCACGCAGTTGTCGAACGTGACGGTGTCCGTACCGCCGGCCGTCAGGTCCACGCGAAGCGTGTGGTCGTCGGTGAACGTGCCGAGGCCGTCGTACTCGGTGATGCCGTTCTTCTTCATCAGGTAGTGCACGCCCTTGACGCGACCGTCGGCGACCGTGCGGCTGCGCTTGAACGCGGCCTCGTAGTCGAAGCCGACAGTGCCGTCGACGCGAATGCCGAAGGTCTTCTGCTCGTGCGTGAAGATGTGCGCCAGTTCGGCGTTGCGCAGCAGCGCCTTGGACGGGATGCAGCCGACGTTGAGGCAGACGCCACCCCAGTACTTCTTCTCGATGACCGCCACCCGCAGCCCAAGCTGCGAGGCGCGGACGGCAGCGGTGTATCCGCCCGGGCCGGCGCCCAGGACCACGACGTCAAAGTGTGTACTCATGATCTCCACGATATGCATCCGGCGCCCGTCGCCTCGCATGCGCGGGTCCTCAGCCCACGTCCGCCCAGCGGTGCAGGGCTGCGGTCTCCGGGCCCAGGGGGGTTGCGTGGCTGCCCACGCCGTTGCGTAGGAGCCAGGCCGTGGCCTCGTCGCCGGGGAGGGCCTTGGACATCAGCCAGCCCTGGGCCGAGTCGCAGCCCAGCTCGCGCAGGCGTTGGTAGGTGGCCTCGTCCTCGACGCCCTCGGCGACCACCCGCAGGCCCAGGGAGTGGGCGAGTTGCACGATCGAGCTGACGATCGCGGCGTCGCCCTCGTTCAGCATCAGCCGGGCCACGAACGAGCGGTCGATCTTGAGTTCGCTCACCGGGATGTGCCGTAGGTGGACCAACGACGAGTAGCCCGTGCCGAAGTCGTCCAGCGACAGCCGAACACCCAGGCGACGCAGAGCGTCCAGCGATTCGGCGGCGCGCTGTGGCTCCTCCAGCAACACCCGTTCGGTGATCTCCAGTTGCAGGGCCGCCGCCGACACGTCGTGCTCGCGCAGTCCCGCCGCGACCGAGTCCGCGAACGACGGTACGTGGATGTCGCGGGCCGAGATGTTCACCGCGATCGGGACGTCGATGCCCTCCTGGTGCCACCGCGCGACCTGGTCGAGCGCGACGTCCACCACGTAGCGGGTCAGGCGCGGCATCAGGCCGGTCTGTTCCGCGAGCAGCACGAACTCCTCCGGCGAGACCTGCCCCCGGGTCGGATGCCGCCACCGCACCAGCGCCTCGCAGCCGTCCACCCGCCCGTCCGCGAGCGCGATCTTCGGCTGGTAGTGCAACTCGACCTCGTGATTGTCCAGCGCCCGCCGCAGATCGCCCAGCAGCAGCAGCTTGTCGCGGGTGTTGACGTCGCGCGAGTCGTCGTACAGCTCGACGCCGCTGCGCGAGCGCTTGGCGAGGTACATCGCCACATCGGCGTACTGCAACAGGCCCAGTACGTCGCTCGCGTGGTCCGGGAAGATCGCGACCCCGATGCTGGCCTCGACGTCGAGGGTGAGTTCGTCCAGGTCGAACGGCTCGCCGAGCCGGTCCACGATCCGCCGCGCGAGCGCCACGACTGCCTCCTGGGCCGCCGGCCGATCCGACTCCATGTCCAACCCCGGCAGTAGTACCGCGAATTCGTCGCCGCCGAGCCGGGCCACCGTGTCGCCGGGACGGACCAGGGTTTCGAGCCGCGCGCCCACCTGCTGGAGCAGCCGGTCACCCGCGACGTGGCCCAGCGTGTCGTTGACCTCGTGGAAGCGGTGCAGGTCGAGCAGCAACAACGCGGCCCGGCCCCCGCCTTCGGCCCGGACCAGCGCCTCCTCGCCGCGCTCCAGGAGCAGGCGCCGGTTGGGCAGGCCGGTGAGCGCGTCGTGCCGCGACTCCTGTTCGCGGTCGAAGCGCACCATGGTGCTGCGATAGAGCGTGTGCAGCGGCACCACGAACAGCGGCAGCAGCCACGGCTGGGCCGCGCACACGACCGCGATCAGCGGCGACAGGCCGATCAGCGCGCCGTGCGACACCGCCCGCGCCCGCACCTCCGCGCGTACCAGGGCGAACACGTTCATCCCGCGCCAACTGGCCCGGATCAGCCATCCCGAACCCTGCGCGACCCCTGCGAGGGTCAACCCGGCCAGCGCCGCGGCGGGCAGGTCACCGACGGTCAGCGCGCGCGTCGATTCGGGTCCCGGGTCGATCCCGAACAGCGACAGCACCAGGTCGGCGGCCAGGAACGCGAGCGTGTAGTGGCCCATCGTGTAGCCGATCCGCCACCACGACTCGTGTCTGATCAGACCCGACACCAACACCGGGATGCACTGCCACAGCGCCGCGATCTGCCACCCGTGCACCAGCAGCAACCCGAACGTGACCGCCACGGACGGCATCGCGCCGGGGATGTACAACCCCCGGCGCGTCAACGCCGTGTACGCGCCGTCCGCGGAGACCAGCACGAGCATGATCCACACGCCCGGCGACAACGGGACCGGGCAGCGGTTCTCGGCGATGTCGACGACGAACGGGACGACGATCGCCAGCGTGCCCAGGAACGCGACGATCGCGGTGTGCACGAAGAACGCGCGCGGCCATGCCAGTCGCGACCCGATCCGACCCATGCGCCAGCTCCCTGCGGCCTCGTAGGGCGGCATCCCGAGCGGCGGGACGGTTCGCCTGTGGGGCACCGAGCCTGCCGAGCGGGGCAAGCTCCCGCTCAGGGTAGGTCGTTCGGGCACGACTGGGGAGGGTTATCCGTCGGCGCGCTCCGCCGCCCACGCGCGGGCCGCGTCGGCGCCCTGATCGAGCAACACCGCGAAGCCCTCGGCGTCGAGAATCACCAGGCCCAGCTGCACGGCCTTGTCGTATTTGGAGCCGGGATTGTCGCCCACCACCACGAAATCGGTCTTCTTCGAGACCGAACCTGTGACCTTCGCGCCGCGCTGCTCCAAGGCCTCCTTGGAGCTGTCGCGGGTGTATCCGGTGAGCGTGCCGGTGACCACCGCTGTCAGGCCGTCGAGCGGGCCGGGCGCCTTCTCGACGTCGGCGCCCTCCTCGGCCAGTCGTACGCCGGCCGCCCGCCACTTCTCGACGATCTCGCGGTGCCAGTCGACGGCGAACCACTCGACGATGGACTTCGCGATGATCGGCCCGATGCCGTCCACCGCCGCGATCTCCTCCTCGGTCGCGGCGGCGAGCCGGTCGAGGTCGTGGAAGTCGCGGGTGATCGCGCGCGCGGTGGTGTCGCTGACGTGCCGGATGGACAGGGCGGTCAGGACGCGCCACAGCGGTTGGGTCTTGGCCTTTTCCAGCTCCTTGATCAGCTTGTCCGTGTTGGCCTTGGGCTTGGAGGGCTTCTTGACGTTGCCCTCCTTGTCGTACTCGGCCCTCGACCAGAAGTACGGGACGAGTTCCTTCTCGTCCTCGGCGGCGCCCGCCCGGTTGACCTTGCGGAGCATCTGCACGTCGCGCAACTGCTCGGCGGTGAGCGCGAACAGGTCGGCCTCGGTGGCCAGGACGCAGGGCCCCGCGTCGGGTCGGGTCAGCGCGACGGCACTCTCGTAGCCGAGTGCCTCGATGTCGAACGCCTTGCGACCGGCCAGGTAGAAGATTCGTTCGCGCAACTGCGCCGGGCACGACCGCGCGTTGGGGCAACGCAGGTCGATGTCGGCCTCCTTCATCGCGCGCAGTTCGGTGCCGCACTCGGGACACTCCGTCGGCATCACGAACTCGCGCTCGCTGCCGTCGCGCAGGTCGGCGACCGGGCCGAGGATCTCCGGGATCACGTCACCGGCCTTGCGCAGCACGATCGTGTCGCCGATCAGCACGCCCTTGGCCTTGACCACCTGCTGGTTGTGCAGCGTCGCCCGGGCCACCACGGAACCGGCCACCGTCACCGGTTCCATCACCGCGTAGGGCGTCGCTCGGCCGGTGCGGCCGATGCCGACCTCGATGTCGAGCAGCTTCGTGTTCACCTCCTGCGGCGGGTACTTGAAGGCGATCGCCCACCGCGGCGACTTCGAGGTCGAGCCCAGTCGGCCCTGGATCGGGATCTCGTCGACCTTGATCACGATGCCGTCGATCTCGTGCTCGACCGAGTTGCGGTGCTCGCCGAAGTAGCGGACGAACTCCTTGACCTCGTCGATCGTGGCGACGACCTTGTTGTGCTGCGCGGTAGGCAGGCCCCACGCGTGCAGCCGCTCGTACGCGTGCGACTGGCAGTCGATGTCGAAGCCTCGGCGCACGCCGATCCCGTGCACGATCATGTGCAGCGGCCGGGACGCGGTGACCCGAGGATCCTTCTGCCGCAACGATCCGGCGGCGGCGTTGCGCGGGTTGGCGAAGGGCAGTTGAGGCAGGGCCTTGGGGCCGAGCCCCTGCGCTCGGCGCTCTTCGTTCTCGTGCTCGACGGCCGCGCGGGCCTCGACCAGGGACGCGTTGAGTTCTTCGAACTTCTCGACCGGGAAGAACACCTCGCCGCGGATCTCGACGAGTTCGGGGATGTCGTGCCCGCCGTCGTCGCGCAGCCTGGTCGGGATCTCGGCGATCGTGCGGATGTTGGGCGTGACGTCCTCACCGGTCCGGCCGTCTCCGCGCGTCAACGCGCGCACGAGGTGCCCGTTCTCGTACAGGAGGTTGATTGCCAGGCCGTCGATCTTGAGTTCGCACAGGTAGTGAAAGTTGCCGGTGCCGAGTTCGCGGGTGAGCCGGTCGTCCCACTCGTCGAGCTCTTCCTCGTTCATCGCGTTGTCGAGGCTGAGCAGGCGCTCCAGGTGGTCGACCGAGGTGAAGTCGGTGGAGTAGGTGCCGCCGACCTTCTGGGTCGGCGAGTCGGGCGTGCGCAGCGCCGGATACTTCTCCTCGATCGCCTCCAGCTCGCGCATGAGCGCGTCGAACTCGCCGTCGCTGACGACCGGCGAGTCCTTCACGTAGTAGCGGAAGCGGTGCTCCTCCAGCTCACGGGCGAGGGTCGCGGCGCGTTCGCGCACCTCGGCCGGGATCTCGTCCACTCCGGTCGTCGCACCAGCCACGTCGTCGCCCTCCAGCGTCACCAGTTCGAAAGATTGCCGCAGTACTGCCGCACCGTGCGACTGCCGCACCGTGCCGTGCGGATTCGCCGTGCCGACGGATCCGCTACATGGCGCCCTCGGGGTCGTCCCGAAGCACCCGGCCGGCCACGACGGCGTGGCTCAGGGCTGCTCGGGCGTACGCCGGAGAAGCTCCGGCGAGGCCGCACGTGGGGGTGACCACGACGGCTTCGGCCAGGGACTCCGGCCGAAAACCCAGCCTGTTCCACAACGTGCCGACAGACCTGACGGTACCGGGCGGGTCGGACAGTGGCCGCGCTCCCACACCGGTCTCCGTCGGGTCCGGCTCGATGCTCGGCACCACGCCCGCGAACAGGGCGAACCCGGCCTCGACGGCCTCGCCGATCGACTCGTCCTGGGACTGCGCCACGAGCGAGAAGTCGAGCGAGACGCCCGCCGCGCCGGCGTGTCGGATCAGCGTGATCGGCGTGCCCGGCGCGCAGCAGTGCACGAGCGTGGGCACCCCGGCGGCGGCGATCACGTCGCGCAGGGTGTCGCGTACGACGGCCTTGTCGACCGCGCCGAGCCGGCCGAAGCCGCTCGCGGTGGGCACGTCGCCCGCGATCACGCCGGGCAGGGCCGGCTCGTCGAGTTGGAGCACCACGCGGGCGCCCGGGATCCGGCGCGCGACGTCGGCGACGTGCAACCGAATCCCCTCGGCGAGCGAAGCGGCCACCTCGCGGCACGCGCCCCGGTCGGCCAACGCCTTGTCGCCGTAGGTCAGTTCGATCGTGGCCGCGAGCGTCCACGGCCCGGCGACCTGGATCTTGACCGGGCCCGTCCAACCCTGGGTGAACTCCTCCAGGGCGTCGAGGTCCTCGCTCAGGTAGGACAGGGCCCGGCGGTGGTCGCGGCCTGGGCGGTCCACGAAACGCCACCCGGACGGCTGTACGTCCGCGTACAGGTCGACCAACATGCCGGCCGAGCGCCCGGTCAGGTCGGCGCCGGGCCCGCGGGCGGGCAGCTCGGGCAGGTGGGGCAGGTCCGGCATCAGCCCGAGCACCATCTTGACCGTCTCGCGGACATCGGTGCCCGGCATGGATCCGACCCCGGTGGCGCTGCCGGGTGACCAGGGGAAAGTACGTTCTGGGGTGTCCACGCCCGGAAGCTTAGTTCGACCGCGAAGCGAGCCCGTCAGGCATCGACCCGGGTCGCGGGCGCGCCGCTCTTCGCCGACGCCGACCCGGTTTGATCGCCGGTGCCGGTGCCGGTGCCGGTGCCGGTGCCGGTGCCGGTGCCCGTGCCCGTGCCCGTGCCCGTGTCGGTGTCCGTATCGGCATCCGCGGCGTCCGTGCCGGCATCGACGGCCGAGACGGTGCGCAGCGGGATCTCCCGGACGAACCACGACAGCGCGAAGGCCAGGGCCGCCAGGACCGCGACTCCGACCGCGACGCCGTGCAGGCCACTGGTGACGGAGGCCCGAAAGGCGTCGAGGGTGGACTCCGGCAGGCGATGCAGCAGGGCCGGGGTGAGTTCGCCGCCGTTCGCGGTCCGGGCGCCTTCCTCCGCGCCGAGGCGGTCGACGAGGCCGGCTTCGAGCCGGCCGGCGTACACCGCGCCGAGCAGTGCGACACCCATCGAGCCGCCGATGGTCCGGGCCAGGGTGACCGTCCCGCTCGCCGCGCCCATGTCGCGGGAGTCGGCGCTGTTCATCGTGATCAGCATGGTGCTCTGCATCACGAAGCCCACGCCGATCCCGACGATCGCGGTGAGCCCCGACGCGAGGGCGGTGGCCGTGCCCACGTCCGGGACCAGCAGCGCGAGCGCGCCGACGAACGTCACCGCGCCGCCCAGGATCGGGTAGACCCGGTATCGCCCGTTGCGGCTGATCAGCCGGCCGGTGGCGATCTGTACCCCGAACATGCCGAACATCAGCGGCAGGAGCAGCAGGCCGCCTTCGGTGGGGGACACGCCCCGGACGAACTGGAAGTACTGGGGCAGGTAGTTGGTCGCGCTCATCATGGCCGCGCCGATCAGGAGGCTGAGCACCTGGGCGAGCGCGAAGTTGCGGCTGCGAAACAGCCGGGGCGGGATGATCGGCTCGGCGGCGCGCCGTTCGACCGGAACGAACGCGGCCGTGGCGGCGACGGCCACCGCGGCGAGGCCGAGGATCTGCGGTGAGGTCCACGCGTAGGTGGTGCCGGCCCAGCCCGCGAGCAGGGTCAGCGCGACGATGGCGATGGTGAGCAGGATCGCGCCGGCGACGTCGATCCGCGCCTTGATCCGCCCGGTGTCGAGCCGGATGCCCGTACCGACGAGCACGAGCGCGACGGCGCCGACGGGCACGTTGACGTAGAACGCCCAGTGCCAGCTGAGGTGATCGGTGAGGAAGCCGCCCACGAGCGGGCCGCCGACGAGCGCGACGGGCATGATCGCGCCGATGATCGATTGCACCCGGCCGCTTTCCCGGGGCGGGACGAGCACCCCGATGATGGCGAACGCGCCCACCATCAGGCCGCCCGCGCCCAAGCCCTGGATCGCCCGGAACCCGATCAGTTGCGTCATGTTCCGCGACAGCCCGGAGAGCATCGAGCCGAGCACGAACAGTACGACGGCGCTCATGAACATGCCCTTGCGGCCGTACAGGTCGCCGAGCTTGCCCCAGATCGGCGTCGCGGCGGCAGCGGCGAGCAGATACGCCGTGACCACCCACGACAGCTTGTCGAGGCCGCCGAGGTCGCCGACGATCGTGGGGAGCGCGGTACCGACGATCGTGCCGTCGAGCAGGCCCAGGAACATGCCGATCATCAGGCCGGTGACACCGACGTAGATCGAGCGAGGGGCCGGCTCGCTCGCCTCGGTGGACGGGCTTGTCTTCTCGGTGGACTTCACGGCAACCCCCGCGGCGGTGGAGTGGATGTCGGATCGTCAGGCGGCGTAGGGGCGAACGGCCTTGGCGTCGCGCAGGGCGTGGGCGAACCACGCGAGCTGGTCGAGCATCGTTCGCGCGGCGGCGTCGCTCGCCGGGTCGACCGCCTTGCCGTCGGCGTCGAATTTGTCCCAGACGCCGTGGAAGCTGACCGTCTCGCGGATGGTGACCGCGTGCAGTTCGGCGAGCACCACGCGCAGCGCCTCGACCGCGCGCAGCCCGCCCGACAGGCCGCCGTAGGACACGAAGCCGATCGGCTTGGCGTGCCACTCGGTGCCGTGCAGGTCGATCGCGTTCTTCAGGGCGGCCGGGAAGCTGTGGTTGTACTCGGGCGTGACGATCACGAACGCGTCCGCCGCTGCGAGCCGGGGCGACACCGCGGCGAGCAACTCGGCCGCGGCGGGCTCTTCGGGCTGTCCGAAGCCGGGGTACACGGTCGGCAGCGGGGTCTCGACCAGGTCGACGACGTCGACGGTCGAGTCGGGGCGCCGAGCGGCCAGATCGGCGATCCAGGCGGCGACGGTCGGCGCCATTCGACCGTCGCGGGTGCTGCCGACGATGACGGCGATGCGCAGGGTTTCGGTGGTGACGGCGCTCATGGTGTTGCCTTCCGATGTGTACGTTGTATTCGGCGAGATACAACGTACACACAGACGTGTACGGCGTCCACTCTTGATACGTTGTACGCACGACGATCGGACAAGGAGCCAGCCATGGCCGGCCGGAACAAGACCACAACGGGGTCCACAGCGGACGCGCCGGACGCGGATCGCCCCTCGATCTCGATCTGGGAGCGACTGGAGAACCCCCCGCCCGCGCCCCGCGCGGCGCTCACCTCGACCCGGATCGCCGAGGCCGCGGTGACCGTCGCGGACGCCGAGGGCATCGACGCGGTGACCATGCGGCGCCTGGCCACCGAGCTGGGGGTCGCGCCGATGGCCGCGTATCGCTACGTCTCCGGCAAGGACGACGTGCTGGAGCTGATGGTCGACCTGGTCTACGGCCGGCTGACGCTGCCCCCCACCGACCTCGACTGGCGCGAGACGCTGCGTGCGCTCGCCGTCGACACCCGCGAGCTGATGGTGCGTCATCCGTGGTTGACCCGGCTGTCCTCACCCAGGGCGGCGCTCGCGCTCACCCCGCACCGGATGGCGGTCGCCGAGCGGGCACTCCTCGCGCTCGACGGGTTGGGCCTGGACGCCGACGCGATGATGGTGATCGCCGAAACCGTCGACATCTACACCGCAGGTCGGGCCCGGGCCGAGGTTGCGACTCGGGAGCTGATGGCGGGTCAGGGTGCGTCGGACGGGCACGAGTTGCGGATGTCGCTCGCCCCGCAGATGACGTGGTTGCTGGGCACCGGGCGCTATCCGACCTACCGGCGCTACACCGGTGAGGCCGTCCGCAAGGACGACGCGCGATGGCGATTCGAGACCGGCCTGGATTGCGTCCTGGACGGGATCGCGGCGCGAATGGGCATCTGAATCGGTTCCACACGCCGACCCGAGCACACCCCGATCCGGCACACGTCCCAAGGCCGGCACACACCCCGATCCGGCACAGGCCCCGAGACCGGCTCAGGGCCCGCTCGGTGGTCACCGAACGGGCCCTGAGCCGTCGGGGTCACGTGCCGAAGGCTTGTCCCACGCTGCGACCTATCTCGCGCCGCTGGAGGTAGAAGTCGGCCTTGTGCGGCTCGGCGCCGTGCTCACCGGTGTAGCCGCCGCGCAGCGCCGGGCCTCCCTCCACGGGGAGCGGGAACATCCTGGCGAAGGTCGGGTCGGCCGCGACGAGATCGTCCCGGTCGGCCAGGTTCACCCAGTTCTCGACGAAATGCGGCGGCTGCGCGGGCTGTGGACGTACCCACGAGTCGACGACGGTGTCCGGCCCCAGCGGCGAGCCGAGCGTGATCAGTAGGGGCAGCGGTCTGCGCAGCCGGTGGGCGAGCTCGTACGCGACGACCGCGCCGAGCGAGTGGCCGATCACAACCTTGGTGTCGAAGCCGATCTCGGCACCGACTCGATCGAGCACGCGGGCCCGGGTCTGATCGTCCGTCAGGTATCGGGACAACTGGGACAGTGCCTTGTTGACGAACCCGCCCGCCGAGCCGGGACCGTCGGCGGCGAACCACCGCAGCCCGGCCAGCCCACAGGTCGGGGAGAGGACCACAGTGCGGCCGGTCTCTCCCGGCCCGCCCTCCAGGCGGGCGATCTCGCGTGCCGCGCGCTGACGTTCCGGCGGCACGGAGCCCCGGATCGCCGCACGGTCGAGCCATTCCCGACCGATACGCGCGGTCACCTCGTGCCGAATGTCCTCGTCGGTCTCCTCGCCCTGTGAAGGGTGACGGCGCAACAGGTCGCCGTAGAACGCCATGCGCGCGTCGATCCCGCGACGCGTGTGGCGGTACTTCCACAGCCGATCCGCGACCTCGGGAAATCCTGCGGCCTTGACGCCGCGGGCCAACCTGGGGACCCACTCCTCTTCCAGCGTGTGGGCCGACCTGTACTCCTGCGCGATCCCGTGTACCAGCACGATGGCGGCCATCGTGTCCCCTCCCAAGCCCCGAGTCCTTGTCGAGCGCGCTCTCGGACGCCGGGCCCAAGAGTTGTGCGAAGGGCCGATCGACGCGGGGGGACGCAGACCGGAGAGTGGCTTCGCATGGTTCTCTTACCCAGCCGGTAACGGAAGTTGGCATTTGAGTGAAGGGACTTCCGCCAATGTTCGTGACCACACGACCCCGATGGGACACGAACGTGACCAATCGCCGGCACGACGGGCCTGAACCATAGCCCCGAAGGCAACCGAACGGGGGGTCACCAGGCACCGGATCGGTCACGGCGACGCGGTGCGGCCGCCGGCCGGTCACCGATCGGCGCGGGCGGGCGGGTGGTAACGGATCCGACGGGCACCGGGCCAATAGACTGGGCGGCCTCACCCGCTCGACATCAAAGGATCCCGCTGCATGCCTGGCATCACGCGCGAGGAGGTCGCCCACCTCGCCCGGCTGTCGCGGCTGGAGCTCGGGGCCGAGGAGCTTGACCACCTCGCCGCGCAGCTCGACGACATCATCGGCGCGGTAGCCCGCGTCGCCGAGGTCGCCGCCGACGACATCCCGCCGACCTCGCACCCCCTGCCGCTGACGAACGTCATGCGGCCGGACGTCGTCCGCCCCGGGCTCACCCCGGAGCAGGCCCTGTCCGGTGCGCCGGCCGCCGAAGAGCAGCGTTTCCGGGTGCCCCGCATCCTGGGAGAGGAGTGACGGCCATGACCGAGACCATCCGCTGGACCGCGGCCGAGACCGCCTCCGCGATCGCCGACGGCAAGGTCACCGCCGTCGAGGTCACCCAGGCCCATCTGGACCGCATCGACGCCGTGGACCCCAAGGTCCACGCGTTCCTGCACGTGGACGCCGACGGCGCGCTCGCCGCGGCCAAGGCCGTCGACGACGCCCGCGCGCGCGGTGACGAACTCGGCCCGCTGGCCGGCGTACCGCTCGCGCTCAAGGACGTCTTCGTCACCAAGGGCATGCCGACGACCTGCGGCTCGAAGATCCTCGAAGGCTGGCAGTCGCCGTACGACGCGACCGTGACCCGCCGCCTGCGGGACGCGGGCATGGTCATCCTCGGCAAGACCAACATGGACGAGTTCGCCATGGGGTCCTCCACCGAGAACTCCGCGTACGGTCCGACCGGCAACCCGTGGGACACCACCCGCATTCCGGGCGGCTCCGGCGGTGGTTCCGCCGCCGCCATCGCGTCCTTCCAGGCGCCGCTGGCGATCGGCACCGACACCGGTGGCTCGATCCGCCAGCCCGCCGCCGTCACCGGCACCGTCGGCGTCAAGCCGACCTACGGCGCGGTGTCGCGCTACGGGCTCGTCGCCTTCTCGTCCTCGCTCGATCAGGGCGGCCCGTGCGCGCGCACCGTGCTCGACGCCGCGCTGCTGCACGAGGCCATCGCCGGGCACGACCCGCTCGACTCGACCTCGATCGACGCCCCGGTGCCCAACGTCGTCGAGGCCGCCCGCAGCGGCAGCGTCCGCGGCCTGCGGATCGGCGTGGTCAAGGAGTTCGGCGGCGAGGGCTACCAGGCGGGCGTGCTCGCCAGGTTCTCCGACGCGGTCGAGTTGCTGCGCGAACTCGGCGCCGAGATCGTCGAGATCTCGTGCCCCAGCTTCCTGTACGCGATGCCGGCCTACTACCTGATCGCCCCCTCGGAGGCGTCGTCCAACCTCGCGCGCTTCGACGCGATGCGCTACGGCCTGCGGACCGGCGACGACGGCACCCGCTCGGCCGACGAGGTCATGTCGCTCACCCGCGAGGCCGGCTTCGGCGCCGAGGTCAAGCGCCGGATCATGCTCGGCACCTACGCCCTCTCGTCGGGCTACTACGACGCGTACTACGGCCAGGCGCAGAAGGTGCGCACCCTGATCACGCGCGACTTCGCCGCCGCGTTCGGTCAGGTCGACGTGCTGATCTCGCCGACCACCCCGACCACCGCGTTCCCGATCGGCGAGCGCGCGGACGACCCGATGGCGATGTACCTCGCCGACCTGTGCACGATCCCGTCGAACCTCGCGGGCAACGCGGCGATGTCGCTGCCGTGTGGACTCGCGGACGAGGACGGCCTGCCGGTCGGCCTCCAGATCATCGCCCCGGCGATGGCCGACGACCGCCTGTACAAGGTCGGCGCCGCCGTCGAGGCGGGCTACCTCTCCCGTTGGGGTGCTCCGCTGCTCGACCGCGCGCCCGCCCTCTGATCTTTTCGAGGAGTCGATACACGATGGCCAAGAACAAGAAGAAGCTTCCCAAGAGCAAGGTCGGAAAGATCCTCAGCGTCGGCATGCAGGTCGCCGGCGCGATCGGAGTCTTGAAGCAGGTCAAGGAGGCCCGCGGCAAGGGCGACAAACTGGAGATCGTCGACGCGGTCGTCAGCGCCGCCGCCGTGATCACCGGTTTCGCCCTCCTGATCCGCGCGTTGCGCGAGGGCGACGAAGCCCTCGAGGAATCGACGGACTGATCCAGCCCCCTCGTCGGCTCGCCACGGCCCCCGTGGCGAGCCGACCCGGTTGTCACGCCACCAAGGAGGTGCTCCGATGATCACGCGCATCGACGTGGACGGGTTCAAGTCACTGGTCGACGTGGGAATCGACGTGCCTCCGTTTCTCGCGTTGATCGGGCCGAACGGGTCGGGCAAGTCGAATCTGCTGGAGGCGCTGCGATTCGTTGCCGACACGGTGGACGACGGCTTCGACGCTGCCGCCGGGACACACCCGCGTGGGCATGGACCACAGTTGTTCCACCACACCGGCGCGGGCCCGGTGACTTCCTTTCGAGTGACCGTCGGGATGCTCGTGGCTTCGGAAGTGGGCCCGTTGCCGGTTCGTGTTCGAGTCGTCGGTCGACTCGTCGACGACTTCGCGGTCATGGACGAGGCCAGCAGGCTGTGGGTAGACAACCTGGAGCAGCGCGAGTGGATGGACCGCCTTGGGGTCGCACCGCAACTGAGGAAGGCCATCAGTGACGCCAGGGACGCGTTCCTGGCGCAAGGCGGCAGTACGAGCGTCGAGCTACGTTCCGACGGTCGCCCCGATCCCGGCGAGTTGGTTTCCTTGGTCCGGAAAGAGTGTTCGACCTGGCCCGCGCTGGCACTCGATCCGCGGACCATGCGCGCACCTGCGCAGCGCGTGGGGAAGGCACACGAGTTCGTCAACCTTCGACCCGACGGTGCCAACCTCGCGGAGGTTTTGGACAACCTCGAGGGACGCCGTCTTCTCGGTGACCTCAACCTCGACCTCGGTGCACTGATCCCGGGGGCCGAGTCGGTAGTCGCACTGTTCGACGCCCGGCGCGAGGAATACGACTTCGATCTCGTCCTGGTTGGCGACGGCCCCACGATCCCGCCGTTGCTGTCCGACGGAACGCTGAGAGTGCTCGGTACCCTCGCCGCGTCCTACGCCGGGTCGACGGGGGGCACTCTCGTGATCGAGGAAATCGAGAACGGGCTCCACCCGACCCGACTGGCCGAACTCCTGCGCCGCCTGCTTCGCGACGTTTCCGATCTTTCGCGAGAGCGCGCCGACCGGCCCCTCCGGCAACTCGTGGTCACCACTCATTCCCCAGTCCTGATGTCTGCTCTCCGTGAGCGCGTGGACGGCAGCCTGATCCTGCTCGATCCGGCAATCCACTACGGCCCCGAACCAGGCAGCCGGTCCACGATCACTTGGGCCCGCCCGGTGCGGGAGCAAGCGACCGGCGACGATCCGGGCGTGTGCGCCACGCCGTACGAGGTGCGCCGGCTGCTGGACACCGTGACCGGCGGTACCGGATGAGCCGCCCACTCGTCGTCGGTCTGATCGCGGAGGACGACAGCGACTGCTTGTTCCCGGAGCAGTTGATCATCCGTCAGGTCGATGCACTGCTGATGGCGGCCGGTGGAGATCTCCCCGCACTGGTGCGGCGAGTCGTTCGCAGCCCCGTTCCGATCACTGCGGCCACGGGACGCGTACAAGCCGAAGCCGCCGAGGCCGCGGTGCGCTGCCATGTGTTCTTCGTCCACAGCGACTGGAACGAGCGGGACAAGGCGAGGAGTCTCGCGGAGCACGTGCGGCAGAAGACGGGATCGACGGGCAAAGCCGCGGTGGTCCTTGTTCCCAGAAAGGAGACCGAGGCCTGGATGATCGCCGACGCCAGCGCATTCCGTCGGATCTCCGGGGCGGAACTCTCCCACCTGCCGGCAGGTCCCAAGCAGGCCGAGAAGGTCGCCGATCCGAAGAAGACGTTGAAAGCGGTCATGGCGAAGGTTCGGCACAACTCGCCCGAGGACTACTTCGACGTGTTGGCCCGAGACGTCGACCTGGCGAAACTCGCACAGCTACCCGCATACGACACTTGGGTGAGCACCACCCGACTCGCACTGAAGGAGTTGCACTTCCTGTGACCATCGCCAGTCTGATGTCCTACGAGGACGCGCTGGAGACCTATGACCCGGTGATGGGCCTGGAGGTCCACGTCGAGCTCGGTACCGCCACGAAGATGTTCTGTGGGTGTTCGACCGAGTTCGGTGCCGCGCCCAACAGCCAGGTGTGTCCCACGTGTCTGGGGATGCCCGGCGCGCTGCCCGTGGTCAACGCGGTCGCCGTCGAGTCGGCGATTCGGATCGGCCTCGCGCTCAACTGCTCGATCGCCGAGTGGTGCCGCTTCGCCCGGAAGAACTACTTCTATCCGGACATGCCGAAGAACTTCCAGACCTCGCAGTACGACGAGCCGATCGCGTTCGGCGGCTACCTCGACGTCGACGTCGAGGGCAAGACGTGGCGCGTGGAGATCGAGCGCGCGCACATGGAGGAGGACACCGGCAAGTCCCTCCACATGGGCGGCGCGACCGGTCGGATCCACGGCGCGGACTACTCGCTGCTCGACTACAACCGCTGCGGCATCCCGCTGATCGAGATCGTCACCAAGCCGATCGAGGGCGCGGGGGAGCTGGCTCCGCTGATCGCCAAGGCGTACGTCGCCGAGCTGCGCGAGGTCATTCGCGCGCTCGGGGTGTCCGAGGCGCGGATGGAACTCGGCCAGATGCGCTGCGACGCGAACCTGTCGCTTCGGCCCAAGGGGCGGGAGAAGTTCGGCACCCGCAGCGAGACCAAGAACGTCAACTCGCTGCGCTCCGTCGAGCGGGCCATCCGCTTCGAGATCCAGCGGCACGCCACCGTGCTCTCCGACGGCGGCACGATCGTGCAGGAGACCCGGCACTTCCACGAGGAGGACGGCAGCACCACCGCCGGCCGGATCAAGGAAGAGGCGGAGGACTACCGCTACTTCCCCGAGCCCGACCTGGTCCCGGTCGCGCCGACGCGTGAGTGGGTCGAGGAGCTGCGCGCCACGCTGCCCGAGGTGCCGTCGCTGCGCCGGGCCCGGTTGCAGGCCGAGTGGGGCGTCAACGACTTCGAGATGCAGTCGATGGTCAACGCGGGCGTGCTCGACGTGATCCTGGCGACCATCGACGCCGGGGCCGACGCCGACGCGGCGCGCAAGTGGTGGCTGGGCGAGCTGTCCCGGCGGGCCAACGAACGCGGCGTGGAGGTCGCGACGCTGCCGATCACGGCCGCCCAGGTGGCCAGGGTCTCGACGCTGGTCAAGAGCGGCGAACTGAACGACAAGCTGGCCCGGCAGGTCATCGACGGCGTGCTCGCCGGCGAGGGCGAGCCGGACGCGGTCGTGGAGGCGCGCGGGCTCAAGGTCGTCTCGGACGACTCGGCGCTCGGCGCGGCGGTGGACGAGGCGATCGCCGGCAACGAGGGCATCGCCGAGAAGATCCGCGGCGGCAAGGTCGCGGCGGTCGGCGCACTGGTGGGCGCGGTCATGAAGACCACCCGCGGCCAGGCCGACGCGGCGCGCGTGCGCGAGCTGATCCTGGAGCGCCTGGGCGTGTCCTGACGCCGCTTGGTGCACGGGTGTGGACACACGCCGATGTATGTCAGTACGCGCGAGTACACACGCATACACGCGGATATGTGCTGATGCGTGTGGCGTGCGGCGTGTGGCGTGTGGGGTGTGGGGTGTGCGGATTCGGAGGGTCCCGGTCGCTGTGGCGGCCGGGGCCCTTTTTTTGATGCCTTCTCGCCTCGGGGACTCCGCCTCGGGGACTCGCCGGGGATTTCGGTTCGACCGTACGGCGGTGCGGGGCGTGCTTACGGCACGCCTGAGGTGCCTTAGGCCGACTCGGGGCGGGCGCGGGCGTCCGGATGCGGCATGCGCCCGATGTCCGCGGGCCCACTGGGACGCGAGGCTCGTAGCACGAGCCGGACCCACCGGATCGGGTGACCAGGAGGTCGACACCATCATGTACGAGTACGAGACGTTCCAGGCTCGCGAGCGTGAGATGCAGGCCGGCGCGGCGCAGGATCGGTTGGTCCGCGAGGCGCTGCGCAGCCACCGCGACGAGGCCAAGGCCGAGCGCAAGCTGCGGCGCGAGGCCCGGCAAAGTCGCCGAGGCGCAGGCGGAATCAGTGGCGATCGGAGCTTCGGCGTATGGGGGATCGCCAACCTCCACCTGCACCTTCGGTGATCACGTGACGCTCGACACGCTCGGCGATACCCGTCCGCTGACCTGCGGATACGGGTTTCGCCGGGCGTGAAATCCCCGGCTGTGGGAGAGGGGAACGTGACATGCTCGCCCTTGTGTCGAGTTCATCGGTGTCTCCCGTGTTCGTTGGCCGGTCATTGGAAATGGCGCGGTTCCTCACGGCTTTGCGTACGGCCGACGAGGGCACGCCGGGGGTGGTTCTCGTCGGGGGCGAGGCGGGAGTCGGCAAGACGCGACTCCTCCAGGAGTTCCTGACCCATGCCGAACAGCAGGGCGCGATCACCACCGTCGGCGGCTGCCTCGAACTGGGTGCGGAGAGTCTGCCGTTCGCCCCCATCTCGGCTGCGCTGCGGACGCTGTCCCGGCGGATCGGCCCCGAACTGGCCGAGGCGGTCGAGGGCCGCGAGCGTGACCTGGCCTGGCTGCTGCCCGACCTGGCACCGGGCACGATCGCGCGCGACGGCGAGTTCGACCGGGTCCGCCTGTTCGAACTCATGCTCGGGCTGCTGGAGCGGCTGGGCTCCGAGCGCACGCTGGTCATCGCGATCGAGGACCTGCACTGGGCCGACTCGTCCACGCGCGAGCTGCTCGGCTTCCTGTTCCGGCTCCTGCGCACCGGTCGGATCCTGATCGTCGGTACGTACCGGGCCGACGCGGTCGGTCGGCGGCACCCGCTGCGGCCCTTCCTCGCCGAACTGGATCGGGTGCACAACGTCGCCCGGATCGACCTCGGCCGGCTCACCCGGGCGCAGGTCGGCGACCAACTGCGCGGCATCCTGCGGGAGGATCCGCCGCGCCGCCTGATTCGCCAGATCTTTCAGAAGTCCGAGGGAAACGCGTTCTTCGTCGAGGAACTCGCGTGCAGCATCCGCGACGGCCAACTCACCGGCATCTCCGACACGTTGCGCGACCTGCTGCTCATCCGCATCGAGGAACTGCCCGAGGACACCCAGAAGGTGGTCCGGCTCGCCGCCATCGGCGGAGCCACCGTGGGCCATCACCTGCTCACCGAGGTGTCCTCGCTCGACCCCGACCGGCTGGAGGAGGCGCTGCGCGCGGCCGTGTCCGCGCACGTACTCGTCCCGGTCGGCGAGGAGTTCCAGTTCCGCCACGCCCTCGTGCGCACGGCCATCCGCGAGGACCTGATGCCGGGCGAGCGGGTCCGGATGTACGCGACGTTCGCCGAGGCGCTGGAGCGCCGTCCCGACCTCGTCGCGTGTGACGAGCGGCGGGGGAGGGTGGCGACCTACTGGTACCACGCGGGCAAGGCGATCAAGGCGCTGCCGGCAGCGCTGGAGGCCGCCGAAGCCGCGCGCGATCGCTACGCGTTCGACGAGCGCACGCGACTCCTGGAGCGCGCGATGCTGCTGTGGGAGCAGGTGCCGGACCCGGAGGCGTTGACCGGGCGGCGCCTCCTCGACATCCACGTCGAAGCGGTCACGGCCGCGCGCCTGGGCAGCGAGCGCGAGTTGGCGATGCACTTCTGCAAGCGCGCGCTGGAACTGGTCGACCCCGAGGTCGAGCCGGAGTTGGCCGCGTTCCTGTGGCGGGAGAAGGCCCGGAGCCTGCGCAACCTGTGTCGCTCCTCGGGCATGCCGGAGTTGCAGCGGGCCAGGGCGGTCCTGGCCGGCCGGCCGGCGTCGATGGAGCGGGCGCGCGTGCTCGCGCAGATAGCCCGGGACCGGATGTTGGACGGCGGCACCGCGGCGGCGATCGAAGAGGCACTGGTCGCGCTGGAACAGGCGCGCACCGTCGACAGCGCCGACATCGAGGCGGAGGTGCGCAAGACGCTGGCGTGTGCGCTGGTCCACCTCGGCCGGATCGAGGAGGGCATCGAACAGATCGACCGGGCCGAACAGGGCGCGATCCTCGGCGGCGAGCCGGAAAGCCTGGTGCACGTGCTCAGCAACCGGGCCTCCCTGCTCGAAGGTCTCGGCCGGCACCGGGAGGCGACCGTGGCCGCCCGGCGCGGGGTGGAACTGGGCGACGCCCACGGGCTGACCCGCACCTCCGGTTCGTTCGCGCTCGGCAACCTGGCCGAGTCGCTGCTGTCGCTCGGCGAGTGGTCGGAGATGGCCGCACTGGTCGACAAGGCCCTCGATCTCGACCCCGGGCCGCTCACCAGCCGCCACCTCGAACTCCAGATGTGCGAGGTCGACCTCGCACGGGGCGACGTCCGCGGCGCGGCCGCGCACCTGCGCCGATCGCGCTCGGTGGCCGGCTCGCGCTACGTCGAGCCGCAGTACGCGATCCCGATGTCGCGCGCGGAGATCCGGGTGGCCGACGCCCAGGGCCGGCTGGACGAGGCCCGGGAGGCGCTGGTGGCGGTACTCGAAGGGGTCGGCTGTCCGGCAGGCCACCAGCGCTACATGTGGCCGTTGCTGGCCGACATGGCTTCGATCGAGGCCGACGCCCGGGTGGTCACCGTACGGCCGCGCGAGTCCGAGTCGAGGGCCCGCCAGGACGTCGCCGAGCGAATCGCGACCATGGCCGCGTCGCTGCCGGCGGACTGCCCGCTCGACGCCGCTTACCGGGCCTTGGTCGCGGCCGAACTCGCCCGGGCCGACGGCAAGGACGACGCACGGTGCTGGTCGCTGGTGCTGGCCGCGTGGGAGCAGACCGAGCAGCCCTACCGCACGGCCTGGGCCCGGTTCCGCCTGGCGGAGACCCTCCTGACCGAAGGCGACCGCGAGGCCGCCGCCGAACCACTGGCCGCCGCGGCGGAGGTGGCGGACCGCCTGGACGCCAAGGTGCTGCGCGAACACATCGACCTGCTCACCCGGCGCGCCCGGATGGCCCCGACCGCCCAGGACGAGGCCACCCCCCTGCCGTCCCTGACCCCACGCGAGATCGACGTCCTACGGTTGGTCGCCGCCGGCCGCAGCAACCGCCAGATCGCCGAAGAGCTCTACATCAGCATCAAAACCGCCAGCGTCCACGTCTCGAACATCCTGGCCAAGCTGGAAGTAGCAGGCCGAGGCGAAGCAGCAGCGGTAGCCCACAGATTGCACCTGGTGGCATAAACCGAAGCCCCCCACAAGCCCGCCCCGAGGCCAAAGCAGCCCGCCCCCGACGCCGTAGATACCGCAAGCCGAACCAGCAGGACCGGAGCAGCGCTCCCCCCGACGCCGCAAAACCACCGGCCCAGGGCCGCGAGGCCGGAGCAGCCCGCCCCCGACGCCGTAAAACCGCAGCCCGCGGGCGAAACGCAACGGGTGGTGCGGGTGGGAACACCTCCCGACCCAACCAAAACGCCACCCGCAGCGCCCAACGCCCAACGCCCCACCAAGCAACCCCCCAGGGCCAAGCGGCCACGAGCCCCGTCACACCCGGGCGTTACCGTGTCCCGCGAACGAAAAGGGGACGCATGGAACAGGGCATGGCGTTGTTGTTGCGCGAACTTCCCGGCGACGACACGGTAAAGGTGTTCGCGAGGCTGGCCACCCTGCCCGGAGCCCACGCACTCCTGAACCAAGTGGCGGCGTGGTCCGACCCGCTGGTCGACGCAGTCGCCTCACACGGCACGCCGTGGCAACTCGAACAGGCCGCTGCCAACTCCCGCCTGACGCCGAGTCAACTGGCCCGCCTGATCGAAGCCGGCGGCGCCCGCGTCGTCACCGCGGCGTTCCCCCCGGACCAGGACCCCGACACACCCCCCACCGACCCCGCCGACCCCACCGACCCCACGCCCCACCAAGACCCC
>NZ_WWJX01000499.1 GCF_009865215.1 Streptomyces sp. SID3343 | reverse complement strand
GACACCGTCTACTCGATGCGCGCCGGCCGACAGCTCGACAAGGCCAAGGTGATCGAGGCCCAGGCCGCTGCGCAGGCCAAGCAGGCGGAATCGGCGTTTGCTCAGGCGGAAGCCGCTGCAAGGATCGCCACCGTTCAGCGCGAGATGGAGCGCACCACGCGGGACGGTGCTGAGCAGGACAAGGCTGCTGCCCGTGCTGCCCGGAACCTTCGTTGGCGCAAGCGGCTCGATGCGGTTCTCGTTCGCCGTGACTTTGTGATGGTCACGGTGATGATGGCCGCTTCGGTTGGCACGGCGTGGCCCGCGCAGATGTCGTTCTATCTCGCTCTCGGGATGCATCCCGCGCTTGCCGTGCTGGTGACGTCGATGTCCGAGGGCGCCGCGTGGGCGGGTGCGGCGATGGCGTCCAAGGCGATCGAGTCGGGTCGGCCGGCCGGTCTGTATCGGGCGATCACGTGGGGTTCGGCGCTCGCCGCCGCGGCCTTGAACGTGGCGCACACGATCCACCGGAGCGTTCCGCTCGCGGTCGTCCTGGGGATCGCGTCGATGCTCGGCGTGCTCCTGTGGGAGTCCTACGCGCACAGCCAAGCCGAGCACGCCGGCGGGAAGACGGGCGAGCAGTTGCGCGCCGAGTTGTACCGCACGGCCCGGTTCCGCAAAGTGAGTCGGCGCATGCGCGACCTGCTCGCGTCGGTGCCCGGATTGACGGAGGATGCGGCGTGGATCGTGGCGTGGCG
>NZ_WWJX01000051.1 GCF_009865215.1 Streptomyces sp. SID3343 | reverse complement strand
AGTGGTGCTTCGCGAGCCGGCTTCTAAAAAAGTAAAAAGCACCTGGGCCGAGGGGTTGTCGGCCTTACCCCGTAACCTCCTGGTGAGGATGCTACGGAGGGTGCTCGAGTGTCGAAGACCGCCATCATCGCGCTGCTGGCCGAGTTGGACGACGTCGACGGAGTGATCTTCGCACGAATGCGGAGTGAGATGCCGGCGGCGCTCCGCGGCGCGGAGATCGTCCCGCCGGCCGTCGTGCGCAGTGTGTTGCGACACGGCGACGCCGACGTGCTGTTCGCGATCGCCGGGAATCTGGGGCTGCCGACCGGACGGATCGCCGAGTTGTACGCCGGCCCGGCCCTGCCCGCATTGCGGGCGCTCCGGCGGCTCGCGTCGCGGAATCCGTACGCGTACGGCGAAGTCACGCGCGACCTCGCCGAGTTGATGGAGCTTCACCTCGCCGGCTCGGTGCCGGCCTGGGGGCGATTGATCGCCTCGCTGCCGACCTCGGCCGCATCGCTTCGCGACACGATCACCGCGGCCGGGGGCGGCGATCAGGCGCTGCCGTTGACCGTGCCGCCCGAGTTGCGAGTGGACGTACGACAGTTGCTGTTGCTCGCTCCCCCGGAGCGGGTCGCCGAACTCGTTCCCGCGTTGCGACCGGACACCGTGCGTGACCTCGTGCGCTTCGGTGCCCTGCTTCCGGCGGCCGTGCTCGGCGACGTGGTCGAGGCCGCGACGCCCGCCCAGCGTCTGGTGCTTGCCAAGGCACGCCGGGCTCGCCCCGAGGTCGCCGGCGCGCTCGTCGCCCTGGGCGATCCCGAACTCGATGCGGCGGTCTACCTCAACCCCCGGACGGGCATGGCGATGCGAGCCCGGATCATGGCCTCCTCGACGCCGCTGCACGCGTCTGTCGTCGCCCGGGTGTGCGGCGACTGGGCCGCGTCCGTCCGGCTGCCCGCCCTGTTGTCCGGCGACCCGCTGCTCGTGCGCGCCGCGCTGCTCAAACGCGACGCGATGACGACCACCCTGGCCGAATGCCTGTCCATCTGGCAGGACAAGGGCGTCGAAGGACTGCTCCCGCACACGCGCGCGATCTTCGCGCGGGCCGACGGGCCGGCCCCGCACCCCTTCCGACTCCCGCGCCGTCGCTCCCTGCTCCTGATCACCCTCCTCCGGCTGTACGAGCGGGCCGGGGCCCGCGCGGCGCTCGACCTCGTGGACGAGTCGACCATGGACGCGAAGTACGCGCGCCACTGTCGCGAGTTGCTCGCGACGCCCGAGGGCGTCGACCGACTGCGGGCCGAGATCGCGGCGCGCTCGGGCAGCCGGGGGCTCGTCCGACGTCTGCGCGCCCACCCGACGACCGTCGGCCGGTCGTTCCTGGAGACCATCACGTTCGACTGGGCCGCGATCGTCAAGGCGCACCGGCGTACACCGTTCACCGACCGGCCGCTGTCGCTCCTGGCCGAACAGGACGGCTGCCCGGCGGTGTTGCGCCGCGAGGCCGAGGCGGCCCAGTCCATGACCGGCCACAGCCGACACGGTCGCTGGCCCGCCCCCGTCACGTGGAAGGACACCCGGCCGCGCCGACACCGGCCGGCCGCCGAGCGCGAGACCGCCAGGAGCGTGGCCGCGAACCGGACCCCGATCGGTGATGTCCTCACCGGCATGCCCGCGGCGCTCGGCGCCGAACTGTTGGGCCGGCGCGACACCCTCGCCCCGACCGCCGTCACCGCCGCCGAACTGCCGGCCAGGCTACGACAACTGATGTCGAGTGGTGACAGCGACGCCGACGAGGATCGCGACCGGGGCGTGGTCGCCCTGCGCCTGCTCCAGGACTTCGAAGGCAGCCTCGCCGAGCTGATCGCCACGGCCCACGCGGCCACCCGCCACTGAACCGCCTTCGCTTGAACCGCCTTCGCTCGAACCGGCCTCGCCGTGGCTCGCCGCCGAGACGCCGTGTCGGGCCGGCCCGACACGACCCCCACCGGCTCGCTTCCCAGCCCCACCGACCCGCATCCGACCGGCCCCGTCCCGCTTCCGTCCCGCTTCCGACCCGCTTTACGACCCGAGAGGTTGCCCACTCATGCAATACGCGAGCGCGTTCACGCTCCTGGCCGTGCTCGACAGCGACGAGGGCGAGTTGTACGCCCGCGTTCGCGGCGCCTACGCCCCGCACCTCGACGAGGGGCGCGGCTTGCCGGTCTCCCTGGTCCGGTCGGTGATTCGGCGCGGCACGGCGGACGATCTCCTGCGGCTGGGCTCGCACACCGAGGATCCGACGGTGACCGCCGAGGTGTTCGCCCAGGCGCGGCCCGCCGTGGCGGTACTGCGCTTCCTGCGCAACGTGGCCCGCGCGAGTGACAGCGCGTATCTGGGACCGATGGCCACCCTCACCACGCTCCTGGACCGGCACCTCGGTGCCGATCCGCGCGCGTGGTCGCGCCTGTTGGCCCTGCTGCCGGACTGTCAGGGCACCGTCACCGACCTGATCGAGGCGGCGGCCAAGGGCGACGGCGGCACCGAGCGGATACCCGTGGCGCCGCGCACGGTCGCCCTCGAGTGGCGGCAACTGCTCATGTTCGCCCCGCCCGCGCACGTGGCCGCGCTCGCCCCGCATCTGCGGCCGCGCATCCTGCACGACCTCGTCCACTTCGGCGCCCGCCTCCCGAGCGACGTCGTCGCGGCGGTCGTGGGTCGGGCCACGGACAAGCAGCGGATCGCGCTGTGCTCGTCCATCCACCTGCGGCACGAGGCCGTCGACGCGCTTTTGGACCTGGCGAACCCCGAACTGGCCGCGCTCCTCTACCTGAACCCCAAATCCGGCGATTACGAACGCAATCGGGTCATGGCCCGGGCGGCGGAAGTCCCGCCGACCGAGAACCTGATCAAGCGTGTGACGTCGACCGACAACGCGAACTACCGCCGATCCACCGTGTGGTCGGGTGACCCGATGCTCGTGCGCGTCGGACTGCTGCGGGTGCAACGCACCCACGCCCCGATCCAGGAGTGCATGCGCGATTGGCGCAAGGGCGGCATGGTGGCGCTGCGCCGCCGGTTCGTGGATCGGACGGGCAAGCAGCACGAGCCGTTCGTGGTGCCGCTGCATCGGGTCGCGCTGCTCGGCGCGTTGCTCGGCCTGTGGGACCGGCACGGCGTCGCGGAGGCGGAACGCCTGGTCGACGAACTACCCTTGCGGCCCAACGCGGCGACCCGCCTGCGCGCGACGCTCGCCGACGGTGACGCGGGTCGAGACCGGCTGCGCGCGGAGTTCGACGCCGTGTGCGCCAAGCCGATGGGCAAGTCCGCGAACACCAGGATCGGCCAAGGGTTCGTGCACCACGTGCCGACGTATCCGCGCGCCGGGTGGGACGCGGTCGTCGCGGCGCACGAGGCCGAACCGCTCGACGGCGACACCGCGCGTCGGCTGACCGCCTTCGCCGACTGCCCGGCCGAGATCGCCGATGCCGCCGACGATGGCACCATGCTGCGCGCGCAGTGGCCGGTCGGGAGCGGTTGGCGACCCTTGTCGGACCCGGGCAACCCGTACGAGGTCCGCCGGCTGCGGATCGAGCTGGAGCGGATCCCGGGTCTGGCCGAGCGCGTGTTCACCGACAAACAGGGCGCCGACGCGGCGTTGGAGCTGTACCGGCGGATCCAGATGCACGCGCCGACCGTGACGTTGCGGGTAACCCAGCAGGTTGCGATGGCCGAGTTCGTCCGCGAGCACCTCGGCGACTCGATGGAGGCCCGGGTGGTCGCGGCCCAAATGGCGCCGTCGTTCACCGGAACGCTGCGCGAACTGCTGGTGACGGCCGCGGCGGCGGCCGGTTGAGCGGCCGGGTGAACGATCGATCGAGCGGTCGGCGGGCATCGGTCGACGGAAAAGCGTTGGTGTGCCGTTGCGATTCGGGGTACCGATGCACACGTGACGGATGAGCGCGTACTGACGTGGCAGGTGACCGAGAGCGGCGGACAGGAGACCTCGTGGGTCGAGCTGGGGGCCTCGCGGCTCACGGCGCGCGGCGAGGCGCTCGGGACGACGCCCAGCTCGTATCGGTTGACCTATGACCTGGAGACGACGGACGAATTCGTGACCACGCGCCTACGCGTGGTCGCGCAGGGCGCGGGGGAGACCAGACGCCTGGACCTTCGACGCTCCGCGTCCGGGTGGACGGTGGACGGCGTGCCACGACCCGAACTGGCCGAGGCGCTCGACTGCGACCTGGGCCTGTGTCCGCTCACCAACACGATGCCGATCCTGCGGCACGGGCTGCACGAGGAAAGCGGCCGGCACCGCTTCCTGATGGCGTTCGTGGAGGTACCGGATCTGGTCGTGCGGCCCTCGTGGCAGACGTACACGCACCTGGGGATCGGGCCCGACGGCGCGCGTGTGCGGTACGAGTCGGGCGACTTCAGCAGCGACCTGCTCGTGGACACCGCAGGTCTCGTGGTGGACTATCCGCAGTTGGCGACCAGGATCTGAGCGAACGCCACGCCGTCGATCGCAGCGGTGTGGCGGTCGGCGTCCCGACCCACTGCGGAGCCTCCCGGGCCACTGCGTCGTGCCACCTGGACCGGTCCGACCCGGTCCCGAGCCCGCCCAGCGAAGCCGTCTCGGCCCGGGCGGGGGTGATCATGGCCGTAACAGTCCTGTTGCTCTTGCCGTCCGGCTGTGAAGCCTTTGGCCGGATTCCATAAAATCTCGGCACATGAGCTCCTCCTCGGACGCAGCGTCCCCGCTGCCCGCCCGCACTCCAGGTCTGCCCACCCGGGTGCCGCAACCCCGCCAGGGCGGACGGCACCGTCGGCCCGACTCCCACGAACTACCGGAGGCCGCGAAACCACTGATCCTCGCCGTACCCGGACCCGCGAGCGAGGCCCTCGCGGCGCTCGTCGGCGAGGTCGCGCTGCTCGCCCGCGCGGACCTGACCGGCCTCGACATCCGGCCGATCGTAATAGAGGCCGACAACACCGACCTCGCCGCGATCATGCGCGGCGCGTCGGCCGCCGTCGTGGTACCGCTCCTGCTCGGCCCCGACCCGGTGGCGGCCGCGCACACCGACGCGGTACTCGCCGCCACGGAGGGCGAGTTCACCCGTACCGGCGTGCTCGGCCCGCACCCGTTCCTCGCCGAGGTGCTGCACGAGCGCCTCTCCGAGGCCGGGTTGGCGCGGGCCGACCGGGCCCGCCTGTTCAGCGTCGCGACCGCCGCCGAGGGCATCGTGCTCGTGACCACCGGCGGCCCGGAGGC
>NZ_WWJX01000498.1 GCF_009865215.1 Streptomyces sp. SID3343 | reverse complement strand
CGTCATGGAACGCCTCGAAGGACTCCACACCTGCGGCCACCACGTCGGCCTAACGACCTGGTCACCGGACTCCTGCGCCCGGACATCGACCCGCAACTCCTGGCGACCATGAACCTTTTGTTCGACCGGGAGATCGACGAGATCGCCGCCCGCATCCGCAGGGGCGAGGCGGGATGACCCGTCCACGGACCGGCGTTCCCCTCCGCCGGCTGTGAGACGCCAAGAAGGCGTCGGCCACATGACGTGGCCGACGCCTTCCCCGTGTCCGTCGCGGGGCACAGCCCGCAGAGCCCGCCGACAGATGAATGTGTGGACCCCGCGAAGAGCACGTCACCCACAGTGACACCAA
>NZ_WWJX01000497.1 GCF_009865215.1 Streptomyces sp. SID3343 | reverse complement strand
GGTCGCGGTCCACGCCGACAGCGCGGGGGAGGGGCCGCCCCGCCGGGCGCTCTCGCGCAGCACGGCCAGCGCGCGGGGCAGATCGCCGGGCCCGTAGAAGTGGTGCACGGCCAGGGCCAGGCCGGCCGGATGCGCGTCGGCGCCCCGGGCCGCGGCGAACGTCTCCTCCAAAACCGCGATGCCCTCCGCGAACTCGCCCTG
>NZ_WWJX01000496.1 GCF_009865215.1 Streptomyces sp. SID3343 | reverse complement strand
AGGTCGAGGTCGTCGGCGGTGAGCGTGCCGCGCCCGGTCGCGAGGGCGTAGACGATGTCGATGCCGGGGCCGTGCGCGTACGTCGCGGCTTGGTCGGCGAGGCGGGCCAGGCCGTTGCCGGTGCCCAGGAGCGTGGTGCCGGCGTGAACGAGGCTCATCGCTCGCCCCGAAGTTCCGGACTGATGAGCAGCGGGTTGACGT
>NZ_WWJX01000050.1 GCF_009865215.1 Streptomyces sp. SID3343 | reverse complement strand
TCGGGGGCGGCGGGTGGCAGCGGCGCGCGCCAGTCACCGGTCGCGGGTAGCCCCAGCGCCTGCGCGGTGGCCTCGGCGACGCGCAGATGGCCCTCGGTGGACAGGTGGAGCCGGTCGTCGGCCCACATCCGCGGATCGTCGAAGACGCGCGCGGTGAACAGGTCGACGACGGCGGCGTCGTGGCGCGCGCCGACGGTGTCGACGAACGTCACGAGCTGCTCGATACGGGGCATCAGGCGCGCGGACGAGCGCAGCCGGCGGGTGGGGTCGGTGCTGCGGAACAGGACCAGCCGGCCGCCGCCGGCGGCGAGCTTGGCGGCGGCCTGCTCGAAGACGGCGCATACGGCGCCGACGTCGCAGCGGGGACGCAGGACGTCGTTGAGCCCGCCGGCGAGGGTGACCAGGTCGCCGTTCAGCGCGGCGGCGGTGTCGACCTGTTCGTCGGCGATCTGGCGGATCAGCTTGCCGCGTACGGCCAGGTTGGCGTAGCGCAGGGTGGGGGTGTCGGCGGCGAGGCGGGTGGCGAGCAGGTCGGCCCAGCCTCGGTAGGAGCCGTCGGCGGCGAGGTCGGACATGCCCTCGGTGAAGGAGTCGCCGACCGCGACGAACGAGTGGAACGTGGGGTGGGGTGTGATGTGCATGGGAGAAAAATCGTAGCGGCCGGTCGGTCGGCGGTCGTGGAGGTGGGGTGCATCGGCGGACTGCGGACTGCGGACTGCGGACTGCGGGGCCGGGTCGGCGGTCCGGGCGACTGGGGCGGTGGGCGGCCCGGGTCAGCGGCGGCGGGCGACGCCGAAGAAGTAGTCGCCGAGGAGCGACTTGGAGCCCATCACGTCGAGCCCGTGGCGGGGCAGTTCGGCCAGGAAGTCGTGGTCGTCGAAGCGGTCTTCGGTGGGGTGGTCGAACAGCAGGGCGAGGCTGGGCCGGGCGAGCGCGCGGGCGGTCATCTCGGAGAAGTAGAACCGGCCCCCGGGGCGCAGCACCCGGCCGACCTCGGCGAGACACGCGCGCCAGTCGGGGATGTGGTGCACGATCGCGAAGTCGAACGCGGCGTCGTAGCTCGCGTCCTCGGCGTGGATCGTCTCGCGCAGGTCGGTCGCCGAGCCCTCGACGAGGCTGACCCGGCTGTTGCCGTGCCAGCGGCGTCGCGCCTTGGCGAGGGATTCGGCGTCGAGGTCGATCCCGTCCACGCGGGCCGCGCCGAAGCGGTTGAGGATGAGGTCGATGCCGCGCCCGGTGCCGCAACCGATTTCGAGCGCGTGCGCGCCGGGGTCCAGCGCGCCGCCCAGGCGCAGCAGGAGGGGCGTCTCGTACCAGAGCTGGGGCGCCCAGCGCAGTGGGCTCGCGACGACGGCCTTTTCGATGGTGTTCATGCGCATGGGCGGTGACTCCCCCGGTCGCGGACGGTGATCGAGGACCCACGATGGGCTGTGTGGTGGACGGCGTCAAGGATGTGGGAGGAGCGGATGGGGCGAGCGTGACCCGCGTTGTCGAGGATCGGGCTCCGGTCGCGGACCGGGATGGGGGAGTTCTCGTGTCGGTCGGGTCGACGGGCGCGGACCTATCGCTGATTCGCCACCAGGGTGCCGATGCCGTCGAGGATGCGGTCGAGGCCGAAGGTGAACAGCGAGTCGAGGTCCAGGAGCAGGTCGGGTGAGGTCAGCGCGGCGGCGTACATGGGGAAGTCGTTGGTGCGCAGGATGAGTTCCATCGTGGCGTCCTGGGCCTGCAACCATTCCTCGCTGGAGACCCCGGTGGCGCGCTCGGCCTCGTCCTCCAGCGCGAGGTTGATCGCGGTGCCGCGCACGTAGTTGAGCATCGTGACCGCGATGTGGATCATCACGTCGGGCGTCAGGTCCTCGAACTCGGCCATCGACCACTCGACGTGCATCATCCCGCGCACGGTCGGCAACGGCCTGGTCATCGACATGGTGTGCGCGAGCCACGGGTGGCGGCGATACATCTCCCATTGCAGCCGGCACGACGTCTCCAGTCGCGCGCGCCAGCCGATCGGGCCCGCCGTGGGCAGGGGCCGTTCGCCGAAGACCGTGTCGGCCATGGCGGCGACGAGATCGTCCTTGCCGGGGATGTGGCGGTACAACGTCATCGCCGCGACGCCCAGTTCGGCCGCGATGCGGCGCATGGAGACCGCGCCCAGGCCGTCGGCGTCGGCGATGGCGATCGCCGCCTCGACGATGCGTTGCCGGGTGAGTTCGGCATCGGTACGCGGGCTCTTGTGCACCATGGGGACGGCGACCACGGGGATCCTGGCGGCGGTCTTGGCGCGGTCGGCGACCACCGTGCCGACGCCGCGGCGCGGTGTGACCAGGCCCGCTTCGCGCAGCACGGTCAGCGCCCTGGTCGCGGTGGCCATCGCCACGCCCCACTCGGCGGTGATCGCGCGGGTGGAGGGGACGCGGTCGCCCGGGCGCAGTTCGCCGGCCTCGATGCGGCGGCGCAGCTCGGCGGCGATGAGCGCCGAGGGGGTGGGCGAGCGGGTCATACGGCCTCCCGTGGTCGTACGGACACAGGCGTGCACTATATCAATTTCGGGTGCACTAGCCCTGGTGCACTACTTGGTGAAGTGTTTATTCGCTGCCGCTACTGCCATGTTGTGCTGTCGACGAGCATGTGTTTACTGTGTACGAGTCAGCGCGTACGCCGTATAGGCGCATCAGTCGGGGAGACACCAATGACCATCGGGACACGTGCGGACGGCGCACCCGCCGGCAAGGCCGGGCGGCGGGAATGGATCGGCCTCGCCGTTTTGTTGCTGCCGCTTCTGCTGGTGAGCATGGACGTGTCGGTGCTCTATTTCGCGGTCCCGTTCATCGGCCGTGCGTTGGAGCCGTCGGGCACGCAGCAGCTGTGGATCCTGGACATGTACGGCTTCGTCCTTTCGGGCCTGCTGATCGTGATGGGCGCGCTCGGCGACCGGATCGGCCGGCGCCGGCTGCTCCTGGTGGGCGCGGGGATCTTCGCCGGCGCATCGCTGGCCGCGGCGTATTCGGGCAGCGCAGAGGCGCTGATCGCCGCCCGCGCGGCGCTCGGGGTGGGCGGGGCGGCGCTGATGCCCTCCACTCTCGCGCTGATTCGCACCATGTTCGTCGACGCCAAGCAGCGCTCCACCGCGATCGCGATCTGGACGGCCGTGATGACGGGCGGGATCTCGCTCGGGCCGATCCTGTCCGGCGTGCTGGTCGAGCACTTCTGGTGGGGCTCGATCTTCGTGATCAACGTGCCCGCGATGGCGCTGTTGCTGCTGCTCGTCCCGGTGTTCGTGCCGCACCACCGCGGTACCGCGCGCGGCCCGTTCGACGCGATCGGCGCGCTGCTGTCGCTGGGCACGCTGCTGCCGGTGGTGTACGGGATCAAGGAGAGCGCGCGTTCGGGCGTCTCGCCGCTGTCGGCCGCGAGCATCGCCTTCGGGCTGATCGTCGGCGCGCTGTTCCTGCGCCGTCAGCTCACGATCGAACACCCGCTGCTGGACGTCGGGTTGTTGCGGATGCGCGCGTTCGGCGGCTCGGTGGTGGCGAATCTGCTCGCGATGTTCGCGATCATCGGCTTCGCGATCTTCACGACCCAGTACTTGCAGTCCGTGCTCGGCATGAGCCCGCTCGAGGCCGCGATCTGGAGCCTGGTGCCCTCGCTCGCGGTCGCGCTCGCCGCTCCCGTGGCGGCGATGCTCGCCCAGCGGATGGACCGCGGATGGGTGATGAGCGGCGGATTCGCCCTCGGGGCGGTCGGGTTCGCGGTCTTGGCGACGGTCGACCAGGACTCGCCACTGGCCCTGACGATGACGGGCGCGGCGGTCTACGCGGCGGGCATCGTCGCGGTGATGACGCAGGTCACCGAGATGGCGATGGGGGTGGCTCCGCCCGAGCGGGCCGGGTCGGCGTCCGCGGTGCTCGAATCCGGCAGCGAGCTCGGTGGTGCGCTGGGCATGGCACTGCTCGGGACGATCGGCGACGCGGTCTACCACCGGGCCATGACGGACACGACCGCGCCCGGGAGTGCTCGGGAGACCCTCGGCGGGGCTCAGGCGGAGGCGGCGCGGATGCCGCGCGAGGCCGGGGACGCGCTGGTGCACGCGGCGCGGGACGCGTTTTGTGACGGTATGCGGGCGGCGGCCGTCGGGGCGGCGGTGGTGATGGTGTTGGCCTCGGTGTACTGCGTCAAGGTGCTGCGGGGGGTGCCGGTCGCGGGGAGCGGGGCCGAGAGCGAGGCGGGGGCCGGGGCTGACGCCGGGGCCGGAGTGGAAGCCGGAGTCGAGGTCGCCGTCGAGGTCGGCGCCAAGCGCGGAGTCGAGCCGGAGGCCGCGGCGCGAGCGTTCGTCCCGGAGTGAGTTCGAACGAGGTGTCGGCCCCGGGCCCGGCACTCGGCGCCGGGCCCGGGACGGTCGGCGTCGTCGGCGGCCCCGGCTACCGGTGCAGGTGCAGGTGCAGGTGTCGGTGTCGGTGCGGTCAGCGTCGCGCGCACGCCCGCGCGGTGTGCACCGTCGTGGCGGTGAGCAGGAAGGCGTCGGGGCGCCACAGGATGCCGGTGTCGGCGTCGTCGTCGAGCAGGGCGTCCAGGGTACGCAGGTCCTCGGCGGTCAGTCGGTCGGCGAGCCGTTCGCGTTGGTGGGTCAGGCGAGCGTGCAGGTGTTCGCGCGGCTCGGCGTCCAGCGGCGAGGGCAGGTCGGTGAGGTAGGAGTGGGACCCGGTGGGGACCAACCCGGCGCGGGCGAGCATCGCGGGCCAGTCCTCGACGGTTGCTCTGGCACCGGGCAGGGCGGCGCGCATGTCGCTGAACCAGTCCTCGTCGGCGGCGTCGATGCGCGCCTGGAGGCCGGGCCGGCCGATACCGATGTCGCGGGGCAGGAAGCGGGTGTTCAGGCCGCGCTCGGCGACCGCCAGGACTCCGCCGGGGCGCAGGGTGCGGGCCAGCGCGTCGAGCGCGGCCTGTTGGTCGCCGAGGTGGTGGACGACGTGGCCGGCCCACACGATGTCGGCGCTGCCGAGTACGCACAGGTCGGTGGGCAGTTCGGCGCGCCGGGTGTGCACCCGTCCGTCGAGACCCTCGCGGTGGGCGCGCACGCGGGCACGGCCGAGCAGACTCTCGGTGGCGTCGACGGCGGTGACGTGCGCGTTGGGGAAATAACGCGCGAGGAGGCACGAGGCGACCCCCGGGCCGCTGCCGACGTCGAGGATGCGGTCCACTCGGGTGAGCGTGCGGTCGCCGTGCAGGGCGATGTCGCGCAGGTGGGCGGCGGCCTGCTCCAGGAAGGGCAAAGCGAGTTCGGCTTCGCGTTCGAGGCCGTCGGCCAAGGCGTCCCAGTCGAGATCGTCGTTCGGTTGGGCGCTCATGACGGGTCTCCCGAGTGCAGGGCGGCCGGGCCGCCGCGATTGGCTGTTGCCGGGAGAACGTCGAGGCGGGGCCGCGGTAATCCTGCGCGGCGATTGCGCGCGCTATTCCCGGGAGAGCACGTGACTCGCAGACTTTTCGGCCGGTGGGGGAGGCGATGGGGATAGCGTTCGGGGCGAGCTGCCGCGCGTCGACCGTTGCCGGCGGGCGTGGACGGATACGGACAGGGTGTGGGCGTGGACGAGCCGGCGCGGGTGCGGGCGGAGGTCGTGCGGTTGCACGTCCTCGTCGAAGGGCTGCTCACGGGCGCCGAGCGGGACGTGGCGGAGTTCGCGCGAGCCCACGCGGTGGACTTCACGCTGACCGAGCCGGGTGGCCGCACGATGGACCGGGACGAGGTCCTGAAGATGATCGAGGGGGCGCGCGGAGCCGTACCGGGGCTGCGGATCGCGATCGAGGACGTGCGCGTGGTGGCGGCCGACGGCGCTTTCGTGGCGGCGGCGTACCGGGAGACGCAGACGCGCGCCGACGGCTCGGGCGACGTCAGGGCCGCGACGGTGGTGTTCGAGCGGGAGGAGTCGGCGCCGTACGGGCTGCGGTGGCGGCACCTGCACGAGACGTGGGTCGGGCGGGAGTAGCTCCGGGCGGGGGCGGGCGCTCGGACACCGAGGTCCTAGGAAGTGTCTTCAAAGTGGGCGTCTGAGCCAGAGCAGGATGGACACGATGGTGATCGCGGCGGTGAACGAGGAGGTGGTCTTGTCGTAGCGTGTGGCGATTCCGCGGAACTGTTTGAGGCGGTTGAAGCAGCGTTCGACGACGTTGCGTCGCTTGTACGCCTCGG
>NZ_WWJX01000495.1 GCF_009865215.1 Streptomyces sp. SID3343 | reverse complement strand
ACCCGAGGCTCCCCGGTGCGGGTGCGGGGAACCCGCGACTGTGCGCCTGCTGCTCGCGAAAGACCTGCTGACGACCCCGTACGCCTCGCCCCGCGCGCGGGAGGCGTACCGGGCCGAGCACGGCCTCTGGTACCCCCTGACGGCCTCGTGCCCGGTCTGCGACGACCACCACGAGTACTACCGCCGCGCGTACGAAAACACCGGCCT
>NZ_WWJX01000494.1 GCF_009865215.1 Streptomyces sp. SID3343 | reverse complement strand
TGGCCGTCGGGCGCGACGCGGAGCGCCTCGCCGGGACGGTCGACCTGATCGTGGCGGCCGGGGGCGCCGCCCGCGTGGCGACCTGCGACGTGTCCGACCCCGCGGCGGTGACCGTCCTGGCCGCCGCGGTGGCCGACGAGGAGATCTCGATCCTGGTCAACAACGCCGGAGTGGCGGGACCGGTCGCGGCCCTGACCGAGATCGCGCCGGACGATTGGGACGCGGTGTTCGCCGTCAACGTGCGCGGGGTGTACCTGATGTGCCGGGCGTTCCTGCCCGCCATGGTCGCGCGCGGCGCCGGCGACGTGCTGAACATCGCCTCGGTCAGCGGAAAGCGGCCACTCGCCGCTCGCACGCCGTACTGCGCCTCCAAAGCCGCGGTGATCGCGCTGACCGCGACCCTGGCCGGCGAGGTCGGACCCCACGGGGTGACCGTCAACACGCTCTCGCCGGGCCCGGTCCACGGCGAGCGCATGCACCGCAACTTCACCCTGGAGGCACGCCGCACCCAGACCTCCTACGCCCGGGCGGAAGCCGCGTTCGTGGGCCGCGCGGCGTTGGGCCGGCTCGTGCACGAGCACGAGGTCGCGCTCGCGGCGGCGGCGATGCTGCACATGCCGGGACTCACCGGCGCCGACCTTGACCTGTCCGCGGGGATGGTCGCACGATGACGAATCACACTTCTTCCCGACCCACCGTGCATACGGATGCACAGATCCTCGGGGCCGACGGCGACGCAGACCGCGTGGACGGCGCTCCCGCAGGTCGCATCCGCGACACCGATCCCGAGGCCGTGACACAGGAAGGCGTAAGCGTGGAGACGACCCGACACAGCGGTGGCGTGACGGCGGAAGAGATGGCTCGCCGGACCATCCGGCGCAGCGACCTGGTCAGCTGCGACCAGGCGTTCATCGACTGCCGCACCCCGGGCTCGGACCGCAAGGAGAACTATTCGATCATCGGGCCCGGGGTCACCCAGAACCCGGACCAGGTGATCAACCTGCGGGAGCCACACGGTTACAACATCGGCGCGGCGGGGATGCCTCGCGGGGTCACCAACAACCTGCACCTGCACTTCACCTCCGAGGTGTTCCTGAACTTCCGCGGCACGTGGCGGATGCGCTGGGGGGCCGAAGGCGAGCAGGGAGAGTACGTCCTGCGCGACGGCGACATCGCGTCCGTTCCACCCTGGATCTTCCGCGGTTTCACCAACGAGGGCGTGGACGACGGTCGGCTGTTCACCGTGTTGGGCGGCGACGACACCGGGGGCATCATCTGGTCGCCGGCGGTCCTGCGCGACGCGGCCGAGCACGGTCTGTATCTGAGCGCCGACAACACGCTCGTGGACACCGCCGCCGGTGAGCCGCGGCCGGATCCGGCGGACCTGGTCGTGCCGATCACGGACGAGCAGATCGCGGCGCTGGCCCATTACAGCCCCGAGCAGATGCGGGCCCGCGTCGCCACGCCCGCCGACCTCGTGTGGTCGTCGCGTCCGTTCCTGTGCAGCACCCTGACCGCAGGCGGCGCCGAGCTCGCCGCGGTC
>NZ_WWJX01000493.1 GCF_009865215.1 Streptomyces sp. SID3343 | reverse complement strand
GAGGCGGTGCGCCGCGCCGAGGAGCAGGAGCGGCTGGCCACCGAGGCCAAGGAGCGCGCCGAGGACGCCAGGGTGCGCGCCCAGGAGGAGGCCGAGCGCCGCGACGAGCAGCGCCGCCGTCTGGAGGAGGAGTCCGCACTGCAGGCCGAGCGGGCCCGTGCCGACGCCGAGGAGGAGCGCGAGGCCGCGTTGGAGCGCCAGCGTCAGGCGGAGGAGGAGGCCGAGCGGCTGCGCGCCGAGGCCGCACGCGACGCCGAACGGATGCGCGGCGAGGAGGCCGCCCGGGTCGCCGAGGAACGTCGGCACGCCGAGGAGCGCCGTCGGGCCGAGGA
>NZ_WWJX01000492.1 GCF_009865215.1 Streptomyces sp. SID3343 | reverse complement strand
GTTCGACCTGAACGAGCACCGAATACGCGTCCTGCCGGGCGGCACGCCGGGGCGCGTCGCGTACGAGGTGACCGGGGCCGACGGCACGCGGTTGCTGTACGCGCCGCCGTCGACACTGCCGCCCGAGGCGGAGGCGACTCGGGCGTGGACGGGTGAGGGCGGTCACTACGACATCGTGCTGCTCGACGTGGTGTCGTGGCCGGAGCGGCTGGCGACGTTGCGGCGCGACGGCGCGGTCACCGAGGACACCGACGTGCTCGCGATCCACCTGTCGCACGAGTCGCCCCCGGGTGAGGAGTTGCACCGCCGACTGGCCGCGTGGGGCGCTCGCGCGGTGCCCGACGGCGGCCTGGTCCGGGTCGGCGCGGACGCCGCGGCGCCGGCTCCGCGTCCGCACCGCACGCTCGTCCTCGGCGGCGCCCGCTCGGGCAAGTCGGCCGAG
>NZ_WWJX01000491.1 GCF_009865215.1 Streptomyces sp. SID3343 | reverse complement strand
ACTGGTCGATGCCGTGGCCGAATTCGTGGCCCACGACGTCCATCGAACCGATCCACTGGTTCGACTGGTTGTGCCCGATGGAGACGGACGAGCCGTCCCAATAGGCGTTGACGTCGTTGAGGCCGACCTTGACCGGCCAGCTCCCGCCGTTGCCGTTGTGCCCGTTGCGACCGAGCCAGTCGCGGAGCATGTTCCACTCTTTTTGGGCCGCGAACATGACGTCGGCGCAGCCGGTTTCCTTGCTGGACGCCTGGCCGTTGCCCCACGAGTCGGTGGACTTGGTGAAGACCTGGCCGCTGCTGTAGTCCGCGCAGCTCAGACCGGGCCGGCTCGGGTCACGCAGGGAGTAGGAACCGCCCGAATTCTGCGTGTCGATCGGGATGCCGGGGCCGTTCCACTGGCTGTTGCCGGTGCCGGCCTTGACGTCGTCGACCGTGTCGAGAACCTTGCCGGTGGCCGCGTCCACGAAGACGTGCAGCCGGCTGGGTGCGGTCGCGGTGCGACCGGCGACCACCGTCTCCCACGCGAGGTTGCTGTGCCCGTCCTTGACCCGGACGACCAGCCGGTGCGACTCGACCTTGTCCACGGACGCGAGCCGCGCCCGCGAAGTGGCCTCGGCCGCGGCGGCGTCGATGGTCGGTTGGGTGGTCAGCGAGATCTTCGCGTCGGTCGCGGACTCGGTCGCGCGGACGGCGCCCTTGCCGTCGGCCAGGACCACCGCGTCGCCGCCGACCACGGGGAGACCGCGGTAGGTGCGCTGGTAGGCGACCGAGTACAGGTCGTTGACCCACGGGGTCACGGCCTGCCGTTCGTACGTCTCCTCGGGCCCCTTGGCGAGGGCGTCCAAGCCGCTGGCGGCGGCCCGGTCGGCGGCCGACACCGCCAGTGATTGGGCGTTGCCGGGGGGAGGGGGTGCGGGGTCGGCTGCTGCCGACGTGGCGGCCGTGGAGACCACCAAGCCGGCGAGGAGGGCCAGGACCGTCCCGGCCGTCGTCGTTCTGCGTTGCATCGAGGCTCCTTGGGTGGAAGGCAAACCTCGACCACGAACCGATGTGCTCCGCACGTGCTTTGTGGGCGATGCGGACGACCGTGCATGCCGGGTTCGTGCCCGAGCGAGCGAAACACTCACACGGCGGCGTACGGCGCGTGAAGTCTTCCGGTCGAGCCGGCAAATTCCGGCAAACGAGGTTCCGGTCCCGGGAGTTGCGGGATCGCCTCGATCGGGCGCGGGCTCAGGCGTTCACGCCGCGACCGGGCATCTGCTCCAACAGGTCGCGGACCTCGGGCAGATCGCTCCACTGCCGGGACAGACGACGGCGTAGGCCCAGGAGTTCCCGCGCGGTGGTCGCCGCTTCGATCGCGGCCGCCTCGGCGACCACCGGAGCCGCGGTCGTCACGGCGGCGTCCGGTTGCCCCGCGCA
>NZ_WWJX01000490.1 GCF_009865215.1 Streptomyces sp. SID3343 | reverse complement strand
CCGACCTCGCCGACCGCCCCACCCACAACCCCACCCCCGACCTGCTCCCCGACCACCCCGCCTACGTCATCTACACCTCCGGCTCCACCGGCCAACCCAAAGGCGTCGTGATCACCCACCGGAACGTGGTGCGGTTGTTCGATGCCACTCGGGCCTGGTTCGACTTCGGTCCCGACGACGTCTGGACCCTGTTCCACTCGTACGCCTTCGACTTCTCCGTCTGGGAGCTGTGGGGTGCGTTGCTGCACGGCGGACGGCTGGTCGTGGTGCCCTACGAGGTCAGCCGCACACCGGGCGCGTTCCTGGACCTGCTGGCGGACGAGGGCGTCACCGTCCTCAACCAAACCCCCTCGGCCTTCCACCAGTTGGCGTCGGTCGACGGCGACGCGACCCGGCCGTCCCGTCCGCTCCGCCTGCGTACCGTGGTGTTCGGCGGCGAGGCGTTGCAGCCGTCCAGCCTCGCCGATTGGTACGCGCGGCACCCCGATGACGCGCCGGCGCTGGTCAACATGTACGGCATCACCGAGACCACGGTGCATGTGACGTACCAACCGCTGACCCGCGACCGCGCCGGCGCCGCGGCGGCCAGTGTGATCGGTCGCGCGATCCCCGATCTGCGCACCCATGTACTGGACGGCGGGCTGCAGTTGGTGGCGCCCGGCGTGGTCGGCGAGTTGTACGTGTCGGGGGCGGGTGTGGCCCGCGGTTATCTGGGGCGACCGGGCCTGACCGCCGAGCGCTTCGTCGCCGACCCGTACAGCACCACCCCCGGTGCCCGGATGTATCGCACCGGAGACCTGGTGCGCCGCAACCCCGACGGTGAACTGGAGTTCGTCGGCCGCGCCGACCACCAGGTCAAGATCCGCGGCTTCCGGATCGAACCCGGCGAGATCGAGGCCGTGCTGACCGAGCACCCGTGCGTCGCCGAGGTGACGGTGGTGGTCCGCCGCGAGCCGTCCGGCGACGTACGCCTGGTGGCCTACGCGGTCGCCCGAGAGGCCCTGCACGCCGAGGACGTACGGGAGTTCGCGCGGGATCGATTGCCCGAGTACATGGTGCCGGCCGCCGTCGTCCTGCTGGATCGCATGCCACTGACGGCCAACGGCAAACTGGACACGGCGGCGCTCCCGGCGCCGGACTTCTCGGTGTCCGTTGCGGGTCGGGAGGCTCGTACGCCGCAGGAACAGATCGTGTGCGATCTGTTCGCGCAGGTCCTCGGGCTGCCTCGGGTCGGCGTCGACGACGGCTTCTTCGAACTGGGCGGGCATTCCCTGCTCGCCACTCGCCTGATCGCGCAGGTTCGTGCGGTCTTCGGGGTCGAGTTGGAGCTGCGTTTCCTGTTCGAGGGCCCGACGCCGGCCGCGGTGGCGGCTCGGCTCGACACCGCCGGGCCCGGGCGCCTGGCGCTCACCGTGCGGCA
>NZ_WWJX01000489.1 GCF_009865215.1 Streptomyces sp. SID3343 | reverse complement strand
CGGCGGGGTCGACATGGCCGATGCCCTCGGCGGGGACGGTTGAGCCGGAGGTGGCGGCGGGGCCTTGTTGGGCGCGGAGTGCGGCGACTGCGCCGGGTGTGCGTACGGCGGTGTCGAGCGCTGCGCGCAGGGTCTGTTCGGCCGGGGGGAGGTCCGACTCGGTGCCGGGGGCGTCGGTTGCCCCGAACGCGTCGCGGAGCAGCGTGACCTCGGCGGCCCACGGGTCCGGCTCGGTGCGGGCTCCGGCCAGGGCGCGATCGAGGTCGTCGCGGGTGCGAACGGCTCCGCAGCGGCCCAGTAGGGACCACGTGGTGCGGGTCTGGGTGGGCAGCGCCCGCAGCCGGGCCGCGAGGGCGAAGGCGGCGCCGGGAGAGAGACGGTCGACTACGGCGGCGAGGATGGCGGCGATCGCTGCAACCCCGGCCGCCCTGTCCACGGCGGGCTCGCCGGACACGCCTTCGCCACCGGACACGCCGTCCACGCCGCCGAGTTCGGCGGCGAGGGTCTCGGCCACCTGCGTGAAGATCGAGAGTTCCCGATCGGTGCGCGGCTCGGGGCAAACGCGCAGGGCCAGGCCCAGCACCGCCGCGCGGTCGGCGGGGCGCTGTGCCGCGACGGTCGTCAGCCGGTCCAACAGGGGGCGCAGCTCGGCGAGTCGCCCCGGGGTCAGGGTTGCCCGGCGCGCGGCGAGGCGCCGGATCGCGGCGATCTCCTCGGGTCGGGCCGGCGGATGGCCG
>NZ_WWJX01000488.1 GCF_009865215.1 Streptomyces sp. SID3343 | reverse complement strand
TCGGGGTCGTCGGCCCCGATCGTGTTGAGGTCACCCAGCAGGACGCAGGACGTGTCGTCCTTGGCGTACTCGGTAAGCCAGCCCGCCTCCCTTTTGCGGCCGTCACCGGCGAACGGGTCGAGGTGTGTGTTGAGGACCGTGACGTGTTCGCCCGTGGCGCGGATCACGAACTCGGCCCGCTGCAGGGTGTGGTGGAACTTGCCGCAGGCGGCGTCCGGCGTCCACCGTTTCAGGGACAGCTTGTCCGTGCGGTAGAGCAGGACCAGATGGCACTCGTGGCTGGAAGACGCAGCGAACAGGCTCTCCATACCGAGGGCTTCGGCCGTCTCGCAGACCCGGGCGAAGTCACTTGTGTCCCACGACTTCGCCTCCTGCAACGCGATGACGTCCGCGTGGAGGGACGCCAGAATCGCGAGAATGTTGCCGTAGCGGTCGTCGTCCCACGCGCCGTCGAGCACGTTGTCCGTGACGTACGTCAACGCCTTCGGGGTCGGCGTTGGGAAGAGGTCCGCTCGCGCCGACGCCGTGCGGGTTCGACCGGTCGACCGGGGGGTGATGGTCGCTGCGACGCCCGCGCGCGTCCTGGTGGCGGGCAGGGCGGTGGCGGGCCGGTTGTTGGTGGCGATCACGAGGAGTGCTCCCGGGCGGGTCGAGGTGTGGTGGTCGGGGCCGGCGTGGCGCCGGTGCTTTCGGCGAGGCTTCGGCCGTCGGTCCCGAAGGCCGTGGGCGCGCGGTCGGCGCCGCGCGGGTGGTGGGTGTGTTCGGCACGGGTCAGGTGCCGTTGGGTGTCGGTGTGGTCGTGGGCGGCGAGGGCGATGCGGTCCAGCGCGGCGCGGTGGTGGTCGCTCTCGCGCAGGTAGACCACGGCATCCGCCTGCTCCAGGCAGATCAGTTCGCGGCTGTCGGCGAAGCGCAGGTACTCGATCGACGGCGGCTGTGTGAGGTCTGTGGGCGGGACCGTCCGTATGTGCGTGTTGGCCCGCTGGGTCGCCCGGCGCAGGGCGCGGATCTGATCTGCCATGACCGCGGCGTCGCCGATCGTTTGGTCGAGGACCACCGGGTCGAGGAAGGCGACGAGCACACAGTCGGGAGTGTGGTCGAGGACGGTAGGGCGCTGGCGGCCCGGTGGTTTCGCGGGTGACATCCGGGAGTCGGGGAGGGTAAGGGTGTTCAGGGCCCGGGTGTAGTCGTGGGTGCGCAGGGGGCCGGGGACGGTGCGCGCGTCGTGGACGCGGATGTGGTGGGCGCGTGCCTCCAGGTGGGTAAGGCGCTCGTGGCGGCCGGGCAGGACGTCGGCGTATCGGTCGTGGAAGAACGGTCGGCCGGCCTTGTCGAGCAGGTCCTCGACGATCGCGAAGGTGAGCTGGTCCCCGACCTCGTACGCGGCCAGGAGATCGGTGATGTCCGCTGCGCGGAGCGGGACTTCGGCGCGTTCGAGCCTGCTGATCTTGGAGGCGGATCCGCGGATGTGCACCGCCGCGTCCCACAGGTTCATGCCGCGTCCCACGCGCAGCTCGCGCAGGACCGCGCCCAGGACCAGCGCGGCCGGTGCGGGCACGTGCGATGTGCTCACGGCACCCACCGCACCGGTGCGCCAAGGACCCTCGCGGTCGGTGACGCGGCGGCGACGCCGCGCGGGTCCGTGCCGGCGATCTCGACGTCCCGGTCCGGCTCCTGCGGCACATACACGCACGTGCCGAGTCCCGGGAACTGGACGGTCGTCTCCTGGGCCGTGCGTGCCGTGTGGACAGCGATGCCACCGGTCACCCTGGCTGCGGGAGCTGCTCCCGACATGGCATCGGCCAAGTCCGCTTGGGCCTGCGGCTCGACACGGGCGTGGACGGTGAGCGAGGTACGGGTAGGGACGACCGGTCGCCACCACGGCGTCAGGGCCGTGTCCGGGTGGGCGATGGTGGAGTGGTGTGTGGCGAAGACCGGCACGCAGACGACGGCGATCCCGGTGAGCGGGGTGGGCAAGGTTGTCCTCCGATTCGTGCGAGGGCCCCGAGGCGGTTCGGGCGCAGCGTCGTTCAAGCGCGCTTCCGAGGCGCCGGCCGTCAGCCACGTGGTGTCTTGCGGGTGTCGAGTTGGCGGTGTCTGGGGATTCCGCAGGCGGCGTGGACGCGGGCCAGGGCCGTGGTCAGGGCGTATTCGGGCTGCTCGGGTCGGAGTTCAAGTCCGCGGATGATGGTGGCGACGATCTGCAGGACGCGGGTCGCGCGGTGGGTCATGTGGCGTTGGGTGTCGGTGGGCGCGGGCACGCGTGGGGGCAGGGCGAGGCAGGTGGTCAGGACGGTGAGGGTGTCCATGGCCCACTGCCGCAGGACCTCGCGCAGCGTGGCCGGCCGGTTGTGGTCGGGGAGGGGTCCGGTGTCCGTGGTGAGCCAGGAGTGCACGGCGCCGGTGACCGCCACGACGGTGTCGGGGGGTGCGGCGCTGCCGATCAGGAGCTGGGTCAGACGGCTGACGAGCAGGGCGATGTCCGCCTCGGGAGCGGCGAGGTGCGGTCGGGGACTGCTGGTCCAGGTGCCGCCGGTGGCAAGGACGAGGTGGTCGCAGTCCAGGTTTCCGTGGACCAGGACGCGTTGTTCGTCGTGGTCGTGCGGGCGGTGTTCGTCCAGGCGCACCGAGAAGTCGTCCATGCTGTCGAGGAGGGCCCGCCGGTTCTTGATGTGGGTCCACCCGATGCCGATGTCGTCCAGCCAGGCGGGGGCGATCCCGTGCCAGAGCGCGCGGAACTCGCCCTCGACGCCCAACCGGCTGCTCGACGCCGGGACGGGCACCGCTTGGGTGAGGTGGGGGTCGCGGATGCCGGCCAGGGCGGACCACAGGTGTTCCAGCAGTGCGCCGGTGCGGTCCGGGTGTTCCAGGACGGCCGCCGACAGGCTGGTCCCGTCGGGGTGCTCGGTGATGGTGACCGGCCCTTGCGAGGCGATGGTTTCGGGCCGGTCGAGCCCGGTGGCGCGGGCGAACGCCGCCGCGTGTGCGAGGTCGTGTTGGACGCGGCGGCCGACGCGGTCGTGGCCATGGTGCAGAAGGGACGTCACGGGCGCGTCTGCGGCTTGCGCGTCGTGCAGGAGGGCTGCGACCGGTCGCCCGTATGCCATACGGATCGTCACCGGCCGCTGGTCGACGACAGCGGTGAGGGTGAGGCCCGACAGATCGCCAAGCTCGGAGCCCAGGACGATGTGCGCGCCGTCGAGAAGCCGGCGGGAGGCGACGTCGATGCGGTGCGCCGCCCATCCACGGGCCTGGTTCGCGTCACGCAGCCTCCGTCGCACAGTGGGCGCGTGCGTCCCGCGAAGTCTCGGTGCCGCGCCGTCGGGCGCGGCCCGCGTCGTGTCCGGGCTGCGGGTGGTGACGTGGTCGTGCACGTGGATCTCCTGTGCGAGGTCGGGGTTCGAGGCGGCCTCGGGCTCAATGGGGAGCGCGGCGCGAGGGACGCGGTGCGGCTGGGTTGTGATGCCCGTCGCCTTTCGGTGCGGCGGTGCGGGCACGGGCGGGTTCAGGCGCGGCCTGCCGCTGTGACGCGGGCGAGGGCGTGGGCCAACGCGGTCGCCGGTGGCGTGTCGGCGCCGAGGAGGCCGTGCGCGATGTGCTCGACGATGTCGAGGACCTCGGTGGCGCGTTCGGCCAGGCCGCGTTGGGCCGGGGTCAGGATCGGCACGTCCGGGGGCAGCGCCAGGTGGCCGGCCAGGGTGGTGAGGGTGTCCATCGCCCACAGGCGCAGCACGTCCCGCAGCGCTTGGGCGCGGCGGATGTCGTGCGCGGCCAGGGGTCCCTCGGTCGCGGTGATCCACGCGTACAGGTCGGTCGTGACCGTGTCGGCGACACCGGCGGCGGCGCGGGCGCCGATCAGGTGTTGGGTGGTGCGGCTGAGCAGCGTGGCCAGGTCGGAGTGTGGGGTGGCCAGGTGCGGGCACGGGCGGCACGGCACGGGCGCCGCGGGTCGGACGAGGATGTCGGCGGGGTCGAGGCCCCCGTGGGCAAGCGTTCGCGTGGCGGTCCCGGGCGCGGTGAGCATGATTCGCACGGCGACGTTGACCAGGCGTGCGCGCAACCTCGACAGCGCGCCGCCGGTGGCCCACCCCCGGCCGGCTTCGGCGATGTGATCGGGCAGCGGATCCACCACCCACGTCGCGGCGAACTCCGCCTCGATCGAGGCGGCTTGGTCCAACGAGGCAGCGGCGGCCATGCGGTTCGCGGCGGTCGGCGGCCGAAGGGGGGCGAGTGATCCCCACAGCCGGTCGAGGTGGTCGACCAGCCGGTGCGGCACGTCGAGAAGTCCCGAGGCCAACGTCGCGGCGGCCGACGCGTGTTCGACGACCACGACCGGGCCCCGCAGGGCCAGCACCGCGGGGGCGGACGGGCAGCCCATCGCCACCAGGACCGCGCGATGGGCCGAAGCGCGGGCCGTCTCGTGACTCGCGCGGTCGTGCGCGGCGGCCATCCGCGCCGCCATGGTCGCGTCCTGTTCGTACAGCAGCTCGGGCAACGTCGTGCCGTACGCCAGGGACGCCGTCACCGGGAGCGGCTCCCGGCCGGGCCCGTGCAGCAGGGCGTCGCGGGTGTGGTGCGCGCGACTCGGGCGGGTGTGGCCCCACTCGATCGTGCCGTCGAGCAGGGCGGGCACAATCGCGCCCAGGCGGGCGTCGGCGTACGCCGACGCCCGGTCGTGGGCGTGCCGGTACCGGGTGTGGTGGAGGGTCATGTCCTGTCCGGGATAGAACGAACGGAGGAGAAGGAGCGGGTGGCCGACGGGTCGAGACGTGCGTCGAGCCGGATGGTGGTGCCTTCCTTGCGGCCGGGGGCCGTTCGGGTCGTTAGGCGCGGGCCGCGTGGGCGACCAGCGCCAGCGCGTCGGCGAGCTGGGTACGCGGGGAACCGTCGCCCTGGAGCAGGGCGTGGGCTATGCGTTCGGTGACGTCCAGGACGTCGGTCGCACGTTCACCGAGACCACGTCGTGTCTCGTCGAGGACCGGCAGGTCGGGCGGTAGGACGAGCACGTCACCCACGACCGTGAGAGTGTCCATCGCCCACAACCGCAGGACCTGACGCAGCGCCGAATCGCTGTGCCCGTCAGTGGAGTTGAGGGGGTTCGTGCTCGCGGTGACCCACCCGTGGATGCCGGTGCAGACGGCGTCGGCAATGGTCGTCCCGGGGCGGGTGCCGATCAGGTGGTGGGTGATGCGGCTGAAGAGCATCGCCAGGTCGGCGTGCGGCGCCGCGAGATGTGGCCGCGGATCGGTAAGGATCATGCCTTGGGAGCGCACGACGATGTCTCGCGGATCCAGCCCCCCGTGCGCGAGGACAATCTCGCCGACGGGCGGGCCGGCGAGTCCCACACGGACCGCGACGTGTTCCACACGCGGGCGAAGACTCAGGCCCGCACGCCATCGGGTCCAGCCGTCCGTCGGCCGGGCAGAGCCGTGCAGGGCGGACCGCGCGCGATCGAATCGGGCCCGGATCGAGTGCCGCTCGTCCAACGGAGCCACGGCGTCGAGCCGGTGAACCGCGGCGCAGGTGCGCAGCGGCGCGAGGGTGGACCACAGGCGCCCCAGGAGGGCACCGGTGTTGCCGGGCTGGCGCACCAGCGCGGCAGCCAGGCTCCGTTCGTCGTGGTGGGGGACGCGTTCGAGAACCGTGACGGGCCCTCGGTGGGCGAGGATTCGGGA
>NZ_WWJX01000049.1 GCF_009865215.1 Streptomyces sp. SID3343 | reverse complement strand
GCAACCACACCTGGGAGGCCGACCACGTCCAAGCCTCCCCGGGTGTGATCACCGACGGTGACCTCGTCCACCCCTACAGCACGTGGTTCGCCGCCTGCGTGACCAACTCGGTCACCGGTGTCGCCGTCGCCCCCGGCCATCCCTCACGCGTCTCGTTCTCGGCCGCGTTGCGCTCCGCGATGGCTGCACTCCTACAAGCACCACCGCGGACACACCGCGATCAAGGGCCACCGATCAGCCGGCCGCGCCACCGGCCACGCATTGTGGGCGTCCATCGCCGCCGCCGACGCCCGCCGGTACTCGGCGAGTTCGGCTGCCTCGGTCACGGGTTACGGGAGGAACGTGACGTCCGCCGTTCGCGGCGACGCCGACCGGGCAGGGCAAGGCGCCCTGCCCGGCCCGTTCCCGCCGCTGCCGCAGCCCGGCGCGCCGCGGCGGCTGCGTATCGGTGTGCCCTCTCAGGAGACCCCCCTGGCCGACCCCATGTCAGTGCCCCTCGTCGGTCGCACGACGCCGGTCGCCGACGCCGCGACGGACGGGGCTTCGCGAGGTCGGGAGTCGACCACGCCCCTCACGCCTCCCGGCCGTCGAAGTCACGGGCGCGGGTGGCGATCGCCGGTGTGAGGTGGCGGGCCAGCACATCCAGGGCTGCGGCGACTTCACCGAGCGTAATCGGATCCGAGGCGGTGCCGTCGGGGCCGGCGAGAACGGCTGCGAGGGCGGCGTCAACGGTGGCGGCGCGGACTTCGGCGACCCTGGCGGAGGGTTTGTCGGCGGGGTTGACGAGCCGGCGGCGGCGATCGGCGGGGTCGGGAGTCGCGTCGATCGACCCCGCCTCCTCCAGCCGGGCGATCGCTGTGGACACCTGGCTTTGCGGCAGACCCGTGCGGGTGGCGATCTCGCCGACCGTCGTCCCGGGATGGGAGACGACGTCACCGAGAACGACGACCACCGTGCGCCCCGAACCCCCCGATGCCGTCGCGGGTCGGGGCATCGCCTGCTCGCCGATCTTCATCAGGGCGCGCCCCAGCAGGAACAGCTCGACTCCGTTCATGCTCCGATGATACATCGAATCAGATGCATCGATATTGATGTATCCGATTCGACGCGATAGCGTCGTCGGTGTCAGTCACGAACAACCGATGACCGGCAAGGGGATCCACCATGACCACGACCGCATCCACCGGCACCCTGTCCGTCTCGGGCGCCACTCTCCACTTCCGAGTCCAGGGCAGCGGGCCCGTCCTCCTCCTGTCCCAGAGCGGCGAGGGCGACGCGGACCGCACAGTCGACCTCGTCCCGCACCTGACCGACACGTTCACCGTCGTCACTTACGACCGCCGCGGCCTGTCTCGCAGCGTCCTCGACGACCCCACCCGGCCCGTCACCATGGCCGACCACGCCGACGACGTGGCCCGACTGCTCACCGAGATCGGCGACGGACCCGCGCTGATGGCCGGATTCAGCATGGGCGCCGCGATCGGCCTGCAGACCGTTATCCGCCACCCGGGCACGGTGGGAACGCTGATCGCGCACGAGCCGATCATGCCGCGCCTGCTGCCGGAGACCGACCGGATCGAGCACGCCGCCGAACTGAGGGCTGTCCAAGCCGCCCACGCCGCGGGCGGCCTCGCCGCGGCGTTCCCCGCGATCGCCCGCCACCTGGGCATCGACTTCACCCACGACGAGACCGAGGAGAACCTCACACCCCAACCGCTCACCCCCCGACGACGGGCCAACTTCGACTTCTTCATCCGCACCGAGTTCCACGCCGCCCTCGACGACCGCACGGACGTCGACCGCATCGCACCGGCCGCGGACCAGGTCGGCACCCGGATCGTTCCGGCGACGGGCCGAACGACCCGGCGGACGGTGCACACCTACCGCTGCGCCTTGGCGCTCGGCGCCCGACTGGGCGTCGAGCCGGTCGAGTTCCCGGGCGGCCACAACGGCGCCACGGCCTTCCCCAGCGCAACGGCGCGCGTTCTCAAGACCGTTCTAGCCTAGTGCCGCGCCGCTCCCGCCTCGGGTCACCGCGATCCGATCCGCCTTGGCGGCGACGCCCTGGTCCCGCCGGATCCTTGCCGGACCAAAAAAACGCGCTGGAGGGCGCGCCGGCCTCGATCGCCGCGTACCGCGTCCTCATTTGATCGACGGTATGCCCGCGAGGGACGCGAACGACATGCGTGATCCGGTAGCGGCAGGTTCGTCACCCCTCGTCTTCCGCCACCCGCAACGCCTCCAACATCCGTGCCAGGGCCGCTCGGACGTCGGCCAGGTCCTTCGCCGCGTTCCCGCTCCCCGCCAACCACAGCACGGCTTCGTTCATCGCGCCGGACAGCAGATGCGCCAACGGCGGCACCGGCTGCCTCGCGATCACGCCCGCGTCGATCAATTCCGTCAGGGCCTCGGACAGATGCCGGGCCGATGTCGCCTCGTCCATGACGCGCCACTCGGTCCAGCCCAGCACCGCCGGGCCGTCCACGAGCATGATCCGCTGGACGTCGGGGTCGGTGCCCGCGGTCAGGAACGCCTGACAACCGGCCGTGAGTTGGCGCCACGGGTCGGTCTCGGCGTCCGCGGCGGTCGCCACTCGGGCAGCGACCTCCTGTTGGACCTCCTCCAGTACGGCCCGAAACAGCTCGGTTTTGCCGGCGAACTGGTGATAGAGCGCCCCCTTCGTGACGCCCGCGGCTCGGACGATCTCCGACAAGCCCACGGCGCCGTACCCCGACGCGGCGAACAGGCGCCTGCTCTCGCGCACCAGGGCTTGCCGGGTCTGCTCACGCTGCCGGGCTCGACCGCCCGATCCACCGTTGTCGTCCTGCGTCATGAGACTCCACTCGTTGACATACCGATGGTATGCCAATACTTTACTTAACATACCGACGGTATGCTAAGGAGTCCACGCGATGACACTGACCAGCTTCTACCCGGTAATTTGCACCTCCCGCCTGCGGGAATCCCGCGCGTTCTACATCGACCTGATGGGATTCGAGCCGACGTTCGAGGCGGACTGGTACATCAGCCTGCGTCGCCTCGGAGCACTCCCCTACGAACTCGCGCTCCTCGACCACACCCATCCCACACTGCCCGAGGCATACCGCCTCCCCGTGCGGGGCCTGGTCCTCAACTTCGAGGTCGAGGACGTAGACGCCGAGTGGGAGCGGCTCGTCCTCGGCGCCGGCCTGACCCCCCGACTCGACATCCGTAGCGAGGACTTCGGCCAGCGACACTTCATCCTGGCCGACCCCGACGGGGTCCTGATCGACATCATCACACCGATCGAACCGACCTCGGCTTACGCCGACCAGTTCGTAAATCCGTAAGGCGGAGGGCCCGCAAAAACAAAGCCGCCATCATCCGAGCGACCTTCGCGGCGGAAAACGCACCACGGGGCCGCCCCGGGTCGACGAGGACTCCGACCGGAAGGGCCGTTCCGGCACCATTTCTCCTGTCGATGCCAACGCACCCCGGGAGCCCCTGCACCACTACCGAAAGTTGCTCCCCACCGTTCGACAACGCCCCCAGGGACACAGCCTCGACGACACCTTCGCGTCCATGACGCCCACCTCGTCCCGCTCGTCCGGGCCGGACCCGCTTCGAACGCGGGCACCTGGTCGAGCGCCCCAAGCTCACCGCGGCGTGATCGAGATCAACTGATGCGCACATTCGGTGGTTGCCTCGATGCTGCGGCCTACTTCGAGGTTGTACGTCTGGAAGACGAATCCGACGCGTTCGCGACGCAGAGCCGTCGTCTGTGCCTCGTCGTCCTGACCGGGCTGCTTCGGGAGCGCTTCGGTTTCGACGGCGTCGTGTGCAGCGACTTCAACGTGCTCACGGGCATGGAGGTGCCGGGGATCGTGTCGCTGCCGCCAAGGAACTGGGGTGTCGCGCACCTGACCCTCGCCGAGCAGGTCACGCTCATGCTGGACGCGGGCGTCGACCAACTCGGCGGCGAGACACGGACGGACCTCATCATCGACGTCGTGCGGTCCGGCGCGGTCACCGAGGCGCGCATCGACGAATCCGCGCGACGGATCCTCCGGCGACAAGTTCCGGCTCGGCCTGTTCGACGACCCGTACACCGACCCTGCCCTCGCCGAACACGTCGTCGGGAACCCGGTCCACGTCGACCTGGGCCGACGCGCACAGCGGCGCGCGCTCGTCCGACTCACCGGCGAGCCGTTCGCGGGCACCGCGCGTCCGCGTCTGTACGTCGACGGCGTCGACGCCGAAGTCGCGGCCCGGTACGGCACGGTGGTGGGTCGGCCCGAGGACGCGGACCTGACCGTCGTACGCGTCCACGCCCCCTACGAGTCCCGCGAAGGGTTCCTGGAACGGCACTTCCACGCCGGATCCCTCGACTTCCCAGCGACCGAACTCGCGCGGCTGCGCGCCCTGTGCGCGACCGTCCCCACGGCCGTCGGCGTCTTCCTCGACCGCGCCGCGATCCTCACCGAACTCGCGGCGGCCGCCACGACGCTCATCGCCGACTTCGGCGCGGACGACGACCTGTTCCTGGACGCCGTCTTCGGCATGCACCCGACCGCCGGCACCCTGCCGTTCGACCTGCCCTCGTCGATGACGGCGGTCGAAGACGCCCGCGAGGACGTCCCCTTCGACACCCGGGAGCCGCTGTTCCGCTGCGGCCATCCGAGCCCGCGGAGCTGAACGCCCCCTCCATCGCCCCGCCCGAACCGGTCCGCCGCTTCCCGCGCGGGCCGGCTCGCCCGTGACCACCGCCCGGGGTCCCGGCCGTTTCACTCCACCCATCGCGAACCAAGGACGAACACGCATGCATGCCCCCGGCATCCTCCCGCAAAAGATCGGCAACTGGCGCGACATCGGCGGGCCGAGCGCGCCAGGCGGAAGCACCGTCGCCTCCGGCGTCCTGTACCGCAGCGCTCACCCGGCCGACGCCACCGCGCAGGACATCCGTCTGCTCGCCGAGCTGGGTATCCGGCTGATCGTCGACCTGCGGTCGACACCCGAGGTCGAAGCCGAGGGGACGATCCGCGTCGACGGCGCCCGTCGCCTCGCCTTCGACCTCCCGGCACCGGATCCGTACCTGCGCCTGCGCGCCCACCTCGCCAACCGCGACATGGCCGGGCTCGCCGACTACCTCGGCGGCGGCACCCCCGAAGAACTCGAGGACGCCATGGCCCGGCAGATGGCGGACTTCTACACGGCCATGGCGGACGACCCGCACCGAACGTTCGGCGCGGCGCTGCGCGACCTGTGCGACCCGGCCAACACACCCGCACTCGTCCACTGTTCCGCGGGCAAGGACCGGACCGGCCGGCTCGTGGCCCTCGTCCTCCTCGCCGCGGGCCTCGACGAGAGCGCCGTCGTCGAGGAGTACCTCCTCTCCAACGCCGCCTCCCCGCTGCCGATGGACGACTCGCCGGTCACCCGACTGATACGGCCCGCCCTGACGGTGCGCCCGGAATACCTCACGACCGCCCTGGACCACGTCCGCGCCCGGCACGGGAGCATCGACGCATACCTGCGCGACGCTCTCGGCGTGGACGACACTATGCGCGACGCACTGCGCGCACGCCTGCTCGCTTCACCGTGACACGAGAGCCCACGGACCACGGTGAAGCAGGCCGGCCGACGAGCACGTCGCGCGTTTGCGACTGATGTTCTTGAACTGCGGGTGTGTCAGCGCGAGTTCGTCGCATGCCCTACCGATCAGGCGCCGGACGGTCGTGCTGGACATTCCGCGTTGGGTGCCACCGTGGAAGCTCTGGAACAGGTAGGCCGGCGGTTCGCTCCAGGTCTTCTCGTGCGCGTCATAGCGGACGCAAACCGAGACTGTGCCGTGCTCGTTGCGGTCGTGCGCGTCGAGCCCACCGGCTAACCCCGCGCGACCTCAGCGGTGTGCGCGGGGGTGTAGCGCTCGCCCGTCACCTTGTCGCTCAGCGGGTCCAGCGCGGCCAGCGCCTCGGCGTCCAGGGTGAGCTCCAGCGCGGCCGCGTTCTGCTCCAGCCGGGCCGGGCTGCGGGTGCCCGGAATGGTCGCCACCGCCACCCCGAGCCGCTCCGCCTGGGCGTACACCCAGGCCAGCGCCACCTGGGCCGGGGTGGCGCCCAGCCGGTCGGCCACCTCGCGCACGGTCTGCGCGATTCTCTCGTTGGCCTCGCCCGCCTCGCCGGCGAAGCGGGGGTTGGCACGCCGGAAGTCCTTCTCGCCCAGCGTGGAGCGGTCCAGGGTGCCGGTCAGGAACCCCCGCCCCAGCGGCGAGTACGGCACCAGCCCGACCCCCAGTTCGGCCATCACCGGGGTGACCGCCTCGACGTCGCGGGTCCACAGCGAGTACTCGCTCTGCACCGCGGTGATCGGGTGCACCGCGTGCGCCCGGCGCAGCAGCTCGCCGTCGACCTCGGACAGGCCCAGATGGCGGACCTTGCCCGCCTCGACCAGCTCGGCCATCGCCCCGACGGTCTCCTCGATCTCCACGTCCTGGGGCGGGCGGTGGGCGTAGTACAGGTCGATCACTTCGACGCCCAGCCGCAGCAGCGAGGCGTCGCAGGCGCGCAGCACGTAGTCCCGGGCACCGCGGATGCGGCGTGCCCGGTCGCCGGCGCTGCGGTCGATGCCGAACTTGGTGGCCAGCTGCACCTGATCCCGGCGGCCGTGGATGGCCCGGCCCACCAGCACCTCGTTGTGCCCGGTGCCGTAGGCGTCGGCGGTGTCCAGGAACGTGATGCCCAGCTCCAGGGCCCGGTCGATGGTGGCCAGGCCGCCGTCCCAGTCGGCGGCGCCATAGCTCTCGCTCATCCCCATACACCCCAGGCCCATCGCGCTGACGGTGAGACCGGGCGAGCCGAGCGTGGTTCGGGTGATCATGCGCGGATACTCCTCCTGCCCGGCAGACCGGGCGGTACCTCGAGAGGCTGACGAACGCCTCCGACACTAGGACTTGGAGCGCGCTCGAAGTCAAGCCGGAGGACCGGCCCCCGTCGGCGGGTCAGGCGCGGCGGGGCGGGGGCGGGGGCGGGTGAAACGGTCCACCGGCAACAGGTCGCCATAGGGCTGTCCTCCGGGGCACTGCACATCGCGGTGGACCTCGCGCCGGCCCGGTTCGGCTTTCACGCCACCGCATACCTCTGGCTCACCGTCACCCCGGGCGATCTCGATGCGACCGGCACCGCAGTATCGCTGCATCCCAAGACCACGTTTAAAGGGACCGCAGTCCATGTCGGGGCAAGTGTCAGCCCCACCGGTAGGGGACCCCGGCCTCGAACGACAATCCGACCGGGCAACTCCCCAACGCACTGTCGAAGTCGACCGTACCGCCGGAGAACTCCGTTCTGTCGATGCCGACCGTGCCGCCGGAGAACCGTGCGAAGAAAAAGCCGACCGTGCCGGCGGTGACTTTGTTGATGAGCTGTGAACGGGCATCACCATGGAGTACTGATCGGGTCGATCCAGGTCTGCGGGCGCCAGGGCCACCGCGAGCACCAGGTAGGGAACGGCTCCCAGGCACTGCTCGGCCATCATGCTCGGATCGGACGCCGTGCCCGCGTCGTTCAGCGCCGGCAGCCCGGCACCGACGGCCGCCGCGCCCAGGACCTCGGCCGCGGTGAACTTCCCGCAGGCCGCCGGCTCGCGCACCAGGGCAACGGCCCGCGCCGCGTCGCCGCGCCACAACTCGGCGACCTCGTCACCGGCGCCCGCCA
>NZ_WWJX01000487.1 GCF_009865215.1 Streptomyces sp. SID3343 | reverse complement strand
GCCCTCGTCGCGCGCGAGCGTGGCGACCGCGCCGCCGCGCACCCGCCGGACCAGTCCTCGGCGCTCCAGCGCGTCCAGATCTCGGCGCACGGTCATCTCCGAGACGCCCAGGCGACGGGACAACTCCGACACCGAGAGCCGCTCGGATCCCTGCACCAACCGCAAGGTCACGTCCAAACGATCGGCAACGGTCATGGCTCAGTTCTAACACACGTGTGTTCGAACGAACATGTGCGTGTGTGGTCGGGGCGGGTGACGGCGGCGGAAGGAGGTCCGACGGTGACCGGAGCGGCTCTTGGTCGTTGTCGTGGTCGGGAGACGGGCCGGTCGGGTGTGGATCGGGGTGGCCCGCCGTGATGTGGGAGAGGTCGGGATCGTGTGCTCGAAAAGTTGCCATCGTCGTTTCGGCTGCGGGCGATCGACCTGGCGTTCCGCCGGCCGTTGGGAGAGCCCCTGCCGACCGGGTTCCTGTTCGATTTCGAGGGAACCCCGCCCCCGGTCGGGGCGTTGCGGGCGCGGGTCGCCGAACGGGGTGAGACGGTAGGGGCGTTGCGATATCGGGTCGGCCGCGACGGGCGGCACGCGCGGCGCGTGGACGACGTGACCTTCGCCGATCACGTGCGCGAGGTCGATCTGCCCGGAGACAAGGACGGGGCGCGGACGGGCCGGCTGATGGTCTCCGAGCCGTTCGTACGGGACGGGCGTCCACCGTGGGAGGTGTGGTTGATCCGGCGGGGCGAAGGGGCTTACACGCTGGGCTTTCGCGCCGATCACGTCCT
>NZ_WWJX01000486.1 GCF_009865215.1 Streptomyces sp. SID3343 | reverse complement strand
CGCCGTGCGGGCCGCGGTGGCGGAGCCCGGCGGCGTCGCGGTGGATCCGGCGGGCAACCTGCTGATCGTCGACCGAGGCCACCACCGCGTGCGCAGGGTGGACACGGCCGGGACGATCACCACGTTCGCCGGCGCGGACGTACCCGTCACCGGACCACCGCCCGCGGCCGGCGACCGCGGGCCCGCCGGCTCGGCGGTGCTCCAGCTTCCGCAGTCGCTCGCGATCGCCCCCGACGGCACGGTCTACATCGGTGACGACCGTGCCGGACGGATCCGTCGGGTGACACCGGCCGGGGTGATCGACACCGTCGCGGGTGGCGGAGTCGACCGCGCCGGCGAGGGCTTACCGGCGTCCGGTGTCGCGTTGACCACGCCGGAGGGTCTCGCGGTGCGCGGCGACGGGGCGCTTGCCTACGCGGACACGCTCGCCGGCCGGGTCCGGCTGATCGACGTACCGGCGCCGGTCGTACCGCCCGGACCGCACGCGGTCGAGGATCGGGTGATCGCCCGGGCGGGGCAGTCCGTCGACGTACTCGTGCTCGCCAACGACACCGGCAACGCGTTGTCGATCCTGTCGCACACCAATGCCCCGCACGGTCTGGTCGTCCAGCTCGACGACCCGGTTCGCACCGGCCCCGACGCGGTGTTGAGATACACCCCGGGGCCGGGCGCGACCGGCACGGACTCGTTCATGTACACGGTGTCCGATCGACTCGGCCGGCAGGCGACCACCACCGTGCACGTCGAGGTCGCGCGCCCCGACCACCGACCGCTCGACGTGGTCCTGCCGCGACCGCAGCGGCCCGGCAAGGCGGACACCGGCGGAGCGGGCGAGGCGCCGCACGCCGTCGAGAGCGAGGCCGTCGCGACCGACGACCCCACGTCTCGCCCGCAGTCCGCCGACTCCGTGATCGCCACGGCCGGGGCAGGTGGACGCCGGCTGCTGCTGACGATGGCGGGCGCCGCCCTGCTCGGTGTCGGCGTGCTCGCCCTCGTCGCGTATCGCAGGCGCCCGAACCGTGGCGTGGGCTGAGCGAATCGCTCGGGTTGCGCGGGGGCGGCCGCGGTCACGCGGCCCGGCCGCGGGTCATCGAGTAGAGCGCGTACAGCACTTCGGCGACGCCGACGATCACGAGTACGACCCCGATCTTGCCGAGCGCGATCACCGGCGTGTCCACGTCGTCCGCGAACAGCTTGAGCGCGCCGCCGACCACGGCGGTGGCCGTCCCGATCAGCAGTTCGCGTCCGGTCTTCGTCACGTCTTCTCCTCGATCTCGTCCGCCGCCGGCTCGGTGCCGTCCGCCGGTTCACAGCGAGGCTAGGCGCGCGTACGGGTCCGAGGCACCGTTCGTCGGGACGATCCGGCGTACACACTTCGGCGCAGTCCACCGGGGTTCGGGGCGGACGGGACAGGGGGGTTTACCCCCGCCTCGACCCGGTGGTTGCTCCCATGGGCGGGTCTGCTTCGCGCTCCTAGCGTTGTTTCGAGACCGCAGGGCGCGGGCGAGACGGCGGGAGAGTCGGGCGTGGACGGGGATTCGATGCGGGTTCGACGACGGGACACCGGTAGCGCACCGGCAGTTCGGCTCGATGCGGTGCGCAAGGTGTACGGCAAGGGCTCGGCCGCGGTCGCCGCCCTCGACGGCATCACGCTCTCGATCGACGTCGGCACGTTCACCGCCGTGATGGGCCCCTCCGGTTCGGGCAAGAGCACGTTCCTGCACTGCGCGGCGGGCCTGGACCGGCCCACCTCGGGCTCGGTCGTGCTCGCGGGCCACGACCTCGCCGGGTTGAACGAGACCGCGCTGACCAGGTTGCGCCGCGAGCGGATCGGCTTCGTCTTCCAGGCGTTCAACCTGTTGCCCACGCTCACCGTCGAACAGAACATCACCCTGCCGCTGAAGTTCGCGGGCAAGCGCGCGGACCGGCGTCTGATCGCCGACGTGATCGCCCGGGTCGGACTCACCGACCGCGCCCGGCACCGCCCGCACGAGTTGTCCGGCGGTCAGCAACAGCGCGTCGCGATCGCCCGTGCGCTCGCAATCCGGCCCGACGTACTGTTCGCCGACGAACCCACCGGTGCGCTCGACACCCGCACCGCGACCGAAGTCCTGGGCCTGCTGCGGGAATCCGTGGATCGGGACGGGCAGAGCATCGTGATGGTCACGCACGACCCGATCGCCGCGTCCTACGCCGACCGCGTGGTCTTCCTCGCCGACGGTCGGATCGCCGACGAGCTCGCCGCGCCCGGCGCGGACGCGATCGCGGACCGGATGACCCACCTGGGCACGTGGGACGAGAGCGCACGGATCCACCGCACGCCCGCGCCGTTCCGGGAACCGCGCTGATGTGGGGGCTCGCGCTGCGCACGCTGCGTTTTCGGGCGGGCAGCTTCGTCGCGACGTCGCTCGCGCTGTTCTTCGGCGCGACGATGGTGATGGCGTGCGGTGGCTTGCTGGAGACCGGCATCCGCAACAACGCGCCCCCGCAGCGACTGGCCCAGGCTTCGCTTCTGGTCACCGGCGACCGGTCGTTCACGCTGCCGAAGAGCGATTCGGACGACAAGGACGACGACGTCGTGCTCGCCGAACGGGTCCCACTCGACGGCGCCCTCGTGGACCGGCTCCGATCGCTCGAAGGGGTCCGATCGGCCATCGGCGAGCGGACCTTCGACACCGCGCTGCTCGGGGCCGGACCGACCGCGAAGGCCCAGGGTCACGCGTGGGAGTCGGCCGCGCTGACGCCGTACTCGCTCGCGGCGGGCGCCGCGCCGACCGCCGACGACGAGGTCGTCCTGGACGAGGGGCTCGCCCGGCGCGCGCACGCGAAGGTGGGCGATCGGGTGGAGATCGGGGCCCACGGCGGCGCGCGCTCGTATCGGGTCGCGGGCATCGCCGCGGCCGCGCGCTCGGTCCCGCAGGCC
>NZ_WWJX01000485.1 GCF_009865215.1 Streptomyces sp. SID3343 | reverse complement strand
ACCGCGCGGGTCCGCCCACCCGGCCGCGTTGCGGGTCGCCGCACACATCCCCGTGCGGCTCGCCATGCAAGTACCAGGTCGGCGTGCGTATGTGCACACTCGCGCGCGGTGCCCGCGCATCGGCTCGGCCCGGCCGCTAGCGGTGCTCGACGACCGACCGGGTCACGTGGCGTTGTCCTCGGCGAGGGTGTGGGCGACGAGGGCGTTGGCGTGGCCGTGCCCCATGCCGTGCTCGGTCTTGAGCCAGGACACGAGTTCCATGTGCTTGGTCAGGGGCGAGGAGCGGACGAGATCCTTCCACTCCGCGATCGGCCGACCGTACTTCTGCTCGATCGACGGGAAGTAACCGGCAGGGCCTTTCACGGCGTCGGTCATCTCGGCGTGCTCCTGTTCTCCGTGTGCGTGGTGACCACGATCCTGGCACCCGCCTCCGACATGCGGTTGCCGGACGGGACGACCGACTCACGGCGGGGGCGACGCGCCCGGTGTCCGATTCGTTCAAGACGCGGCGACGCCGGACGCTTAGCGTCGACGCCATGTTGATCACGGACGACACGATCGAGCGGGCCGGACGATTCCTCTGGACGTCGGGACGGGTTTTGGAACAGCGCCGCTTCGTCCATCTGTTCGGCGCCCAGGGCGTCCAGGGCGTCAGTGACGTCGAGGGTTCGGAGGTCGAGCACGCCCCCGACGGCGTGCTCGCCGCACTCCGCGCCTACCAAACCCCGGACGGGGCCTACGCGTACGGTCTGGAGCCCGACGTGCGCGGACCCCTTCCGCAACCGGCCACGCTGCGCGCCGCGATGCCGATCCTGGCCGAGACCGACGCGCTGCACGGCCCGGACGTGGCCAGGCTCTGCGACTGGCTCGCGAGCGTGGCCGGTGAGGGCGGCGGGGTGCCGCCGGCGC
>NZ_WWJX01000484.1 GCF_009865215.1 Streptomyces sp. SID3343 | reverse complement strand
TGGCGGGCGCCGGCGTCAGCGAGTCACAGCGGGCACGAGGCGGCGCGGTCCACAGTCATCGCGCTCCTTCCGCCCGGCCGCAGGACGAGAACGTCACTGCGGCATCATGACGAGGCACGGCAATGCCCCGTCGACGAGAAACCCTACCCTAACGTTACGGTAGAGATCAGGTTCGGGGTTGCCCCGGACGAGTAGGCGAAGGGGCATTCGTGGACCACCCGCACATGCAGATCGGCGAGGTCGCCGAGCGCACCGAACTGTCGCTGCGGACGATCCGGCACTACGACGAGGTCGGCCTCGTGGTGCCCTCCGCCCGTTCCCAGGGCGGCTTTCGCCTGTACACCGAGCCGGACGTGGCACGACTGATGCTCATCCGCCGGATGAAACCGCTCGGCTTCTCCCTGGAGGAGATGCGCGACCTGCTCGCCGCCACCGACCGCCTCGACGACGACACGGTCCACGCGGTCGAACGAGCAACGCTGGTCGAGGTCGTCCGGGGTTTCGAGGCCACCACCCGCGAACGCTGCGAGGCACTGCGCGTCCAACTGGCGCGCGCCGACGAGTTCGCCACCATCCTGCGCGCGCACCTGGACGGGACGGCCGGCGAGTAGACGAGCCCCCCGCGAACGCGCCGTCGGCGATCCTCCGCCCGGCCCCGTTCGCCGCTCGATCCGCGTAGGGACGACGGGCGCTCGCCTGCCCGACCCACCTTGTGAGTGAGTGACCGGCCGAGTGACCGAGCCACTGAGTGAGTGAGGGAGTAAGTGACCGAGCGAGTAAGTGACCGAGCGAGTAAGTGACCGAGTAAGTCGGTAAGCAAGTGAGCGAGTCGGCGAATGAGTACCGTGAGGGGTCGGGTCGGCCGATGACCGGTACGGCAGCGAGCCGACCCGCCCACCCGGCGTTCAGTAGTCGGCGTTCATGGCACTGCGTACTTCCTTGAGGGTGGCGTCGGCGACGGCGTTGGCCCGGGCGTTGCCCTCGCGCAGGATGCCCCGGAGATGATCGCGGTCTCGGGCGTACTCGGCGCGGCGGGCGCGGATCGGGGCCAGGTACTCGTTGACGGCCTCGGTTACGGTGCGCTTGAGCGCGGCGGCGCCGCCGGTACCGATGTCGGCGGCGATCGCGTGCGGGTCGCGGTCCAGGCACAGCGCGGCCAGCAGGACCAGGCCGGCGACCTCGGGGCGGGCGGCCGGGTCGTAGGTGATGTGCCGGTCGCTGTCGGTTTTGGCGCCCCGGATCAGGGCGGCGGTCTCGTCGGCGTCGGCGGCCAGGGCGATCGAGTTGGCGCGGCTCTTGCTCATCTTGGTGCCGTCCGTACCCAGGAGCAGCGGTGCGGCCGACAGCAGGGCGTCGGGCTCGGGGAACACGGATGTGCCGTTGCCGTAGCGGTCGTTGAAGCGCCGGGCGACGGTACGGGTGAGTTCGAGGTGGGGCAGTTGGTCCTGGCCGACCGGAACGAGGTTGGCCTTGCAGAACAGGATGTCGGCGGCCTGGTGGGCCGGATACGTGAACATCAGGCCGCTGACCGCCGACTGTCGGGAGTGCGCGATCTCGTCCTTGACCGTCGGGTTGCGGCCCAGTTCGGCGACCGAGACCAGGCTGAGGAAGGGCAGCAGCAGTTGGTTCAGGGCCGGGACCGCGCTGTGCGTGAAGACCGTGGTTCGGGCGGGGTCGACACCTACGGCGAGGTAGTCGAGGATCAGGCCCTCGACGTGCTCCGACAGACGATCGGCGACGTCCCGGTCGGTCAGCACCTGGTAGTCGGCGATCACCAGGAACATCTCGACGCCGAGGTTCTGGAGGCGGACCCGGTTGTGCAGGGTGCCGAAGTAGTGGCCCAGGTGCAGTCGGCCGGTCGGCCGGTCGCCGGTGGACACCCGGAAGCGGGTGGGGTCTCGGCGCACGCGCTCTTCCAGGGTCTCGGGGACCGCGGTGGGATCGGCGGAGCCGGCGCGGGTGTCGCGGGTGTCGTGGGTGATGGTCATGCGGTTCTCCTGGAGGGCTGCCGTCGGAACGCGAGGTTGCCGTCGGGGCGCGAGTGTGGCTGTCGAGGTGCGGGTGTGGCCGTCGGGGGTCGCATCCGCTCGGACGACACGCACGCCCCTGATCCAGGGAACGCAAAGGGGCCGTCCGATCGAACGGCCCCGGTCATGCGCGAGAAGTGGCCGCTCCTATGGGGAGCGCCACCAGCTCGGGCAGGACGAGATGTACATGGAAAAACTGTACCGCTTCGCTCGACGGTTCGACCCGGCTGTTCACCGTTCAGCCCCGTCCCGCCAACAGGCGGTCCTCGCACCATGCGACGGCCTGCTCACGGCCGGCGAACACCGTCCACGTGTCGCCGTCGCGGTGCGCCTCCTTGGCCATCGACTCCTGTGCGGTCACCGCGACTTCGTAGCCCGAGCGGACCAGGTCGCCCAGTGTCGCGCCGAGCATCGCCGCCGCTCCCTTGGCCACGTGGGTGACCCGCTCCAGGTCCAGCACCAGCCATCCGGGGGCCGGGGGCAGGGCGGTGCGGACCTCGTTGAGCAGTCGCTCGGTCTCGGTGAACTCCAGGGTGCCCTGGGCCGAGACGATCGCGATGCGCCGGCCGTCGCGGCGCAGGATCGCGGTCGCGGCGGCGTCGCGGGGTCGGGCCGAGGGGTGTTCGCGTGCGGTGCTGCGGTCGGTGACGGTCAGGGTTTGCTGCAGCGGCCGGTGCATGAGGTGCAGGGCGAAGCGTTCGGACGCCTCGGTGAGGGCCTTGACACCGCGTACCGAGTTGCCCGCCACGTCCAGTGGTGGGCTGTACACGGCGATGCCGAGCCGTGCCGGGCTCGCGGCGATCAGGCCGCCGGAGACACCGCTCTTGGCCGGCAGGCCCGCACGCAGCAGCCACGCGCCGGCCTCGTCGTAGAGACCGCACGTCGCCATCAGCGCCAACACCTGTACGGCGACCGGCTCTTGGATCACCGTCACGCCGGTGAGCGGGTTGACGCCGCCGTTGGCGAGGGTCGCGGCCATCACCGCCAGGTCGGCTGCGGTCACCCGCACCGAGCATTGTCGGAAGTAGGTCTCGACGATCTCGTGCACGTCGCCGACGAGCGAGCCCGCGCCGCGCATCAGGTAGGCCAGGGCGCGGTTGCGGTCGCCGGTGGCGGCCTCGGAGGCGTACACCTGCTCGTCGACGTCGAGATCGCGCCCGGCGAACGCGGACAGGCACGCACGGATGCGCTCGAAGCGCGCGGCCGCGTCGGGGGCGACGATCAGTGACGTGGTGACGATCGCGCCGGCGTTGACCATGGGGTTGGCCGGGCGGCCCGTACCGGGTTCGAGGCTGATCGCGTTGTACGCCTCGCCGCTGGGTTCGGCGTTGACCCGGCGCAGGACGGCGTCCAGGCCGAGGTCGGCGAGGGCGAGCGCGTACACGAACGGCTTGGACACGGACTGGATGCTGAACGCCACGTCGGTGTCCCCGGCGAGGTAGCGGTGTCCGGACATGCTCACCACCGCGATCCCGAACGCATCGGGGTCGGCGCGCGCGAGTTCGGGGATGTAGTTCGCGACCTCGCCGTCGGTGATCCGGCCGAGGCGCTCGCGGATTTCCCGGAGCCCGGCCGTGACCGGGTCGACGGGGATGTGGGTACCTGCACTGGTCACGTCGTCGCACTTTCGTCGCCCGGCTCGGTACCCCCGGGTGGAAGCGTAGGCAGCGCATCGGTCGGTTGCCCGGCAACGACCGGCGCCGGGAGGCGTGTCCGGTACGCCGAATGTGCGGGCGTCGCGTGCGGGTGGCGGGGGCGCACGGGTGGGGGACGGCCGAGTGGGTGACGGGAATGACCTCCGCGAGACCAGGCGTCGAGCCCTCCCGGGCCCGTGACGTTTCCGCCGGACGGCGGGGCGCGGCCCATCGGGGTCGGAGAGAGTGTGACCAAAGAGCGTGGCGATCGTCTGCAAGACTTCGCGGCCCGTTGTCACCGACGGTGGCCTGTCTCGCCGACATCGACCTGTCTCACCAACGGTGGCCTGTCTCGCCGACGG
>NZ_WWJX01000483.1 GCF_009865215.1 Streptomyces sp. SID3343 | reverse complement strand
CGACCCGGTCGTCCTCCTGCAGGGCGCGAACCTCAACGCCCCGCTCACCCGCGGCTCCGCCCTGCCGGCCCGGCGACCGCCTGGTCACCGCCATCGGAGCGACCGACGCAGGCTCGGTCGCCACCGACGTGGCCCGAATCGCCACCGGCGGACTACCCGTCATCGTTTCGGCCGCACTGACCGAGTTCTTCATCCTCGCCCGCACCCCGAACCCGGGAACCGTCGAACCGGAGCAGGTCACCGGCGCACTCCCCGAATACGGCACCGACGCGTGGCGCCGGCCCTGGCAGCCGCTCTACCTCATGTGGAAGGCCGGTTACACGCCGCCGGCCTACGAGGAGGACGGCCGGGCCTGCCGGCGCTTCGACGGCACCCGCTACCGCTGGACCGGCGAAGGACGGATCCCCGAACACGTCGAGGTGACGGGCCGCCAGATCCTCACCCCCAGCGCCGGCCACGCCCTTGCCGGACAGATCGACAACTACGCCGCCCATCGCGCCGACCTGCCCCGGGACCTGATGCGCCGGCTGCGCGAGGACGCCCGGCGCAAGGACCTCCTCTCCCAGACCCTCGACGGATTCGGCGCAACCCTCAAACAGCGCGAGCCCGGCGCCGCCCGGCGCCCGCCCCGATCCGTCGAGGCCCTCGTCGACCGAACCGACAGCCCGGCCCCGGTCCCCGGTACCCCGCCCAAGTACGGCGGCCAACCCTGGAAGGACTCCGTCTTCCACGAACTACGCGCCGGACAAATGGCGTTCACCCGCCTGTCGGTCGTCGACCGGTTCGGCCGGGCCGTCAACCTCATCGACGACGAACTGCACTTCGAACCCGTCCGCCCCGGCCCGATGACCCCCGACCACCCCATTGACGCCCGCCCGAT
>NZ_WWJX01000482.1 GCF_009865215.1 Streptomyces sp. SID3343 | reverse complement strand
CCCCCGCCCCCCGCCACAGGCGCCACGTCCAGATCCGCCGCGTGCGCCAGGATGTCCGCCTCCAGGCGCTGCAACCGCGCCCCCGGCTCGACCCCCAACTCGTCGCGCAGCGCGGCCCGTACCCGCCGTAGCACCGCGAGCGCGTCCCCCTGACGCGCGCACCGATACAGCGCGAGCGCAAGCAACCGCCAACTCTCCTCGCGCAGCGGATGGGCGGCGGCGTGCGCCTCCAGGCCGGGCACGATCCCGGACGCCTGGCCGATCGCCAAGCCGGCCTCGGCCCGCCGTTCGACCGCGACGAGCCGCAGTTCCTCCAGCCGGGCCGCCTCGGGGCGGGCCCACGGCTCGTCGGCGAACTGCGCGTACGCGGGGCCGCGCCACAGGTCCAACGCCGCGGTCAACTCACGCAGCGCGTCCTCGGCGGCTCCGGCTCCGAGCAGCGTCCCGGCCCGGTGTACCTGGGCCTCGAACCGCCACGCGTCCACCTCGTCCTTGCCGACGCGGAAGGCGTATCCGGGGGGTGCGGTCACCAGCACTGCCGAGGGTGTGCGCGGCGCCCGGTCGGGTTCCAGGGCGCGACGCAGATGCGACACGAAGGTCTGTACGGATCCGAGCGCGCGGTGCGGCGACTCCCCGTGCCACAGGTCCTCGATCAACCGATCGACGGGTACGACGTGCCCACGCGCCAGGACGAGCCGGGCGAGCACGGCCCGATGACGCGGGCCACGCAGGTCGGCCCGCCGGTCACCGTCCCACGCTTCGAGCGCACCCAGTACACGAAACGTCAGCATGGATAAGAGACCTTACCGATGCGCCGCGGGAGGCCGACCGGCGGCCGGGCAGGAAATCATCCGCCCGTTGTCCCATGCCGTGTTGAACGACCACTCAACGCCCGATGAACAGCGGAGCGGGCACTGTCCGGACACCTGCCGTCGGCCGGCGCGCGGCGGTCGGCGAGACCCGCCGCGCGGCCCGGGTCGACCTCAACTCCCGTTCGGCGCGCCGGGAGTGGCCGCCGGGGGCGCCTCGCCGAGCGGCGACACGGGCGCGGTCGTGGGCGAAGTGGGCTGCCCCGACTGCGGCGCAGACGAAGCCGCGGGCGGGGCAGTCGACTGCGGGGCCTGGGTGGACTGCGGACCCTGCGTGGACTGCGGAGCCTGGCCGGTCTGCGGAGCCGACGTCGCCTGCCCCGACTGAACCGGAATCGCGATCGTGAACGGGACACCCGTCTCGACCCGGCATTGCCCGGTGGTCGGGTCCCGCACCACCCGGGGTTGCGGGAAGGGCAGGCGGGTTCGGCTTTCCACCAACGGCACCGACTTACCGTCGTTTATCCGCGCACACACCGCGTCGTACTCGCCGGGCGCCAGTCCCAACTGCTTTCCGTTCTGGTCGAACAACAAGACGTCCTTGAGCGGACGGCCCTGGCTGTCGAACGGATAGATGTTCTCCACTCGTCGGCCACTCGTCGTGGTCATCAGGACTTCGCCGGTGTCGGAATCCCCATATCCCCCGCTGCCGGACGGGTAGTAGGCCGGGCCGGAGGAACCACTCTCCCGGTACACGTAGTGGTCGTCCGGCGACAGCTCGCCCGACCAGACCACCCCGATGCCCAGCCCCACCACCAGCAGGTTCACCGGGATCGCCGCCCACAGCAGCCGCCGGTCCCCGGTCGACCGAGGCCCCAGCCACAGCGAACCCGACAACGCGGCCACGCCCGCCACGACACCCCACACCGCGCCGCCGCCCAGCACGCCCACGGCCAGACCCACAACGGCCGCGCGCGCAACCCACCACGCGCTGCGCAGGCCGGTCACGAAGCGCACCGCCTCGGCCCACCGCCCGGCGCGCGCGGACTCACCGAGGGCCTTGACCCGACGCGGGATCGACAGCGCGGCGATCTCCGGTACGCCCGGTTCCCGCCCGCGCAGCCACAGCGCGTTGGCCGCCTCGACCGCGAGCGCGACCACGCAGGCGGGCCACCAGAATTCCCCGCGCCCGGCCCGATGCCGACCAGGAGCGCGGCGGCGGCAGCCGTCA
>NZ_WWJX01000481.1 GCF_009865215.1 Streptomyces sp. SID3343 | reverse complement strand
GGGTACCGGGGTGCGGGTCCTGGTAAGCGTGACGGTAGCGGCCGCGTTGTTGTCGATGGCGGCGTGTGACTCGGACAGTACGAAGGACAAGGCGTCGACGGCACCGTCATCGGCGCCGCCCGCGACGATTGCGACGCGGCCACCGACCGACCCGCCGTCGACCGGCGCCGCGGTACCGACATCGCCGCCGACGACCGCGACACAAGCGCCCCCGCCCACCTCCGCCGTACCGACCCCACCGCAGGCGTCACAGACGCAGGCACCGCCGGCCAAGACCACGGCGGGGGCGATTTCGCGCTACGAGCAGTACCTCCGCGCCGTGGGTCGAGAGGACACCGCCACGGTGTGCGACATCGCCGCGCCGGCGGCGAAGAAGGCACAAGCCGAGGGCGTCGGTCCGTGCGCGTCGGCGTTCGCCATGATGTTCACGATGATCTCGCCGGCGCAGAAGAAAGCCCTTCAGACCGCGACGATCGACCCGAAACTGGTCGAGACGAAGGGGCCGACCAAGGTCGAGATTCCGACCGAGGCGGTCAAGGCGACGATCACGTTTTCCGAGAGCGAACTCGGCAGCAGCACCCTCGAATACCTCGACGGCTCGTGGTACATCACCGACTGAGCTCTTCGCACCGGGAATTCGACTGCGGCCCGGTCGTTCGGGACGTACGCGCCGCGCGGCCCCCGATCTTTCGCCCCCGGTACGCCGCCGCCGGCCACCGAGACCGACACGACATCGACATCGACATCGGCATCGACAAGGGAGTCCGTACCGCCTGCATCGGCGCCAACCACCCACGCCGCGGGGCCGACCTGACGTAACGTCGCGGTCACAGCGGGCGGTGGCATCGGATGCCGTCGCCTCACCCGTCAACCGGGACGGTTGCGATGAGTGACTCGAACGTCTTCGACCCTTCGGCGATGCTCACCGACCTGGCGGAACTCGTCGGGTGCGAATCCTTCACCGCCGACCTCGCGGCCGTCGCGCACAGCGCGGAGGTCGTCGCGGCACAGGGAACCCGCCTGTTGGGGGCGAGCCCCGAGCGGATCGTCGTGGACGGTGTGACCCACCTGCGCTGGACGTTCGGCGCACCGCGTGTCCTGCTGCTGGGACACCACGACACCGTGTGGCCGATCGGCTCGTTGGTCACCCACCCGTGGTCGGTGGTCGACGGCATCGCCCGCGGGCCGGGCGTCTTCGACATGAAGGCCGGCCTCGTGCAGATGTTCCACGCGCTCGGCTCGACGACGTCGCGGGAGGGCCTCTGTGTCCTGGTCACCGGTGACGAGGAGATCGGTTCCCCGACGTCACGCGCACTGATCGAGGACGCCGCGCGTGCGTGTACGGCGGCCTTCGTCCTGGAGGGTTCCGCCGACGGCGGCGCGCTCAAGATCGCGCGCAAGGGCGTGTCCCGCTACGAGTTGGTGGTACACGGCAAGGCCGCGCACTCGGGCCTGGAGCCGGAGAAGGGCGTCAACGCGGCGATCGAGGCCGCCCACCTCGTCCTCGCCCTGGCCGCGCTGCCCGACCGCGCCGACGCCGGTGCCCTGGGCCCGCTCCGCACCACCGTGACCCCGACGGTGATCACGGCCGGTTCCGCGGCCAATACCGTGCCGGCCCACGCGAAGATCGCCGTCGACGTGCGCACACCGACACTCAAGGCCCAGGAACGCGTGGACGAACTGCTTCGCGCTCTCGCCCCGACCGTCGCGGGCGCTCGAATCGAGGTTCTGGGCCGTCCCAACCGGCCGCCGCTCGAAGCATCCGCGTCCGAGGCGCTGTTCGCCCTCGCCGCCGACACGGCGTCCCGCCTGGGGCAGGCCCCGCTGCGCGGTGTCCCGGTCGGCGGCGGCTCCGACGGCAACTTCACCGCCGGCGTGGGCTGTCCGACCCTGGACGGC
>NZ_WWJX01000480.1 GCF_009865215.1 Streptomyces sp. SID3343 | reverse complement strand
GACCGGCAGCGGGACCTGGCCGGCCTGCGGTACGGCGTTCGCCGCCGCGGCCGGCGCGCTCTCGGCGGTCGGCGACGTCGTTGCCGCCCGCGCCGAGGGCGCGACGACGACCAACGGCGCGCACATGGCCGCGGTCGTCGCCAGGATGGTGCACCATCGTCTCAACATCGGTTAAGACTCCTTGCTTGTTCGCCGGGAGGGTGCTGATGGGTCGGCGCCGCCGCGGACAGGCGGCGGCGCCGTACGCGAATGCCCGGCGGTACGGGCGTACGGCCGGGCATCCACGGGCTTTTGGGGCGGGGCCGCGCGCGGCACCCAACGCACGGCTCAGCGCAGCGCGACCCCGGATTCGGCGTCGAACAGGTGGATCCGGCTCGGGTCCAGGGCCAGTTCGACCTTCGCGTCCGCGACCACGGCGCTCTCGGCCGGGAAGCGGCACGCGATCGGCGCGCCCGCCGAGGCGGCGTCGCCGCGCTCCGCGCCGAGCGTCACGTAGACGTTCTTCTCGGCGCCCAGCGCCTCGACGTACTCGACGATCGCCGGGATCCGCGCATGCGTGGCGCCGTCCCCGACGGGCGTGCCGGCCCCCGCGATCGACGCGTCGAGCAGGTGCTCGGGCCGCACGCCGACGGTGACCGGGCCGTCCTGATATCCCCGCTCGATCTTCGGCAGCAGCACGTGCACACCGCCGACCACCACCTCGGTACCGGTCTTGCCGGTACGCAGCCGCGCGTCGACCAGGTTCATCGGCGGGGTGCCCATGAACGACGCCACGAAGGTGTTCGCGGGGGAGCGGTAGATCTCGTCGGGCGTGCCGATCTGCTGGAGTCGGCCCTCCTTGAGCACCGCGACGCGGTGGCCCATGGTCATCGCCTCGACCTGATCGTGCGTCACATAGATCATCGTGGTGCCGACCCGGCGCTGGAGCCGGGCGATCTCGCCGCGCATCTGCACCCGCAGCTTGGCGTCCAGGTTCGACAGCGGTTCGTCCATCAGGAACAGCGACGCGTCGCGGATGATCGCGCGGCCCATCGCCACCCGCTGCCGCTGGCCGCCGGAGAGCAGGCCCGGTTTGCGGTCGAGGTAGTCGGTCAGTTCCAGCATCGCCGCGACCTCGCGCACCCGCCGGTCGATCTCGTCCTTGGGCCGCTTGGCCAGGCGCAGCGGGTAGGCGATGTTGCGGGCCACCGTGTAGTGCGGGTAGAGCGCGTAGTTCTGGAACACCAT
>NZ_WWJX01000479.1 GCF_009865215.1 Streptomyces sp. SID3343 | reverse complement strand
GGCGGCGCGCAGCAGGTCGGCGAGGCCGATCCGGTCCGGTTCGCGGGTGCGGCCGACGGATTGCCAGACGTCCGGCGCGGGCCGCGCCGGGGCGGCCGGTTCGGCCTCGGTGCTCGGCGCGGCCGCCCGGTCACCGGTGAGCAGGTCGAGCGTGTCGGCGAGGAAGCGCCGCAGTTCGGTCGTGGTCAGGACCGCGTCGATCACGCCCCGGCGATACAGGTTCTCGGCCCGTTGCACGTGCTCGGGGAACGGCGAGCCGTACAGCTCCTCGTACACGCGCGGCCCCAAGAAGCCGATCAGCGCCCCGGGTTCGGCGGTGGTGACCTGGCCCAGCGAGCCCCACGACGCGAACACGCCGCCGGTGGTGGGGTGGCGCAGGTGGACCAGGTACGGCAGCCCCGCGGCCTTGTGCGCGACGATCGCCGCGGTGAGGTCGATCATCCGCACGAACGCGGGCGTGCCCTCCTGCATCCGGGTACCACCCGAGGCGGGCGCCGCGAGCAGCGGCAACCGCTCGGCGGTGGCCCGGCGGATCGCCGCGACCAGCCGGTTCGCGGCGGCCGTACCGATCGACCCGGCAAGAAAGCCGAACTCGCCCAGCAGCACGGCCACTCGGTGTCCCGAGACGCGGCCTTCGCCGGTGCGGATCGACTCGTCCGCGCCGCTGCGGGCGCGAGCCTCGGCCACCGCGTCGGCGTAGGCACCGGGGCCCGGGGCCGGTTCCGGGGGCTCGTCCCACGAGTGGAAACTGCCGGGGTCGAGCACGGCGCCGGCGAAGTCGAGCGCGGTCGGCCGGGCGCGGAGCGCGGGTCGGACCGTCATCGGCCGGCCTCGGCGTCGGCGAAGTCGACCTCCCCGAAGGGCTGTTGGTCCACCGGCGCGGACCGTTCGTCGTGGAGCGCATCAGTCGAGCCGGTCGCGCCGGTCGCGTCGGTCGAGTCGGTGGCGTCGGTCGCGTCCAGCCAGGCCCGCACGCTCGCGTCGTGCTGGCCCAGCGTCGGCGGCGCGGTGTGCGCGCGGCGACCGCCGCCGTCGAAGCGCCAGGGGAGGCCGGGGAGGCTGATCGGGCCGAGAGTGGGGTGGTCGACGTCGACGATCAGCCCCTGCTGCCGGGTCTGCTCCCACGCGTACACCTCGTCGATGCCGCGAACGCGGCCCGCCGGTACGCCCGCCGCGTCGAGCCGGGCCAGCCAGTCGGCCGCGCTCGCGCCGGCGAACGCCGCCTCCAGTTCGTCGGCGAGTTCGCCGCGCCGGCGTACCCGGTCGGCGTTGCCGGCGTAGCGCGGGTCGTCGGGATCCAGGCCGGTGACCTCCGCGACCGCCCGCCACAGCGTTTCGCTGCCGGCCGCGAGTTGTATGTCGCCGTCGGCGCAGTGGAACAGCCCGTACGGGGCGATCGAGGGGTGTTGGTTTCCGGTCGCCTCGGGGACGTCGCCGGCCACCGTCCAGCGGGTGCCCTGGAAGCTGTGGATGCCGATCATCGAGGACAGCAGCGACGTACGGACCACCTGTCCCCGTCCGGTGGTCGCCCGCTCCAGGAGGGCGGCGAGCACTCCCGAGACGCCGAAGATGCCGGCGAGGAGGTCGGCGATCGGGGTGCCGACCTTGGTGGGGGCGCCCGGTTCACCGGTCAGGCTCATCAGGCCCGCCTCACCCTGGGCGATCTGGTCGTAACCGGCCCGGCCGCCCTCTGGCCCGTCGTGGCCGAACCCGCTGATCGACAGGACGACCAGACCGGGGTTGAGCTCGTGCAGGTGCTCGACGGTGAAACCGAGGCGGTCGAGTACGCCGGGGCGGAAGTTCTCGATCAACACGTCGGCCCGGCGGGCCAGCCGGGTGACCAGGTCGCGGCCCTCGGCGCTCTTGAGGTCGGCGGTCACCGATTCCTTGTTGCGGTTGCAGGCGAGGAAGTAGGTGGACTCGCGGGCGTCCTCGGGACCGACGAACGGGGGACCCCAGGCTCGGGTGTCGTCGCCGCGCCCGGGCACCTCGATCTTGATCACGCGGGCGCCGAGGTCGCCCAGCATCATCCCCGCGTGCGGGCCGGCGAGGGCTCGGGACAGGTCGAGCACGAGGCAGCCGTCGAGCGGACCGCTGCCCGGTCGGGTGACTTCGGACATGACACCCCTTGGGAAGTTCTTGGTGACTGAAACAGTCAGAAGATAAGCATCCACGTCTGAATTCGTCCAGTCTTGATGTGAAGATTTCTCGATGGTTCGCATCTCGACAGGTCGGCGTGACGACCTCGATCACCGTCGGCCGGAAAGTTCATCCTCTCGAAACCCTTGACTGAATTCGTCATGGCTCCGCAGACTGGCCCGGCCGTACCGGGACGTCCCCGCCACCGCACCCCGCCGCACCGCACCTCTCACCCCGCCCGACTCCCACCCC
>NZ_WWJX01000478.1 GCF_009865215.1 Streptomyces sp. SID3343 | reverse complement strand
ACACCGGCGGGACCCCGCTGACCGACCAGCGGCCGAGAGCGATGGTGCGCCAACTCGCGAAACCGGTGTCGCCACCGTCGGCCACCGGGGAGTTCGCCGACATGGCCACCAGAACCGGCAGCCACGGGCGCAGGCGATTGAGGACGACGACCCCCGCGTCGCGATCCGGGACGGCCACGTGGACGTGCATACCGTTCATCAGTTGCTCGTCGACCAGGCGTGGGGCGTCGGAGTGCAACGACCGGTAGCGGGGAGTGTCGGTGACCTCCACCGGCGACCGGGACGCGAACGGAGCCGTGCCGGACGCGGCGATGCGACAACCGGCCTGTTCGGCCGCCGCCGACACCGCGTGCCGCAGCCGCAACAGGTGCCCGCCGACCTCGTCCAGGGTCTCGCACACGGGCGTGGCCACCTCGACCTGGACCCGCAACAGCTCGGGTTGCACCTCGCCCCCGGACACGGCCGGTTGCAGGTCCGCCGCTACCCGTACCGCCTCGGCCACCGACATCGGCAGGCCGTCGGCGGGGTCCACGAGCAGATACTCCTCCTCGACGCCGAGCGTGGTCACGTGGCGCCACCGGTTGCGAAACCGCGGGCCGGGATCGATCGACGCCCCGATGCCGAGTACATCATCACCACTCCTTCGCCGATGCCTGCCGTCGAGGGTTCGGCCGATCCCCCCGGGGTGCTGCCGCCTCGCCCGCGACACGCCGCTCGAACACGTCGCCGGCCCGCTACCCGGCCGGTGGCCGAACATGCCGATTCACCGGGCGATGATCACTTGCGGGGGTCGCCGTCGCGTACGCCCGGCAGGGAACCGGCAGTGCGGCCGGTGAAGCCGCCCATCGGCGGGTAGTCGCCGGTCGTGGCCAAACGACAGCGATTGATCCAAGCCCCTCCCGCCCGCGTGTGGGAAGTACTTTCCGACCCCCGACGCTACGCCGAGTGGGTGGTGGGCACCCGGACCGTCAAACAGGCCGACGACGAGTGGCCACGGGTGGGCGCGCGATTGCGCTACGTCCTGGGCTTCGGGCCGGTGACCTTCGACGACGAGTGCGTCGTGCGTATCTGCGAACCCGAGCGCCGACTCGAACTGGAGGCGATGGCCAGGCCGTTCGGCTCGGCGCGGATCGCCATCGAGCTCGTCCCGTGGGGCGACGACACCGTCGTCGTGGTCGACGAACACCCGCTGCGCGGGCTCGGCGCCACCCTGGAGGGACCGCCGAGCGAACTCCTCCTGCATCTGCGCAACCGCCGGATGCTCGCCAACCTGGCACGCGAGGTCGGCGAACTCGAACGCTCGCGCGCGCGGGCGGAGGACTGACCGAAAGCCGCCCCCACGGCACGAGCCGGCCCGCCCCGAACACGCGGCACGCGGCACGCGGCACGCGGCACGCTAACCCGCAAGAGACGCGTAACGGGTTAACGCGTAACGCGTACGCCCTACCGGGACGGGCCGCTCAGCAAACGTTGCGCCGCGGCCAGCCCGGGGGCCAACAGGCGCCCCGCGCCCAGCCGATGCCCGCGCAGCGCCGCGCG
>NZ_WWJX01000048.1 GCF_009865215.1 Streptomyces sp. SID3343 | reverse complement strand
TGGTGCCATCGTCCGAGTCCGGCGGGGCGGGGCGGGGGTGGGGGACGGTTCGGCGGGCCGGTGGTCGGTCAGTTCGCGCCGGCCTGGGTGGAGTCCTGGTCGCCGCCGCCCAGGCGTTGGCCCAGGCGGTACGCGATCTCCTGCATCCTGGTGGTCATCCAGCCCTCCTCCATCGCGCGGATGCGGTTCTCCGGGCCGGACACGGACAGCGCGGTCGCGGTCGGCGCTCCCGGGACCACCACGGCGACGCAGCGCACGCCGAGTTCCTGTTCCTGGTCGTCGACCGCGTAGCCCTGCGCCTTGATCCGCGGAAACTGGGCGAGCAGCGTGCCCGGATCGGTCACCGTGTGCTCGGTGTGCGACGCGAGTGGCCGGCCGCCCAGGACGCGCACGGCGTCGGCCTCGGGCAACTGGGCGAGCAGGACCTTGCCGACGGCGGTGCAGTGCGGTTGGACCCGCCGGCCGACCTCGGTGAACATGCGCATCGAGTGCCGGGAGGGGACCTGGCCGACGTACACCACCTCGCCCGCCTCCAGGACGGCGAGGTTGGCGGTCTCGCCGGTGGCCTCCATGAGTTCGGCCAGGTAGGGCCGCGCCCAACTGCCGAGCAGGCGGCCGGCGGTCTCGCCGAGGCGGATCAGGCGCGGGCCGAGGGTGTAGCGGCGGGACGCGTCCTGGCGCAGGTAGCCCAGTGCGACCAGGGTGCGTACGAGGCGGTGGATCGTGGGCATGGGCAGACCCGAACGCGCGGCGAGTTCGCTGAGCGTCAGGACCCCGCCGGCGTCGGCGAGCAGTTCGAGCAGGTCGAACGCGCGCTCCAGGGACTGGACTCCGCCGCTCGCGCCGTTGGCGGTGCGCGTTCCCGCCCCGGTTTTGCCGTTGTGGCCGTGCGCAGGCGAACCGCCGTGGGTACCTGAGTTGAGTGCGACCACCGCACGGTCCTCTCGCTCGTCGACATGTGCTCGGCACAGTGCTCGACACAGTGCTTGCCCAAGTGCTCGACACGGATGGTGAACAAAATTGGTGGGCAAGTTTGTTCAACAAGTTGTTGAACTTCCGTTACCCGGAAACTAATGTCCACTCTACAAAAGAACGTCGACGGCGAAGGAGAGTCACCCGTGAGTGCGCCGGCCATCATCGTCAAGCACAGCACTGTGACCGGCGGCTCCGTGCCGCGGGCGGACGAACTGCTCACCACCGAGGCGCTGCGCTTCGTGGCGAGCCTGCAGCGCAGATTCGGCGGTCGCCGCAACGCGCTGTTGGCCCGTCGCCAGGCCCGTCGCGAGGAGATCGCGCGGACGGGTCGGCTCGACTTCCTGCCCGAGACCGCCGACGTGCGCGCCGCCGACTGGCAGGTCGCGCAGGCGCCCCCGGCGCTGCGGGACCGCCGGGTCGAGATCACCGGCCCGGCGGACCGCAAGATGACGATCAACGCGCTCAACTCGGGCGCGAAGGTCTGGCTCGCGGACTTCGAGGACGCGTCCGCGCCCACCTGGCACAACGTGGTGGCCCACCAGCTCAACTTGATCGACGCCTACGAACGGCGGATCGACTTCTCCACGGCGGAGGGCAAGACGTACGCGCTGCGCCCCGACGAGGAGTTGGCCACGGTCGTGATGCGCCCGCGCGGGTGGCATCTGGACGAGCGACACATCCTGGTCGACGGGCAACCGGCCGCCGGCGCGCTGGTCGACTTCGGGCTGTACTTCTTCCACAACGCGGCCCGGTTGCTCGACCGCGGGCTCGGCCCGTACTTCTATCTCCCGAAGATCGAGGGCCACCTCGAAGCCCGGTTGTGGAACGACGTGTTCGTCGCCGCACAGGATCTGCTCGACATCCCGCGCGGCTCGATCCGCGCGACGGTGTTGATCGAGACGGTCACCGCCGCGTTCGAGATGGACGAGATCCTGTACGAACTGCGCGAACACGCCTCGGGGCTGAACGCGGGCCGCTGGGACTACCTGTTCAGCATCGTCAAGAACTTCCGTGACGCGGGCGACGCGTTCGTGCTGCCGGACCGCAACGCGGTGACCATGACGGCGCCGTTCATGCGGGCGTACACCGAACTGCTCGTGCGTACGTGCCATCGGCGCGGCGCGTACGCCATCGGCGGCATGGCCGCGATCATCCCGTCCCGCCGCGACGCGGCCGCCAACGCGACGGCGTTGGCCAAGGTGCGCGACGACAAGGACCGCGAGGCCGGCGACGGCTTCGACGGCTCGTGGGTGGCCCACCCGGACCTGGTCCCGGTGTGCCGCGACGCGTTCGACGCGGTCCTGGGCGAGCGGCCCCACCAGCTCGAACGCACGCGTGACGAGGTCGAGGTGACGGTCGATCAGCTGCTCGACGTCGCCTCCGCCGGCGGCTCGCCCACGAGCGCGGGACTGCACGGCGCGGTCGGCGTGGGCCTGCGCTACCTGGAGGCGTGGCTGCGCGGATACGGCGCGGTCGCGGTGTTCGGCCTGATGGAGGATGTCGCGACGGCGGAGATCTCCCGGTCCCAGGTGTGGCAGTGGATCAACAACGGCGTCGTGCTCTCGGACAGCGGCGACAAGGTGACCGCCGATCTGGTGCGCCGGCTCGTCGTGGACGAACTGGGCGCACTGCGCGAGGACTTGGGCGACGCCGGCTTCGAGGCGGGCCGCTGGACGGCGGCACGTGACCTGTTCCTCAAGGTCGCCTTGGCCGACGATTTCGTCGACTTCCTCACCCTCCCGGGATACGAACTCCTCGACTGAGTCGAGCCGTTCGCACATCCCGCCACGAACGCGGAACGGCCGGGACCACCCCGGCGGTCGTGGGGCGCGTCCAATCGGGCGGTCCCGGTCGTTCTGCACATTCTCTCGCAACCCGTCCTCGCGTTGTGTCGCGGTCGCTGCCGCGCGTCGAACAGGAGACTTCAGATGGCACGCATGTTCCTCAACGGCCAGGCGATGGAAGGCGGCCCGTTCCACCACCACTTGGAGGGCGCGCCGCTGGTCGCGAAGATCCGCACCGCGCCCGGCCACCGTTTCTTCTCGATCGGCGACCGCTGCCCCGGCCTGCTGCCCGACCCGGCGAGCGACGTACGGATCGAGGGCGAGGTGTACGAGGTCCCCGACGAGGTCCTGCGTGACAACCTGCTGCCGACCGAGCCGCCGGAGTTGGAGTTCGGCATCATCAAGCTGGAGGACGGCTCGGCATGCTTCTCGATGATCCTGCGGCGTGGTGAGCTGGAGTCGGGCAAGCACAAGGAGATCACCGAGTTCGGTGGGTGGCGGGCCTATCTGAAGACCTTGGGGCGCGACGCGTAGCGCGCCGGGCGACGCGACGGGCGGGCGGGCGCGGTTCGCGACCCGCCCACCGGCGCGCCCGAGGTCGGGCTGCGGATCGACGCCGATCCATCCCCATATGATCAGGTGATGACTGCCGAAAACCCGGCCTTGGCCGACCTCCTGGAGCGCGAGGGTCCCGCCGCCGAGCCTGCCGACGTCTTGGCCGCACTGGTGGCGGGCGGCGTGATCATCGCGATCGACGAGTCCGAATCGGTGATCTTCATTCGGGGCGAGGACGACAAGCCGTGGCTCCCGACGTTCGTGGACGGACACGTCTGCGCGCGTGACGTCCCGCACGGCCGGCCCTACCCGTGCGACGCCTCCCGCCTGTTGGACATCGCCGCCCGCACCGGCGTGCGAACGCTCACCGTCGCGTCCGCCACCCAATGCGCCACGATCCCGATGATGCTGATCGCCAAGGCCCTGTCGGCCGGCGGACCGAAAACCGACTAGTCGGGCGTACCCGGAGCGTTCGTGGTGATCGACGGCGGCGCGTCGCCGCTCCGGGCGGGCGCCGACGCTGTGACCAGGGGGGACCCGGGTGTCGGGGGCCTGCGGCCGACCCGTATCCTCTGCCGACACCCAGCCCGCTCCCGGCTCGGTCCGTACGCTTTCGCGTACGCGTGCTTGCTCGGATCTCTTCCAGAGGATCAATGCGCAGATTCGTGGTATCCGTCGCGGTGGCCGCCGTTGTCGCGATTTCCGGTTGTTCGTCCGATGGTTCGGACGGCGGTTCGTCCGGTGGTTCGGGTGGTGGCGCGGGCTTCGCCGACCAGAGTCCGGGAGTGCCCGCCGTCGCGTCGGCGGATACCGCGCGGTCGATACGCGCCGGGCTCGAATCCGTACGCAAAGCCACGTCGCTTCGCCTGGTCGAGACCATGCAGCCCGAACGTGGCGAGAAGACCGTCATCGACATGCGCGTCGTCCCGGGGCGAGGCACTCGGTCCACGAACGTGTTCGAGGGCATGAAGCTTGAGGAAATCGTCGTCGGCGACGACGTCTTCCGACGTTCGAGCGACAAGAAGCCGTGGGTGAAGTCGACCGTCGAACCGGCCGAGGCCGCCGGCAAGGGCGCCCCGTGGCACGAGCAGGTCCCGGGGGTCGGTCAAGACCTCTACGACCTCGTCGAGCGCTCCGAGGCGCTCACCACCGTCGCGCCGGTCACCATCGACGGTGTTCACTGCTTCGGGGTCCGCGGTGGGGCGGAGTTCACGTACTACTTCGCGCCGGGTGATTCGGGCGGCCTTCGCCGCTGGGTCCAGGAACAGCCGGGCGCGCGGATCACGTGGGACGTCACCGAGCTGAACAAGCCGGTCGACCTCACGCCGCCTACCGACGTCAGGACGCCGGAGCAGGAGTAGGGCGAGCTTCGGGTCGTTGCGGCTGCGGGCCGGCTGCTGTTCCGGCGCCGGTCGCGGGTCCGTGCCGTTTTTTCGTTGGTTACGCCCCCCGTGCCCCGTCCCGGGTGCGGGCTGGGATTCGTGTTTGTTGTTGATCGGGGCGTCGGCACTCGACGTCCCCGTCTTCTGGAGAGCCATGCGTACGTCCGTAGTTCCGGTTGCCTGCGTGGTAGCCGCCGTGATCGCGCTGTCCGGTTGTTCCTCGGACGACAAGAAGAGTGACAACGCCAACAAGGACGGCGGTTCGGGCACGAGTGCGCCGCCTGCCGGCGCGTCCCCGAGCGCATCGCCGCCCGCGGCAGCGTCGACCGCTCCGGGGGCGACGGCTCCGGTGTCGTCCGCTCCCGCGCCCGCCGGAAAGCGCGACCGGGCAGCGGTCGTTCACCAGGGCATCGATGCCGTGCGCAAGGCTGAATCGTTCCGCCTGGTCATGGACATGCAGTCGGAGGGAACCGGGATGAAGAACGACATCCGGGTGGTCGCCGGCAAGGGGAACACGATGGAGATCACGGTCGGCGGTGCCGTGACGCAGGCGCTTTACAGCGGCGGCGACGTCTACCGGCGGATCGGTTCGACCGGGCCCTGGGAGAAGACCGACGTTGCGCAGGACCCCAAGCTGAAGAGTGGTGAGTGGTTCAAGCTCACCTCGATGCTGGCCGACGACGTGTACACGGAGACCGCCGGGTCCGCCGCGTTGACCGACGTCGAGCCGATCACCATCGACGGTGTCGTGTGTGAAGGGGTGCGGAAGGAGGACAACACCTACTACTTCACGCCGGGTGAGTCGGGCTACTTCCGCCGCATGGTCACGGGCGGAGACGACGGCGTCACCATGGTCTGGGACATCACCGAGTTGAACAAGCCGGTCGACCTCACGCCGCCGACCGACCTCGCTTCGTAGTCCGTCGGGGTCCCGCTCTCGCCGGCTGTCGGCTGGGTGGGATGGGCAACGGTGGTCGGGTGGGGGCGACTTGGGTCGCGGTCATCCGACCGTCGGTGCGGCGGGCACCGGCGCCGGTGTGGTTCTCGCGCCGGGCCGCGGCCGCGCGGTGGGGCGTGGCTAGGTGGTTCTCGCGCGCAGGCGGGTTGCCGCCGTGGCCACGTTGCGGGCTATGAGGTTCTCGTCGATGCGGGACAGGTGGCCCTGTTCGACCACCTCGCGGCCGTTGACCAGGAGCAGGGTCAAGGGGGAGGGCGCGCCCAGGACCAACGCCGCGATCGGGTCCGCGATGCCCGAGTGCAGGACGTCGTCGACGCGCCACATGGCGAGGTCGGCGAGTTTGCCCGGCTCCAGCGAGCCGATTTCGCGGTCGCGACCCAGCACCTGCGCGCCGCCCATCGTGCCCAGTCGCAGCGAGCGCCGCGCCGTCATCGCCTTCGGGCCGCCCCGAAGTCGGGCGATCAGCAGTGCGTTGCGCAGTTCCGTACCCAGTTCACCCGACTCGTTCGAGGCCGTGCCGTCGACGCCGAGGCCGACCGGCACGCCCGCCCTCAGCATGTCGGGGACCCGCGCGATGCCCGCCGCCAGGCGGGCGTTGGAGGACGGGCAGTGCGCCACGCCCGTGCCGGTGGCTGCGAACCTGGCGATGTCCGAGTCGTTCAGGTGGACGCAGTGCGCCATCCATACGTCCTCGCCCAGCCACCCCAGGCTCTCCAGGTAGTCCGTCGGACCCATGCCGAACCTCTCCCGGCAAAAGGCGTCCTCCTCGACCGTCTCCGAGCCGTGGGTGTGCAGTCGGACCCCCTTGGCGCGTGCCAAGTCGGCGGCTCCGCGCAGGAGTTCGGGAGTGACCGAGAACGGCGAGCACGGCGCTGCGGTGATCCGCAGCATCGCGTCGAAGGACGCGTCGTGCCACCGGTCGATCGCCTCGGACGTCGCGGCGAGTGCCGTGTCGGTGTCCTCGACGCACGCGTCCGGCGGCAGGCCGCCCCGCGACTCGCCGAGGTCCATCGAGCCGCGAGTGGGCTGGAAACGCATGCCCAGCTCGTCCAGCGCGCGTATCTCCGCGCCCAGGATGTCGCCGCCGTCCTTGGGGAACACGTACGCGTGGTCCGCGGTGGTCGTACAGCCCGAGCGCAGCAGCGCCGCGGCCGAACCCTGCGCCGCGGCGTAGCACATCTCGTCGTCGATCCTCGCCCAGGTGGGATACAGCGTGACGAGCCAGTCGAACAGGTCGCATTCCTGTGCGAGGCCGCGGGTGATCCACTGGTAGAAGTGGTGGTGTGTGTTGACCAGGCCGGGCGTCACCAGGTGGCCCGTCCCGTCGATGCGGCGCGCGACGTGGGCCAGGCCGGTGGGGGCGGCGCCCGCGCCGACCGATTCGAGGCGGTTGCCCGCCACGACGACGTGGCCCGACGCGTACTCGGTGTCGTGGGCGTCGACGGTGGCGATCGCGCAGTTCTCGATCACGATGCGCCCGGTGGGGGCAAGTTTGTTTCCAGGCACGGAGGTTCCCTCGCGGCGGTGGTCCGGCGGACGTACCGCCGTCTGGTTACCGCGAGAGGGCCCCGGAGGCGGGACGGCGGTTCGAGAATCCTCCGGGGACCGGCTACCGCCGCTCAGTCCACCGGGATCAGTGGAGTGACGCCCTCGCGGTGCACGGTGCCCTCGATCAGACCGTACGGCCGATCGGCGGCGTAGTACACCTCCTTGTCGTTCTTGATGTCCATGGCGTCCATGTCCACCAGGAAGTTGTGCTTGTTCGGCAGTGAAAGCCTTACCTCGTCCACCTCGTGACGATGGGTCAGCACCCGGTTGGCCATCGCGAACAGGGTCTGCTGAAGCGAGTACGAATAGGTCTCGGAGAACGCTTCGAGCAGGTGTCGGCGGACCTGGGCGTACGAGCGCTCCCAGTTCGGCTCGGCCGCGTCGTCGCCGGCATCGAACGAGAAGCGCCAACGCGCGGTGACCTGGGTGGCCAGGATCCGGTCGTAGGCCTCCTGGAGAGTCGTGTACCGGTCCTTGATGTAGCCCCAGAATTCGGACGACGTCGTGTTCATCACGACGAGGTCCTTGAGCCCGGAGATCACCCGCACCCGGTCGTTCTCCCAGACGATCTCACTGGTGCGGATCTCGCCGCCGTCGCGGACGAACGAGTGCTGGATCTCGTCCGCGCCGATGAACCGGTTGCGCGACTCGGCCGCGGTGATCCGGTTCCAGGGGTATTCCTCGATCCGGATCCGGGCCCGGGTGATCGACGGCTGCGACTGCACGAAGTGCCGTGCCAGGCGCACCCCGTAGGCCTCGGCCGAGTCGATCCCGTGTTCCTGTGCGAACGCGAACACGGTGTTCTTCATGGTGTCGGTCGGCAGCACGTTCTCGTTGCCGCCGGTGAAGTGGGTGTCGGACAGGTCTCCCGACAACGCGACGCTGACGTTGAGGTCCTTGACCTCGTGCCGCTCGCTGTCGCGGCGGACCCGCACGACGCGGGTCTCCGCCTTTCCGTACTGGTTCTGGCCGAGCACCATCGGCATGCTTGTCAGCTCCCTCGGTATACGGAATATCCGTACGGGTTGAGCAACAGAGGTACGTGGTAACGCGTTTCGAGGTCGACGGTGAAGATCACTCGGACCTCCGGGAAGAACGGCGTCTCGCCGCGGGCGCGGCGATAGGCGGCGACGTCGAAGACCAGGCGAACGTCCACCGTCCCCGGCCCGGAGCGTCCGAGCGCGGGCAGGTCGGGGCAGCGTCCGTCGGCATCGGTCTCGGCGCTGCCGAGTACCGTCCACGTGCCGTCGGCCTCGCGGCGGGAGAGCTCGACCGGGACGCCTGTCGCGGGTCGGCCCTCGCTCGTGTCGAGGATGTGGGTGGAGATCACGCGCGGACCAGCCCTTCGAGGCGTAGGCGGTTGATCTTCCGCAACTCCTCGCGGGTGACCTCCCACTCGGACGCCGGGTCGTTGTCGAGTCGGTGGTGCAGTTCGGCGAGCATCTCCACCGCGCTGCGACCACTCGCGCAGATCAGGAACACCCGGCCGAACCGGTTCTCGTACGCGACGTTCCCGGCCCGCAGATCGGCCGACACGAGGTCACCCGCGTCGTGCACACCCGATTGCTCGCGCGCCGACTGCGGATCGTCGCGACGCGGCCGGCCGATCACGGCGTGGCCGTCGATCGCCTCCTGGAGATCGTCGGTGGTCAATCCCGCGATCGCCGAGTCGGAACTCGCGTAGAGCCGGTCGGGTTCGCCGTACGGACGGGCGGCGAGTACCGCGCCGATCCAGGCACGACTCGCACAGACCTCGCCGAGCACCTTGATCGCTTCGTCGGCGGACGCTCGATCGAAACCGTCGAGCCCTGGCGCTGATGACATGTCAGGAACCTCCTCGCTCGGAGGGCGCACCCATCCAGAGGTAAACGCCGCACCCGAGCGGGTACCCCGATGCGGCGATGGCCGGAACGCTAGGCGCTGGACAAGCCCGTCGTCAACAGTTTGTTGAAGTTGATCTACGCGCGGACAAGGCGACGACCGGCCGACGGCGCGAGGGAGTCGGAAGCGGAATCCGACAGTCCGTAAAAATGTCGAAACGGTCATCCGGCGGGCGAAGACCAACGGGCCAAAAGCGCTACCGTGAGACGCCGAAGTGCCCGCCGTGCAGGCGGGTTTCGGGTGCGAGATCGACGGGGGCTCGATCGGTGTCGGTACTTCTCCTGGCCGAAGTCGGCGTGGGCTTGGTGGGCGGCCTGGTGGTGTGGCTGCGCTACGTGCGGTGGGCGCCACCGATCCCGGACGGGCTGCGGGAGCGTTGGAAGCTGACCCGGGCGCTGGGTACGGCCGACCGGGCGAGCGCGCGTGTCGACCCGCGTCGCATGTCGCATCGAGAGGTGGTCGACAGCGCGGCCGCGCACGGATTCGTCGTCGAGGGCTGGTCGCCGGGCCCCGCCGGGACGACCACGTATCGGTTCGTGCGGACGGTGGCGTTTCCCGTGCCGTGCCGGTTGCACCTCGTGCGGATGCGGTCGGGGCGATGACGGCGAACCCCGTCTTGGCGGTCGCGGTCGTCGTCGCGGTCTTCCTGCCGATCGGGTACTACGGCACGCGCCGGCGGCGGTGGTCTCGGGACCGGGTGGTTCGCGCGGTGGAGAACCGGTTTCGCGGGGCCCGGTGCGTGCACTTCAACATCGAGGTCCATCCGATCGCGCCGGAGGAGATCATCCGGATCGGCGCGGATCGGGGATACGCCTACGCGGGAGCCGCGGCGGGAGTCATGGCGTTTCGCAGGCGCGGCGCGCCGTCGGATACCGAGCACGGGATCCTGGAGCAGCACGGGTGGCGGATCAGGGGAAGGCCGTGACGGACCGGCCGTGGCCGGCCTTGAGCGGCCCGCGTCGACGGGCCGCTCGGTCGGTGGCGGGAGTCAGCTCGGGGTTTGGCGGTTGAGGTAGTTGTAGACCGTGAAGCGGCTGACGCCCAGGGCCGCGGCGACGGTTTCGACGCCGTGGCGGATGGTGAAGGCGCCGCGTTGCTCCAGGGTGCGGACCACGCGTTGTTTGTCCTCGCGGTCCAGGTCGGCCAGGGGGCCGAAGGTGCGTTCGGCGTCGCCCAGCAGGCGGTCCAGGGCGGAGCCCAGGCCCGGGAGGCGGACCGCGACGACCGGTTCGCCCTCCCACTCCAGGGTCACGTCGTCGGGTTCGGCCCGGTCGACCGGGACGAGGGTCGCGCCCATCGCGGCCACGAGGGGCTTGATCGCTGCGGCCAGGGGATGTTCGGCGGGGCTCATGTGTCGGTTCCCGGGGTCTGGGTGTCGGTCCCCGGAGTTTGGGTGTCGGTTCCCCGGGGGGCCGCCGCCGGGCCTGCCGCGGGCTCCGAGGGTGGATCCGGCACGGTCGTGACCTGTACCGAGATTCGGGACGCCCCGACGCCGAGCGCGCCGCGGAACACCCGGTCCAGGGCCGCCAGTACGGCCTGCGCCTCGCCCTCCGCGGTCGTGCCGAACGGGCCGACCTCGACATCGAGTCCGGCCTCGTCGATGACCCGTCGGGCCTCCAGGGCATGGGGTGGTACGCCGTCCAGGTCGAACGGCTCGGTCGAGAATTCCATCCGCAATCGCACGCCCGAACCCTAGCCGGCGCGCGCCGGCCAAGCCAGACTGCGACCGATCGCCCTTGACAAACTGTTGAAGCAGCGTGCCATTATTCCGACAAGCAAAATCTCACTTCCGCATTGTGGAACCGACGTGGAAGAGGTGGTCACGTGAGCGCTGACGCTCTGCGCTTCGACATCAATCTCTCGATCCTCTTCACCGAACTCCCGCTCCTGGAGCGACCCGCCGCCGCGGCCGCGGCCGGCTTCAGCGAGATCGAGCTGTGGTGGCCGTTCGACGGACCCGGCCCGGCCGACGCCGAACTCGACACGCTCGCCGCGGCCATCCGCGATGCCGGCGTCGATCTGGTCGGGCTCAACTTCGACGCCGGACACATGCCGGGCGGCGACCGCGGTCTGGTGTCCAGGCCGGCCCAGTCCCTGCGCTTTCGCGACAACGTCGACGTCGCGACGGGCTTCGCCGCGTCGCTCGACTGTCGCGTGCTCAACGCGCTGTACGGCAACCGCGAGGACGGCGTCGACCCGCGGGCCCAGGACGAACTCGCGCTGGAGAACCTGGGATTGGCCGCCGAGGCGGCCGACCGGATCGGCGCGATCGTGGTGGTCGAGGCGCTGAACTCGGACGAGAACCCGCGCTACCCCCTGACGACCGCCGCCGGCGCCGTGGCCGTCGCGGACAAGGTCAACGCCCGGACCGGTCTGACCAACACGACCTTCCTGTGCGACCTGTACCACCTCGCCCGCAACGGCGAGGACCTGCCCACCGTCATCGACACGTACGCCGCCCGCTTCGGCCACGTGCAGATCGCCGACACCCCCGGACGGGGACAACCCGGCAGCGGCGAGCTGGACTTCGACGAGCTGTTCCGCCGGCTCGTCGCCGCCGGCTACACCGGGCGCGTCGGCCTCGAATACAAGCCCGTCGGCCCGAGCGCGGACAGCTTCGGCTGGCTCCCGCGCGAGCTGCGGGGACTCAAGGGAGGGGCCGGATGACCGGCACAGGCAAGAAGATCGGCTTCATCGGACTCGGCATCATGGGCGCGCCGATGGCCGCGCACCTGGTCGAGGCCGGCCACGAGGTCACGGGGTACAACCTCGAACGCGAGGCGGTGGACCGGCTGATCGCGGCCGGCGGCAAGGGCGCCGAGGGCATCACCGAGGCGGTGCGCGACGCCGACGTGGTGATCACCATGGTCCCGGCCGACCCGCACGTCGAGCAGGTCATGTACGGCCGGGACGGGGTGCTCGCCGGCGTCGAGCCCGGCACGCTCGTGATCGACATGAGTTCGATCAAGCCCAGCACGTCGATCGCCGTGGCCGAGGCCGGCGCCGAGCGCGGACTGCGCGTTCTGGACGCTCCCGTCAGCGGTGGCGAGGCCGGTGCGATCGAGGCCGTCCTGTCGATCATGGTCGGCGGCGAGGCGGCGGACTTCGCCGCCGCGCTGCCGCTGTTCGAGGCGCTCGGCAAGACGATCGTGCACGTCGGCCCGCACGGAGCCGGGCAGACCGTCAAGGCCGCGAACCAGCTCGTCGTCGCGGGCAACATCCAACTCGTCGCCGAGGCCCTGCTGTTCCTGGAGCGCGCGGGCGTGGACACCGAGGCCGGCCTGGAGGTGCTCGGCGGCGGTCTCGCCGGCAGCACGGTGATGGCCCGCAAGGGCCGGGTCATGCGCGAGCGCGACTTCAAGCCCGGGTTCCGGATAGACCTGCACCACAAGGACATGGGCATCGTCACCGAGGCGGCTCGTGAGCTGGACCTCGTACTGCCCTTCGCGGGCCTGGCGGCGCAACTCGTCGCGTCGCTGCGCGCGCAGGGCGGTGGCGGCCTCGACCACTCCGGGCTCCTGCTCGGTCTCGAACGCCTCAACGGCGGCCCGCGAAACGGCTCCCAGGAGAGTTCCCAGGGCACTTCCCAGGGCACTTCCCAGCAGGGAGACAACTGATGGCACCGCGTCGTGTTCCGGTCATGAACGCCGTTGTGCAGGTGCTGCGTTCGGAGGGCGTCGACACCGCGTTCGGCTGCCCCGGCGCGGCGATCCTGCCGCTCTACCAGGCGATGGAGGACGTCGGCGGGATCGAGCACCTGATCGTCCGCCACGAAGAGGGCGCCACGCACATGGCCGACGGTTGGGCCCGCACGAACGGCGGGGTCGGCGTCGCGATCGGCACCTCCGGCCCGGCCGGCACCAACATGATCACCGGTCTGTACACGGCCCTCGCCGACTCGATCCCCATCGTGTGCATCACCGGCCAGGCGGTCTCCGGCAAACTGCACCAGGAGGCGTTCCAGGCGGTCGACATCGTCGAGATCTCCAAGCCGGTCACCAAGTGGTCCGTGCAGGTCAAGGAGGCCGCGCAGGCCCCCTGGATCTTCCGGGAGGCATTTCGGCTCGCCCGCTCGGGTCGTCCGGGGCCGGTCCTGATCGACCTGCCCCTGGACGTCCAGAAGCAGGAGATCTGGTGGGACCCCGAGGTGGACGCCCCGCTGCCGGTCAACGAGGTGCCCCCGCACCTGCCCCGCGTCGAGGCCGCCTTGGACCTGCTGCTCGCCGCCGATCGGCCACTGCTGCTCTCGGGCGGCGGCGTGATCATCGGCGAGGCGCACGAGGAACTCGTCGAACTGGCCGAACTGCTCCAGGTGCCGGTCCAGGTCACCCTGATGGGCAAGGGCTCGATCGACGAGAACCACGCGCTGTACAGCGGGATGACGGGCGTACAGACGTCGCAGCGCTACGGCAACGCGTCGTTCCTGGAGTCGGACCTCGTGCTCGCGCTCGGCGCGCGCTTCGGCGACCGGCACACCGGCACCCTCGACGTCTATCGCGGTACCCGTAAGTTCATCCACGTCGACATCGAACCCACCCAGCTCGGCAAGGTGTTCGAACCGGATCTGGGCATCGTCTCCGACACCCGACTGTTCCTCCAGGCGATCTTGGCCGCGGCCAAGGACCGTGGCATCCGCCGCGAGGCCGGCGCGTGGGTCGCCCGGATCCAGGAGTTGCGCGCGACGCTGACCCGACGCGAGGACTTCGACACGGTGCCGATCAAGGCCCCGCGGGTGTACAAGGAGATCAACGAAGTCTTCGACGAGAACACCTACTTCGTCACCGCGATCGGCCTCTACCAGATCTGGGGCGGCCAGCACCAGAAGGCGTACAAGCCGCGGCACTACCAGGTCTGCGGCCAGGCCGGCCCGCTCGGCTGGGAGATCCCCGCCGCCATCGGGGTCAAGAAGGCACTCAAGCACAGCGAACCGAACGCCGAGGTGGTCGGCATCGTCGGCGACTACGGCTTCCAGTACCTGGTCGAGGAACTCGCGGTCGCGGCGCAGTACAACGTGCCGTTCGTGATCATCATGATCAACAACGAGTATCTGGGCCTGATCCGCCAGGCGTCGATCCCGTACGAGATGAACTACCAGGTGGACATCCACTACGACGAGATCGGCACCGACAACGTCAAGCTCATGGAGGCGTACGGCTGTTCGGGCAAGCGTATCGCCGAGCCCGACGACATCCGGGCCACCCTGGAGTGGGCCCGCAAGGAGGCGCAGCGCACGTCGCGGCCCGTCCTCGTGGAGATCATGATCGAGCGGGAGGCCAACACACCGCACGGGCCGGCGATCGACGCGGTCAAGGAGTTCGAGCCGCTTCCGGAGCCGGTGCCCGCCTCGGCGTAGGGCCGCAGTCGTGCCCGGCCCTCCCGGGCACGCACAGACCGGAGCGGGGCGCGTCGCGGTATCCGGACCGTCTGCCGGCGACGCTCCCCGCTCCTCATCGACCCCGTCCGGTGACGTTGATCCCATCCCTGGTGTCGCGCCCGCGTCACCGGGCGGTCGTCTCCCCCCGGGCTCCGCCCGACCACACCGGCTCCACAACGCCCCGACCCGATCCGAAGGAGAACGCGCATGGGACCGGTGGTCGTCCTGGCCCCCGACAAGTTCAAGGGCACGTTGACCGCCGTGCAGGCCGCGGCCGGGATCGGCGCCGGGATCCGCCGTGTGCTTCCCGACGCGGACGTACGCGTGCTCCCGATCGCCGACGGCGGCGAAGGCACCGTGGAGGCGGCGGTCGCGGCCGGCTTCGCCCGCGTCCCGGCGCGCGTTTCGGGCCCCACCG
>NZ_WWJX01000477.1 GCF_009865215.1 Streptomyces sp. SID3343 | reverse complement strand
CGCCGGCCGCGGGCCCGGGTACCGCACCCCCGCCGCGCCCGAACGCGGCGCCCACGATCGGCGGCGGCACCACAGTCGATGGAGGGGGAAGGTCATGACGGGTCGTCTGCGTCTGGCCCTGGTCGCGGGCCTCGCGACCGCACTGACGTCGTCCTCGCTGCTTCCGTTGGTCGAGACGGGTGACTGGATCGCCCAAGGAATCGGCGCCATCCTGCTCGTCGCGCTGATCGGCGAGGGCTCACGACGCCTGCGGGTGCCGCGGCCGGTGGTGGGGCTGACCCAGCTCGCCGCACTCGTGCCCTACCTGCTCCTGGTGTGCGTCCCGGACGCGAGCGGCCCGCTCCCGACCCCGAGCAGCGTCAACGCGTTCGTCGACCTGCTCACCGTCGGTGGCCACGACATCCAGGAATTCACCGCGCCCGCGCCGGCCTCGGACGGGATCATCGCGATCCTGCTGTGCGTCATGGGCGGCGTGGCCATCCTGGTCGACCTGATCGCGGTGACCTACGGCCAGGCCGCGCCGGCCGGCCTGCCGCTCCTCGCGCTCTACAGCGTCCCCGCGGCCCTGTCCCGGTCCGGTCTGGGCTGGGTGATCTTCCTGGTCGCCGCCCTCGCCTACGTCCTGCTGCTGCTCGCCGAGGGCCGCGAACGCCTGCTGCGCTGGGGCCGACCACTCCTGCCTCCGCCCCCGCCGGGCTTTCCCCCGATGCGGCAGTACCGCCCACCCGCGCGCGGCGGCGGCCGAATCGGCCTCGCGGCGCTCGCGGTGGCCGTCGCGGTGCCCGCGCTGATCCCGCTCAGCGCCAACCGACTCATCGACGGCCACAAGAGCGGCCCGCAGTCGCACCGACTGACCACCATCAACCCGGTCGTCAAGCTCTCGGACGAACTCAACCGCGCCGAGAACGTCGAACTCCTGCGATACCGCACCGATGCCACCAATCCGGGCTCGATCTATCTGCGGATCTCCTCGCTCGACGACTTCGACGGCCGCAAGTGGCAGCCCTCCGAACGCTCGTTGACCGACGTCCCGCGCCAGTTCCCGACCCCGGCGGGTCTGGAGCCGGAAACCAGGGCCACCACGGTCGTCACCAAGGTCGAGGCCAACGACGCGTACAAGCAGGGCTCGCTGCCGATGCCCTACCCGGCGGTCCAGGTCCAGGTGAAGGGCAACTGGCGTTACGAGCCCGAGGGTCGCCTGCTGCTCGGCGACAACAAGCAGGACACCCGCAACCTCGGCTGGACCGTGACGAGCCTGGACGTGCAGCCGACACCCGCGCAGCTCAGGTCGGCCGGCGCGCCGCCGCCCGAGCTGGGCCCCTATCGCACGGTGAACCTGCCGCCCGATGTCGCCCGGCGGATCCAGGACCAGGCCCTGCGCGTCGGCGGCGCGGGTTCGCAGTACGACCAGGCCCGCCGGCTGGAGGCGTGGTTCGCCCGTTCGAACGAATTCCGCTACGACACCAAGGTGCCGCCGAGCAACGGCGTGAACCCGCTGGAGAACTTCCTCGACCAAAAGATCGGCTACTGCGAGCAGTTCTCGTCGGCGATGGCCGTGATGGCCCGCTCGCTGGGCATCCCCGCCCGGGTTGCGGTCGGCTTCATCCCCGGCAAGTTGCAGCCCGACATGACGTACGCGGTCAGCAGCCACGACGCACACGCGTGGCCCGAGCTGTACTTCGCCGGTTCCGGCTGGATCCGGTTCGAGCCGACTCCCTCGCGCGGCAACTCGCCCTTCTACGCGATGGAGGACGTCGCCCCGACGGCGCCGACCTCGTCGCCCGGCACCGCGGAGAACCTGCCCGAGCGTCGCCCCGAGGCGAGCGCGAGCGCCGCCCCGTCCGCGTCCGCGACGGCCGCACCGGTGGCCGCGGGCGGCTCCGACGGCCCGCTGGTCTCCAAGCGGGTGCTGCTCGTCGGTGTCGCGGTCGTGCTGGGCGTGTTGCTGCTGACGACACCGATGCTGCTGCGCGGACACATCCGCAGGCGCAGGCTCGCGAGCCTGGGCCGAGATGTCTCGGGGGAGCCGGATCCGCACGACTTCGGCGACTCGATCCTCGGCGGCTGGGCCGAGGTGTTGGACACCGCCCACGACCTCGGGCATCCCGTGCCGGACGCGGAGACACCCAGGCAGGCCGCCGAACGCCTCGCCCTCCTGCTGACCGCGGCCGAGGACGAGGCCGCCGACCGGGCCGCGTG
>NZ_WWJX01000476.1 GCF_009865215.1 Streptomyces sp. SID3343 | reverse complement strand
TCTGGCGAACCGCGTCGACAAGGCCGGCCCCGCAGCCCGCTGAGCCACAGCGCGCGCCGCTCCCCCGGCCGCCGGCGCGGCCGTGCGGCAGTGAAGGCGCCGGCCGAGGTCGGCCGTTCGACGCAGCCCGGGTCGGCGATTGGCGAAGCCCGGGTCGGCCGTTCGACGCAGCTCGGGTCGATCGTTGGACGAAAGAGATGCGGCGGGCTGCGAGGAATCCACGTCCGCGTCGTACACCGTCTGCCACGATGAGGCGACAGCACGGCCCCCACGACGAGGAGGTCATCCGGTGAGCGATGTCCAACCCCAACCGGCCGACGCCACCGACCCGGACGACCGAGCCTCGGCGGCGTACCTGATCGACGAGGCGCTGGCCTACCTCTACCCCGCCGCGCTCCGGGCGGCCGCCGTCGTCGGGGTGGCCGACCATCTGGCCGAAGGCCCGCGCACCCCGGCCGAGTTGGCGAGCCGGACCGGCACCGACCCGGCGTACCTCCACCGCGTCCTGCGACTGCTTGCCACCCGCGGCCTGTTCGCCGAGGACGGCGCCGGGGCCTTCCGGCTCACCGCCGCCGGCAGCGCGCTGCGCAGTGACGCCCCGCTTTCCGTCCGGGCCGCCGTCCTGATGATCACCGACCGCTCCAGGTGGCTGCCGGCCGGCGAGATGGACCGCTGCCTGCGCGAGGGCCGGTCGGCCTTCGACGCGATCTTCGGCATGCCGTTCTTCGATCACTTCGCGCGGGACGCCGCCACGGCCGCCGTCTTCCACGACGGGATGGCGGCCATGTCCGATCCGGAGGACCAACCCATCGCCGACGCGTACGACTTCCCGGAGCACGGCGTGGTGGTCGATGTCGGCGGCGGCCACGGCGGTCTGCTCCGGGCCGCCCTGCGCGGCCGGCCCGGACTGCACGGCGTGCTCTACGACCGAGAGCACGTGCTGGCGGGTCACCGCTTGGAGTCCCCGGACCTCGCAGGGCGCTGGCGACCGGTCGAGGGCGACTTCTTCGCCTCGGTCCCCGACGGCGCCGAGATCTACATGATGAAGCGGATCACTCACGACTGGGACGACGAGCACTGCGTCACGCTGCTGCGCAACTGCCGCCGCGCGATGGCCCCCGACGGCCGGGTCCTGGTCATGGACGCCGTCATCCCGCCCGGCGACGCCCGACACCAGGCCAAGGCGCTGGACCTGATGATGATGGCCTCCCTGGCCGGCCGGGAACGCACCGCGTCGGAGTTCGCGGCCCTCTTCGCCGAGGCCGGCCTCCGACTCGACCGCATCCTCGACACCCCCACGGTCCTGTCCATCGTCGAGGCCGTGGCCGCCGACTGACGCGCGGCCCTCGGCCCGTCGGACCCCGAGCGGGCGATCTCACGATGCCCGCCGGGTGAGGACGGTAGTACTTCCTTGCTCGGTTCCGACGAGGGCCGGGATGTCGGCAGGGCTCATGCCGGGCCGGGAATCAGCGCAGCCGTCCGGCTTGCCGGGCTTGCGCTTCGAACGCGGTCCGGTTCCGGATGACCTCCACCTGGTGCTCCCGGACCCAGTGGACGACGCCGTCCACGGCGTCGCCGAGCGACCGGCCCAGCGGTGTGAGGGCGTACTCGACGCGGGGTGGGACTTCCGCGTACGCCGTTCTCGCCACCAGACCGTCATGGGTCAGGAGCCGCAAGGTCTGGCTGAGCATCCGCTGTGAGATGCCTGCCACTTGTTCGTACAGGGCGGTGAAGCGTAGCGGCCCGGGCGCGAGCGCGGTGATCACCAGGACGGTCCATTTGTCTCCCACCCGGGCGAGCACGTCCCGCACGAGTTCGATGGTCTCGATGCATTCCGGGGCAACTCCCCTGGCCACGAGGTCGGAACGAAGGGGTGCGGCCATACGATTCTTCCTCCCGCGTACGCAAGTGACGTCGAAGTGCGTGACCCCGCGCCGGATCAATCCGCGGGACCATGCCGTTTCCTACTGATCGTAACTTGCAGACAGGAGCGCACAGTCATGACCGAAAACCAGGACGGCGCAGTAGGGCAGACGCATGGCACGCCGCCCGAGGCGGTCCCCGATGGTGTCCGGCACGACACGTTCACTGTGGCGCTACGCCTCTCCGTGTCCCCCGCCGAGGTGTTCCGTGCGTTCGCCGACTCCGACCTTCGGCGGCGGTGGTTCAAGCTCCCCGGCAGCGGAGCAACGTACGAACACGACTTCCGCGTCGGCGGTGGTGAGACCGCGTACAGCACCTTCACAACTCTCGATACACCCCCGCAGCGGCTCAAGTATTGGTCGCGGTATATCGACATCGCCCCGGATGCCCGAATCGTCTACGTCTACGAGTCTCACGTCGACGACATGCTGCGCTGGACCTCCCTCGCGACCGTCGAGCTGCGCGCCGAGCCGGGTGGGACCGAGCTCGCCTGGACGGAACAGGTCGCGTTCGTGGCACCGACAGGCGACGGAAGCGACGACCTACGGCATGTTCGCGGCGGGACACGTCTGCGGTTGAACGGCCTCGTAGCGGCTCTCGCATCACCCGGCACGCCGAGGAGGATCACCTCGCACACATGACATGCGGCGCTCGGGTCAACGCCGGCGCGGTTCTTCCCCGAAGGTGCGTAACCGACTTCGAAGTGCGTAAGAGGTGCCGGGGCCGGCCCCGGCATCCTCGCTTCATACTGACAGTAAGTTTTGGCGTGCTCGCGCCTCTTCCCCCCACCACGACATGGAGACGCACATGACCCGAATCGGGATCATCCTCGGCACCACCCGCCCCGGACGCGTTGGACCTCAGGTCGCGCAGTGGGTCGAGAAGACGGCCGGGGCACGCGAGGACGCCGACTTCGAACTGGTCGACCTCGCCGACTACGACCTGCCCCTGTTCGACGAGCCACGATCCCCGTTGATGGGCGCATACGAGCATGCCCACACCCGCGCCTGGAGCGCCCGGGTCGCCGAGCTCGACGGGTTCGTCTTCGTCACCCCCGAATACAACCGGTCGATCCCGTCGGCGCTCAAAAACGCCATCGATTTCCTCTACGGCGAGTGGAACAACAAAGCCGCCGGCTTCGTCGCGTACGGCAGCAACGTCAGTGGCGCTCGCGCCGTCGAACACCTGCGACTCATCGCCGGAGCGCTGCAACTGGCAACCGTGCGTACCCAGGTCAACCTGTCACTCGTGACCGACTTCGAGAAATTCACGACGTTCGAGCCTGCCGCACGCCACGACGATGCGCTCCAGCAGATGCTTACCGAAGTGATCGCCTGGACCAACGCGCTCGCACCGCTCCGCCAAGCCTGAACCCGCTGCCCGGGTGCGCGGGCGGCCGGATCGTCGTCGCGGTCGACGTCGGCCCGTGGTTGCGATCGGCCGCTCCCCCGGCGGTGACCGCGAACCAACTCCGTTCCGCGGTGGGCGAGTCGACGAAGGCCGGTCACCGGTCGGACACCGACGGCCGCCCGCTCGAACACGGACGCGCATTCGCCCTCGACAGACCCGACACCTGGTCCGAGCCGAACACACGACCGTCACCGAGGTCACCCCTTACGGCATCGCGGGCGGAGACGGAGCGCACATGGTTAAGAAATAAGGTTGCCTACGTAAAGAGACGCGGCGGAGCCGTGTCCACCCGCGCATACGCGCGAGCCGGGGTCCGCTGCGCGCGCGAAGCCGC
>NZ_WWJX01000475.1 GCF_009865215.1 Streptomyces sp. SID3343 | reverse complement strand
TCACCGCCGACGAGGCCGGGGCGTGGCCGTCGTCCGGCCCGCACCGACCCGACCTGACGGTGGTACTCACCGACGACTACCTCGACCCCCGACTCGCCGCGATGGACGCCCGGTTGCGGGCCGCCGAGTTGCCGTGGCTGCTCGCCAAGCCGACCGGGGCCGACGTGTGGACCGGGCCCTATCTGGTGCCCGGGCAGACCGGCTGTTGGCGCTGCCTGGCCAACCGCCTCAACGGCAACCAGCAGGTCGAGTCGTTTCTGCGGCGGCGCCCCGACGGCACCGTCGCCGACGAGCCGATCCGTACCTCGCTCGCCGCCACCGCGTGGTCGGTGGGCCTGTCCGCGCACCTCGTCGCGGGGGCAGCCGCGGAGATCCTGGCGACCGGCGGTGTCTCGGGCTACGAGGGTGTGCTCGTGTCGATGCACGTACCGACCCAACGCGTCGAGCGACACCGGCTGATCCGGCAGCCGCAGTGCGCCTCGTGCGGCGACCCGGGGCTGCTCCTCGACCGCGACCCGAGGGTCCGACTGGCGGCGCAGCCCGTGGTGTTCGACGACGAGGGCGGCCACCGCACGATGCGCCCCGACGACACGTTCAAGCGCCTGGAGAAGCACATCGGCCGGCTGCTGGGCGCGGTCAGCTCGCTGCGCCTGCTCAACGACGTCGACAACGGCGTCACCTTCAGCTACTCGGCGAGCCACAACTTCGCGGTGCCCGGCGACAACATCCCGATGCTGCGCCGGAACCTGCGCGGGCAAAGCGGCGGGAAGGGCCGCAGCGACATCCAGGCGCGGGTCAGCGGCGTGTGCGAGGCGATCGAGCGTTACTCCGGAGTGTGGCGCGACGACCGGCCCACCGAGCCGGGCTCGTATGCCGAGTTCGGTCCCGAACTGGCGGTGCACCCCTACGACTTGCTGCTCTACTCGGACGCACAGTACGCCATGCGCGACGACTGGAACCGCAACTCCGCCGGTCGCCTGCACATCGTGCCCGAGCGCTTCGACGAGAGCCGGCGGCTGAACTGGACCCGGGCCTGGTCGTTGACCGAGGATCGGCCCCGCCTGGTCCCGGCCGGGTACTCGTGGTTCGGACACCCCGACCTGTCGGAGCACTTCTACTGCTTCAGCGACGGCAACGGCAACGCGTCCGGGAACACCCTCGAAGAAGCGGTCATGCAGGGCCTGTTCGAAAGCTGTGAGCGCGACGCGGTCGGCCTGTGGTGGTACAACCGGGCGCTGCGCCCCGGCTTCGACCTGGACTCGCTGCACGAGCCGTACGTGGACACCCTGCGCGAGTTCTACGGTGCGATGCAGCGCAGCCTGGAGGTGGTCGACCTGACCACCGACCTGGGCGTGCCGACGTTCGCCGCCGTGTCGCGGCGCACCGACCACGAGGTCGAGGACATCCTGCTCGGCTTCGGCTCGCACCTGGATGTGCGGATCGCGGTGCTGCGGGCGCTCACCGAGGTCAACCAGTTCCTGCCGGCCGTGGTCAACCGCAACCCCGACGGCAGCACCCGCTATTGGGAGGACGACCCGCACACCCTCGCGTGGCTGCACACCGCGACCGCCGAGAAGGAGCCGTGGGCACTGCCCGCCGCGCACCTGACGCCTACCACGCTGTCCGGCTACGGCACGCTGCACAGCGGCGACATCGCCCAGGACGTCCGGCACACCGTGGAACGCCTGCGCGCGGTCGACCTGGAGGTGATCGTCCTGGACCAGAGCCTGCCGGACCTGGACCTGAACGTCGCCAAGGTGATGGTGCCGGGCCTGCGGCACTTCTGGCGGCGCCTGGGTCCCGGGCGGATGTACGACACGCCGGTACGGCTCGGCTGGATCGCCGAGCCCACGCCCGAGGCCGACCTGAACCCGTACAGCGTCTTCTTCTGACGCCACCGCCTGCCACGAGCCGTCTGCTTCCGAGCCGTCTGCTCCCCGGCCGTCCGGTTTCGGTCACCTGCTGCCCGGTCGCCTGCTGCCCGGTCGTCTGGTGCCGAGCCGCCTCCTTCCGAACCGTCCGCTTGCGAGCCGTCCGGATTCCCACGGATCGCCGACTCTCCGGAATGTCCTTCCGACGTCTCTCGCGGGGTCGGGGTTCGACGCTCGTCGTTCCCCGGCCCGTTCCGGTCACCGCATCACCCCGGCCCGACCCGATCCGGAGGTTCCATGACCAGCCTCGGTACCCCACCGGCGGCGGCCCCCGCCGCCATCCCCGCCGACTCGGCCGTGGTGGAGCTGCTCGCCCTGCATCCGGGCGTGCGCGCCGACACCGGCCCG
>NZ_WWJX01000474.1 GCF_009865215.1 Streptomyces sp. SID3343 | reverse complement strand
TCACACCCCAGGGCCCCATCGAGACCGAAGCCGCACGACGCCTCGCCGAGGACACCAAAGGCCAGTAGCTCCCGGTTGCCCAACACTTTCTGAGACCGATGCTCGATGCCGCGTCGGCCCGGCGCCGGGCCCGGACGGTACGGGACGAAAATCCGAAGGCGGCCGAAGTGGCCTCGCTGGACGAGGAGTTGCCGACGATTGCGGAGGCCGTGGCCCGGCGGGTGAAGCCGCCCGGCTCGATCGGGCGCTGATGGGCGCCTGGCCCGGGCCAGGTGCCGGCCGCCACCGGGGAGCCTGTGGGTCGAGTCGGCCCGGCTCGGCCTCATCGTCGCCGTCATCGCCATCGCCGCGCCTACCGATGCAGGCCCCGTCCCGTCCGCCGATTCGGGGCCGACCGGCGGACGGCACGGGGTCACGTCAGCAGTGGTGGGTGAAAAGGTTGAGCCCGTCGCCGGGGTGGACCGGCGTCGGCATGTCCTCGATCGGCGGGTGGACGGTGCGGCCCGCCTTGATCGTCTCCACGATGGTGATGTTCTGGATCTCCTCCCCCGGCACCGTGGCCGGGTTGGCGCTCAGAATCACCAGGTCGGCCAGCTTGCCGACCTCGATGCTGCCCTTGTCGCGGGTCTCGCCGTACTGGTGGGCGGCGTTGATGGTGATCGACTTGACCGCGTCGAGGCCGGACACGCACTGGTGCGCGCCCAACGTCTCGCCGCTGCGGGTGATCCGGGTGACCTGGCTGGAAAGGATCGCGATCGAACTGGGCCGGGCGACCGGCGCGTCGTGGTGCGATGTGTAGATCATCCCGTGTTCCAACGCCCACTGGGCGGGCGAGATGTCGACCGCGCGTACCGGTCCGAGCACGGTCTCGTAGTACCAGTCGCCCCAGTAGAACGTGTGCATCGAGAAGAAGGACGGGATGATGCCGAGTTCGCGGAACTTCCCGATCTGGTCCCGGCCCGCGATCTGACAATGGATTCCGGTGGTCCGGCGATCCGGCGACGCCCCGAACGCGTCTACGGCGGCTTCCACCGCGCGAATGAACTGGGCGATCGCGGCGTCGCCGTTGACGTGCGCGATCACCTGCCAGTCGTGTTCGTAGCCGGCCATGACCTGGGCGTGGGCGACCTCCTCCTTCAGGGTCGGATAGCCGACGTACTCCTTGTCCTCGGTCTCCGGAGGCGTCTTGTAGGGCTCGCGCAGCCAGGCGGTGCGGCCCTGCGGCGAGCCGTCGAGGACCAGTTTGATGCCCGCCGCGCGCAGGCCGTTGGTGTAGTCGGGGCTCACCCGGATCCGGTGCGGCTCGTCGATCGCCTCCTGGGCCTTGACGTAGACGACGACATCCATCGGCAGGCCGCCGGGCGTACCTTGGGCGATCTCGCGCAGCGCGTCCAGCACGTTCAAGGACGCGGCGCCCTCCTGCACCGTGGTGAAGCCGAAGCCAGCCGCCGCCTTGAGGCCCCGGTCCAGGAATCGGGCCGTGTCCTGCGGGGCGATGCCCGCGATGGCCAGGTCGGAGGCAGGCGAGAACGCGGTCTCCTCCAGTACCCCGTCGGGTTCCCCGAACGGCAGTACGCTCATGTCGCCGCGCCGGATCACCCCGCCGGGCGGATCCTTCACCCGGGCGTTGTAGCCCAGCAGTTCCAGCCCCTTGCTGTTGACCGCGCCCAGATGGAACGACTGGTGGATGGCCAACACCGGTCGTTCCGTGGAGACTTCGTCCAGGTCGGCTCGGGTGGGATGCTTCTTTCCGTCGAGCCGGGAGTCGTCGTAGCCGAAGCCGATGATCCACGCGGAGCGTTGCCCGACCTCGCTGTCCGCGAATTCGGACAGCTTCCGTTTGATCGCGTCGATGTCACCGACGTCGCCGTCGGGTTCGCCGAGCAGGTCGGCGACCGTGGACTGGAGGCCGGTGCCGATCACGTGGCCGTGCGGGTCGATGAATCCGGGCAGGAGTGCGGCGCCGGCGAGGTCGTACAGGCGGGTGGTCGGGCCCTGCCAGTGCGTGAGCGCCTCCGCCAGGTCACCGACGAAGACGATCCGCTCACCCCGGACGGCGACCGCCTCGGGCCGAGCCGCGCGGGGCCCGGGCCCGTCCGCCACGGTCTCGATCTCGCCGCCGTGGAAGATCACATCCGCCGCCTGCGCGCGAGTCTCGGACACATTCGCCTCGGGCATCACAAACCACCTTGTCCTTCACATACAACGCCGAACGTTTCGCTACGAAGTCTGTCGGCAACACACCGTGACGATTAAGGCGAGATTCGGACATCTTGCGCGTGGCCCATGGGGAAACGGGTCCTCGCCCAGCGCTGTTCGGGTCATGTAGTCACGTAGTCACGTAGTACCGCGCTCGACACCGGCGACGACCGGGCTCCGGCACACGGGGAGGGTCCGCGACACGGAGGGGGCCGCGACACGGGGAGTCCCGCGACGGGGAGGGTCCCGCGACACGGGGGGTCCCGCCACGCGGAGGGTCCCGCGACACGGACGGTCC
>NZ_WWJX01000473.1 GCF_009865215.1 Streptomyces sp. SID3343 | reverse complement strand
TGTCCTCGTACCGAGTTGTACACGCAGCCGCCCCGCCCGCGCGAACGCGACCCTCGGGCGGGCGGCGCAGTCGCCGCGCCCGCCGCGGCCCGCGCGTGCCGTCAGGCCAGGCACGTGGCGTTGCTGTAGCCGCTGTAGGCCGTGGTTCGGGTGCGTTGGGTCTCGCCGACCGCGGCGGCGAGTCGGCGGATGGCCTCGACGAGGGTGGCCGGGTCGTGGGCGTAGGGCAGGCGGACGTGGTGTTCGAAGGCGCCGTCCGTGCCGAAGCGGGTGCCCGCGGCGATCCGGACGCCGTGTCGGGCCGCGGTCTCGGTGAGGGTCAGGCTGGAGGTGTTGTCGGTGCGCACCCACAGCGACAGGCCGCCGACGGGCATGGTGAAGGACCAGGTCGGCAGGTGTTCGGCGAGCGCGCCGGCGAGTGCGGCGCGCGCGGTGCGCAGCGCCGGCAGCCGGGTGTCGAGGATGGCGTCCTCGTGGTCGGTGATCAGGTGGTGCGTCACGAGTTGGTCCAGGACCGGGGCGCCGACGTCGAAGGACGCGCGGGTGGCGGCGATCCGGCGCACCAGGTCGGGGGTGGTGCGCACCCAGCCGATCCGCAGGCCGCCCCAGAAGGTTTTGGACGTGGAGCCGATGGTGACGACGTTGTTGGTCCGGTCGAACGCGGCGGTGGGCAGCGGTCGGTCGGCGGGGTCGATGTCGAGGGCGAGGTCCTGGCAGGTCTCGTCGACGATCAGCGTGGTGCCGGTGTTGCGGGCGAGGTCGACGAGGGTCGTGCGGATGGCGGCGTCGGCGAGGTGCCCGGTGGGGTTTTGGAAGTCGGGGATCAGGTAGGCCAGGCGCGGGGCCGCGGTGCGCAGCGTGTCGCGCCAGGTGTCGGCGTCCCAGCCGGTCTCGGTCATCGGGACGGGCACGACGCGGTTGCCGGCCTGGCGGATCGCGTCGAGCACGTTGGCGTAGGTGGGCGACTCGACGGCGACGCGGTCACCGGGTCCGGCCAGGGTGCGCATGACGAGCGTGACGGCGGCGAGGGCGCCGGGGGTGACCAGGATCTGGTCGGGTGTGGTGGGGACGCCGCGGCGGGTGTAGCGCTGGGCGAGGGTGTCGCGCAGGACCGGGAGGCCGCCGGGCAGGTAGCCGTGGCCGGTGGTGTAGGTGGGCAGCGATTCGACGGCGTCGGCGACGGCGCGGTGCAGGGCGTGGCCGGGGCCGGGCAGGGCGGCGACGCCCAGGTCGATGACGCCGGTGGTGGTGCTGGGGCTGAGGCCGAGGCTGGGGATCTCGGTGTGGCTGCCCGGGAGGGTGGTCCAGCTGCCGGATCCGCGCCGGCTGGCGAGGTAACCGTCGGTGCGCAGGAGTTCGTAGGCGGCGGCGACCGTGGTGCGGCTGATGCCGAGCCGGTCGGCGAGGCCGCGTTCGGCGGGCAGGCGCGCGGTGAGCGGGATCCGCCCGTCCAGGACCAGGGCGCGGATGCGGTCGGCGAGGGTGCGGTACGCCGGCCCGGTTCGGCCGCTGATCGAGGTGGTCGTGTTCCAGGGGTGCAGGAGGTCGGCGAGGCGGGTGCTGCTGACGGTCAGGTGAGGCGCGCTCATCAGTCCACTCCTGTCGAATTGGCTATGGAAGTGTGATCCGGTCTCGGTGATTCTTCCACCGTTGGCTTTTTCTGTGCAGTCCGGTGGGCAAAGAGGGAACACAGTGGCTTGGTCTTGGATTCGGCGAGTGGTCCAGTTGTACGCGGGACTCGCGCTGTACGGGTTCAGCATGGCGTTGATGGTCAAGGCCGGTCTGGGCCTGGACCCGTGGGACGTGTTCCATCAGGGCTTGGCGGAGCACACCGGTTGGCGCTTCGGGATCACCACGATCGTGGTGGGGGCCGCGGTCTTGCTGTTGTGGCTGCCGATGCGCCAACGCCCGGGCGTGGGCACGGTCAGCAACGTCTTCGTGATCGGGATCGCCGTGGACGCGGCGCTGTCGTGGTTGCCGTCCCCGGATCCACTCGCGTGGCGGGTGACGTTCATGCTCTCCGCGGTGGTGCTCAACGCGGTCGCGGGCGGCGCGTACATCGGCGCGCGCCTGGGCCCGGGCCCGCGCGACGGACTGATGACGGGGCTGGTGCGCCGGACCGGCCGCTCGGTGCGCTTGGTGCGCACCACCATCGAGGTCACGGTGCTCGCGGTGGGCTTCGTCCTCGGCGGCTCGATCGGCCTGGGCACGGTGGTGTACGCGCTGGCGATCGGGCCACTGGTCCAGGTCTTCCTCCCGCTGCTGGCCGTCCCGGAACACCGTCCGACCCGGCCGACGGCGCCCCCGGCCCCGCTCCCGGCGACGTAGCGCCCGCCGGCGAAGATCGCGCGGTCGCGGGGCCGAGGGCCGCACTCTCGCCCCCTCGACCGCGCGATCGTCAGGGCGTGGTCTCCAACGCGCCGTCGAGTTCGTACACCGTGGCGCCGCGCACGCTCGTGCGCAGGCAGCGCGGCAGGGGCAGGGCGGGGTCGAGGTCGGGCAGGCCGGGGGTGCCCGAGCGCGGGTCGGTGGACCAGCCGGAGAGGCGGCTGTCGGGGGCCTGGACGACGAGTTCGGTGGTGTCCCACACCGCGTAGGACGCCGGCGCGCCCGGC
>NZ_WWJX01000472.1 GCF_009865215.1 Streptomyces sp. SID3343 | reverse complement strand
CGGCTTCCTTGCAGCAACCGACCTGACGTGGTGAAACCAATATCAACCCGATCCGCAAAGCTCGGTAACGGAGCTTCTGACACCGGTTCAGTTCCCTTATGCCTTCCCGTCCTCGCCGGCGGGCACGAATCGTCTGGTGGTGCCGACCCGCCCCGGCGGGCCCGGGTCCAAGAGCCGGGTGTCGTCCTCGTGGAGCGGGGTCAGAGGCTGAGGTCCAGGACACGGACTGCTTGTCCGGCCCATCGGTCGGGGCGATCGTGGCCACGAACGCGCCGTCCGGGCGTTCGGGGGTGACTTGGGCGGCGTGTCGGGCGTGTGCCGCGCTCCCGAGTCGAGTGGGTGGGTCTGTAGGGGTGTGTGCGGACCGCGTGCATGCGGACCGGGTCGGTCACGATCGTGTTCGGGTCGTGGCCGTTTGGGCCCACCCGCGATGGCGGTGCCCGCGCCGTGGGCGACGCCCGGACACGACGTCGCGTACGGTCGCGATGTCCTGTACGTCACGGGTGCCACCGGGGACGAGGGCGGACGGTCAGCAGGACCAGCACACCCGCAACGACCCCGACCGCGCCGCACAGCGCGAAGACACGGTCCATACCGGCCACGAACGCCCGCTCGATCGCTTCGCGCAGCGCTTCGCCTGTGCCGGGCGGGGCAGCCGCCACCACGGCCGATGCGCCTCCCGAGCCGACTGCTTCCGCTGCGCTCTTCGGGTCGGAGATGCCCGTCGCACCGTCGAGTCGTCCTTCGAGCGTCGCTCGAAAGACGACCCCGACGACGGCGATACCGAGGGCGAAGCCGAGTTGGCGGAAGGTGTTCAGCGCGCCACCCGCCATGCCCGCCCGATGCGGCGGGACCGCCCCGAGCGCCGCTCCGGCTATCTGGGGAACGGCCAATCCGACTCCGATGCCGATGGTCACCAGGCCCGGGGCGAGCATCCAGCGTCCGGAGTCCACGTCGATCGCCGTCAGCAGGAACGAGCCCGTGCCGATGAGGAGAATGCCGCCCCCCACGGGTACGCGCGGGTGTGTGCCGTGCAGCAGGCGACCGGCCACGCCGGCGACGACGAACGCGGTGGCGGCCATCGGCACGAGGGTGAGGCCCGCGGCAACGGGGCTCGATCCGATCAACGACTGGAGCCACACCGAGACTTGGGGGAAGCACGCGAACGCGGCGAACTGCGACAGCGCGCCGGCGACCATCACGGCCGTGAACGCGGGGCTGCGGAACAGTCCGAGGTCGAGCATCGGATGCACGCTCCGGCGCTCGGCCGCGACGAACGCGATCAGCGCGAGCCCCCCGCCGCCGAGAACGGCCAGGACCGTGGCGTCACCCCAACCGTGGCCGCCGGCACGGATCAGGCCGAACGTGCCCAGGCCCACCGCTGCGGTGAACGTCAACAGACCCGGCACGTCCGGCCGCGCCGCGCGATCTCCCTGCGACTCGGTCAGCACCGACAACGACAGTCCTGCGGTCAGCAGACCGATCGGCAGGTTGACGAGGAAGATCCATTCCCATCCCAGGTGCTCGGTCAGCAGGCCGCCCGCGAGTGGTCCGACGGCGGCGGCCGCGGCGGAGACCGCGCCCCATACACCGATCGCGGTGCTGCGGTCGCGTCCCTGGTAGGCGTGTCCGAGCAGCGCCAGGGTCGTGGCGAACATCGCGGAGGCGCCGAGCCCCTGGAGTACCCGCGCGGCGATCAGCAGGTTCGCGTCGGGCGCGAGGGCGCACAGTCCCGACGAGGCAGTGAACAACACGGTGCCGGCGACGAACATGCGGCGGCGCCCGAAGCGGTCGGCGAGGCTGCCTGCGGCCAGGAGTACCGCTGCCAGCGCCAGCGAGTACCCGTCGAGCACCCACTGCAGGTCGGTGAACGACGCATCGAGGTCATCGGCCATGTCGGGCATGGCGACGATGACGATGGTCACGTCCACGAGCAGCATGAACGACCCGAGACTGACTGCGCACAGCGGCGCCCATTTGCGCATGGTGGTGCTCCTGAAGGGATCGGCGACGAGCGGAGCGTCGGCGAATGTCCCGACGGCCCGGAGGTGTCGGTGGCACGAAAGTCGCGGGATGCGGGACGGCCGACACGCCACCCTGTCTCGGCACCGGGACGCGTGGCGAGTGACGGCGGCCGTCTGTGCGGATACCGCCGTCACGTAGGCTCGGCCCGGTGGAATCCGTCATGCTCGATGCCGTCGACCGAACGCTGATTCATGCGCTGGAACTGGACGGCAGGGCACCGTTCTCCCGCATCGCCGAGGTTCTGGGGACGTCGGAGTCCACGGTGGCCCGCCGATACCGCCGACTGCGGCTGAAGGGGCAGTGCCGGATCGTGGGCGTCCCCGACGTACGTCGAACCGGACAACCGACGTGGCTGATACGCGTTCGCTGCTCACCGGGCGCAGCCGACAGGATCGGCCGTGCGCTGGCCGACGCTCCGGGGGCGGCGTGGGTCCAGGCCGTGTCGGCGACGACGGAGGTCTGGTGCTCGATCCGTTCGAGCCCGGGCGACCGGCACAATCTCGCGCTCATGCGCCGACTCGGCCACGCGCCGGGGGTCGCGGCGGTCGACGCGGCACAGATACTGCGGGTGGTCGTCGGTGGACCGACGAGCTTCTCCATCGCATCGTTGCCGTCGGGCGCGGCCCCGCTGACCGCAGCGCAGCAGGACAGGCTGGTGGACAGGACCTACGGGCCTCCGTGGACGAGCCCGCCGCCGCCCGCAGCGATCGACGAACCGCTGCTGGCGGCTCTGGCGATCGACGGCCGCACGTCGTACGCCGACCTGGCACGAACGTGCTCGGTGTCGGAGACGGCGGTCCGCCGTCGGCTCGAGGCCCTGCGGCGTGCCGGTGTCGTGTTCTTCGAGCAGGAGACGGATTTCACCGCGCTGGGCCTGGAGACGACGGCGATGCTGTGGATCACGGCCCGGCCCTCACGAGTCCGGGCCATCGCCGATGCCCTCGCGGCACACCCGGCGGTGGGTTTCGCGGCGGTGACGACGGGGCGAACGAACCTCGCCGCCCACGTGCTCTGCTCCGACGTCGACGCCCTCCATACCTTCGTGGTGGACGATCTCGGGCAACTGGACGGCGTCGAGCGCGTCGACGCCGTCCCGGTGGCCGCGACCTTCAAGCGGGAAGGCACCGTGGCCCGCGGACACCGCGGCGCTTGACACGGGCGTCGGGGCGACCGGCCCGACGTGGCGGATTTCGCCGACGCCGTGTTGCCCGCGAAGGCGCAGTCGGTAGTCGCGGCGGAGCCGGCGGTGAGGCTGCCGGCCTTGTCGTAGCAGTAGAGCCATGCGGCGAGTTGCGTGTTGGGGCAGTCGACCTCGCGGGCGTTTGGTTTCCGTCCTTGACGACACCCCGCTCGAGACCATCTGATCCTCGTCGGCCACAGCTACGCCGGCCTGGTCGTGCGTCAGGCGGCCGATCTGCGTCCCGAGCGGGTCGGCCGGATCGTGCGGGTGGACGGCTGGGCAGGCCCGGACGGCACCGGCATGTCCACCCCGGCACCCGCGCCGTTCACGCAGGCCGTCCAAGCGGCTGCCGCGACGAACGGCGACCGCCGACAACACGTCCCGGCACCCGCCCCGGCGGCCTTCGGTGTCACCGACCCCGACGACGCCCGATGGCTCACCGACCGGCTGCGGCTCCAACCCCTGCGCAGCTTCGCCGAGACGACCCACGACGACATCCGGTACCGGTCGATGATCCACAGCGCCCGGTCCAACGCTCGACTCGCCGAGATCACACGGCAGGGCGTCAACGTCCTCGGCCGCGACTCCGCAGCCGCCGCCCGGCTCGAAAACGTCGCCCGCTTCCTCGACTTCGTCGGCGAGAGCATGATCCGGGCCACGGAGGCGGCCCGCGAGATCTTCTACGGAAGAACGAAGCAGCTCGGACGGCTGAACGCACGGGCGGCGACGGCGAACAGGCGCCCGTTCATTCCTGATGTGGAACACCAATTCCAAATCAAGCACCCTGCTGGCCTGGTTTTCTTGTTCTCGGCGCGCATGATGGCCTGCAACAGGCATCGGGTACCACCACGCCGAACAGGGAGCCATCCATGGTCTTGCGCCCCGCCCTCAGCAGACGTCCCGCCGGTTCCGGGCGCCGCCGTCGGCGCCGGGGCCTGCCTGCCGTCGCGGCGGCGGTCGTACTCGCCCTGACCGCGGTCGGGTGCGGCGGCGGCTCCGGGGACTCGGGGAAGGATTCGTCCGCCGCCCCGATACGGGAGGGCGGAAAGATCAGCATCCCGCTGCCGGTCGAATCCCGAGGGTTGGACCCGTTCGTCGCGTCGTACACCGCGACGGCGGACGGCAGCCGCATGTCGGCGCTCTACGACTTCCTGGTGACCCTCGACCCGAACACCGGCGAGGTCCGGCCGCGCATTGCCGAGAGCCTGAAACCGGACGCGGGCGGGAAGCTCTGGACGCTGAAGGTGCGGCCCGGAGTGGCGTTCACCGACGGCACGCCGTACGACGCGGCGGCGGTCAAGGCGAACTGGGAGGCGCACGCCGACCCGGCGATGAAGTCGCTGCGGCGCGGCCTCGTCGCGGGCGTCACCACCGAGGTCGCGGGCCCGCTCGAACTGCGGATCACGCTGGCGACGCCGAACCTGAGCTTCGACCGCACCGTGGCGTACGGCCTGTCCTTCATCGCCTCGCCGACCGCCTTCCGCGCCGACCCGGCGGGTTTCGGCGCGAAGCCGGTGGGGGCCGGTCCCTTCAAGCTCAAGGAGTGGGTGCGCGGCGACCACCAGACGATGGTGCGCAATCCCACGTATTGGCAGCAGGGGCTCCCCCACCTCGACCAGGTGACGTTCAAGACGATCGCCGACAACCAGCAGATCCTCAACACCATCGCCACCGGCCAGGCCGACTTGACCGTGACCTCGGACGGACAGGTCCAAGCACAGGCCGAGAACAAGAATCTCAAGGCCGACACCGCCCAGGTCGACGGCGGGCAGTTCCTCCTGTTCAACCTGAAGCGGGCACCGTTCGACGATCCGCGCGCCCGCCGGGCAGTCGCCCTGGCGATGGACGCCGGGGCGATGACCAAGATGCTGTTCAACGGGGAGATCAAACCCGCTCACGGGTTGTTCCGCGAGAACTCGGCGCTGATCGATCCGTCGGTGCCGCAGCAGCCGGCGCCCGACCAGGCCGAGGCACAGCGGTTGTTCGACGAACTCGCGGCCGAGGGCAAGCCGGTGAACTTCGGCTTCCTGACGCAACAGCACCCGACCGCGCGCAAGGCGGCCGAGTACGTGCAGGGCCGCATCAACCAGTACCGCAATGCGCATATGGAGATCGAGGCGGTCGAGATCGGCGCCTACATCACGAAGGGCCTCGTCAACCGGGACTTCCAGGTGCAGGGCTACGGGATGTGGCAGGCCGATCCGGACCCGGCGTTCGACACGTTGCTCCGTTCGACCAGTTCGTCGAACTACGGCGGGTATGCCAGTCCGGCCGCCGACCGCGCCCTCGACGCGGCCCGGGCGGCCGGCACGCCGGAGGCCCGTAGGCAGGCGTACACGGACCTGGTGCGGGAGATCGGCAAGGACCTGCCCGTGTGGGTGTGGCAGGAGGCGACGACGACGACGGTGTACCGGCCCCAGGTCACGGCGGTGAAGCTGGCCAACGAGGGCCAGCTCGAGATGGACCAAATCGGCCTCACCGGCTGAGGAACCGATCGATGGCACCGTGCCGCCCGTGGTCTCCGGCGGGTTCCCCGGGGACGACGGGACGACGGGCGGCACGGCGCGACCACACAGAGGAGAGGGATTCTCTTGGAGCGAGTAAGCGGTCGGATGGCCGGCAAGGTCGCCCTGATCACCGGTGCGGCCAAGGGCCAAGGAGCCGCGCACGCGCGTCGGTTCGCCGCCGAAGGGGCGAAGGTCGTCCTCGCCGATGTGCTGGACGAGGACGGCGGGCGCGTCGCGGGGCTCATCGGCGCCGACGCCGTCTACACCCGCCTGGACGTGCGCAGCGACGCCGACTGGACGGCGGCCGTGCGTCTTGCGACGGACCGATTCGGGCGGCTCGACGTGCTCGTCAACAACGCGGGCGTCAACCATTTCGCTTCGATCGCCGACACCACCACCACCGATTTCATGCGTGTGGTGGAGATCAACCTGCTCGGTTGCTTCCTCGGCATCCGGACCGCCGCGCCGGCCATCGCGGCCGCCGGCGGCGGGTCCATCGTCAACGTGTCGTCCATGAACGGACTGGTCGGCGCCGCGTACACCAGCGCGTACGTCGCGACCAAGTTCGCGATCCGCGGCCTGACCAAGGCAGCCGCCATCGAACTGGGCCCGCAGGGCATCAGGGTCAACTCGATGCACCCCGGAGCCATCGACACCGACATGGCGCGGGCCGGGCTCGACATGGCCCGGCAGGCCGGCTCAGACCCCATGGCCACACTTCCGCTGGGCCGCGTCGGGACCGTCGAAGAGGCCGCCGCCCTCGCGCTGTTCCTCGCGTCGGACGAGTCGTCGTACTCCACCGGCTCGGAATTCGTCTTCGACGGCGGGTGGACGGCCGGACCCGGCAGGTGACCGAGCCCGCCGCTCGACGGCCCCGTTTCGCCTCCCGCCTCCGCCGGGACCGGGCGCCGGACGCGGGCACCCCCGTGGACCCATGCGCACGCGCGCACAACCGCAGTGAAGGACGGAACTCATGAACAAGCCGGAACGCTGGGACCGCGTGGTCGACGTCGTCGTGGTCGGCTCGGGCGGTGCCGCCCTGACCGCCGCGACGCTCGCTCACGACGGTGGCGCGGAAGTCCTCGTCCTGGAGAAGGCCGACCTGCTCGGCGGGACGACCGCCGTCTCGGGCGGCGTCATGTGGTTGCCCGGCAACCACCACATGGGCGAGGGCGCCGACAACCGCGAGGACGCCCTGGCCTACATCCGCAAGACCACCGACGGTCGTGAACTCGACCCGGAACTGCTCGAAGTCTTCGTCGACACCGCGCCGCAGATGCTGCGCTATCTGGTGGACCACACCCCGCTGCGCACGCATGTGGCCCCGCTCGTCGACTACTACCGGGCCTGGGAGTTCCCCGGCGCCCGTTCGGTGCCGGGCCGCGCGGTGGAGGCCGATCCGTATCCGGTGGGCACCGAACTGCCCGAGTGGGCGGACAAGCTGGTCAGCCGCGGCACGCTCATGTCGCTGGGCGCCGCCACCACGCTGTCCGAGGACCTGGCGCCCCAGACCCCCGAACTGCTCGCCGAACTGGCGCGCCGCGAGGCCGAGGACATCCGCCCCAAGGGCGCCGCACTGATCGCCCGCCTCTTCAAGGGCCTGCTGGAGCGCGGCGTGGAGACCCTGCTCGGGACGCCGACGTCGGGCCTGGTCATCGCCGACGGCCAGGTCGTGGGCGTGCGCGCGGAGCACGAGGGCCGGACGCTGGCCATCGGCGCGCGCAAGGGCGTCGTCCTCGCGTGCGGCGGATTCGAGTGGAACCCCGACCTGGTGCGCGCCCACATAGGCTACGAGGTCCAGCCGCTGTCACCGTGGAAGAACAACACCGGCGACGGCCTGACGATGGCGCTCGCTGCCGATGCCGAACTGGGCAACATGACGTCGTACTGGGGAACTCCGGCCATGTTCGACCCGGAGATCACCCGGGACGGCGAGCAGGTCCCGCAGTTCGAATGGGGCCGGGGCGAGCCCGCGTCGATCATCGTCAACCGCGCCGGCCGCCGCTTCGGCAACGAGGCCCTGCCCTACAACGACTTCCCCAAGCTGTTCGGCGCCTTCGACGGCGTGGGCTTCCCGAACTCCGGGCCCGCGTACCTGGTCTTCGACCGCACGGTGCGCGACGGCCGGCGCATCTTGTCGATGCTGCCCGGCGGGCCCGATCCCCAGTGGGTGCACAGCGCCGCGACCGTCGGGGAGCTCGCACGGCGCATCGGAGTCGATCCGGCCGCTCTCGAAGCCACCGTCACTCGCTTCAACGAGCATGCCGAGAAGGGTGAGGACCCGGACTTCGACCGCACCTCACGCGGCCTGATGACACCGGGACGGGTCGCGCCCATCGTCACGGCGCCGTTCTACGCGGTGCGGATCCACGCCGGTGCGCTCGGCACCAACGGCGGCCCCCGGATCGACCGCGACGGCCGGGTCCGCAGGCGCGGCGGCGGCGTGGTCCCGGGCTTGTACGCGGCGGGGAACACCGCGGCCAACGTGTTCGGTTGGGCGTACCCCAGCGGCGGGGCCACGATCGCGGGCGGCGTGGTGTTCGGATACCTCGCGGGTCGGCACGCCGCCCGGCAGCCGACCCGCGACATCCGACCGCACGACGACGCCACCGCGTAAGCCGCTCCCGCCCCTGTGTGGGATCCTTCCGACGCGCCGTCCGTCACCGCCTCGCCGCGGGACGGACGGCGCGGCACCATCCGATCCCGGCCGGCAGAAGAGGCGCACGATGCCCGAGCGGCGCTCCCCACCGACCCAGCGGGTCACCCAGGTGCTCAACCTCCTCGCGGAGCACCCGCGCGTCCCGCTGTCGCTGGCCGCCATCGCGGAGCGCCTCGACCTGAGCAAACCGACCTGCCTGGGCATTCTCACGACGCTCACCGAAACCGGGTTCGCCCACCGCACCGAGGACAAGACCTACCGCCTCGGCCCGGCCCTCACCAGGATCGGCCGGGCGGCGGAGGGCGGCGTCGCGCCGCTCGACGTGCTGCTCCCGCACGTGCAGGCCCTGCACCGAGACCTTGGCCTGAGCTGTCTGCTGACCGCGCTGCGGGACGGCGACATCGTCGTGGTCGGGCGCGCGGGTTCGATCGCCGCCGGTCGGCGGGACCTGCTCGGAGAGCGCTTCCCCGCCGTCCCGCCCCTCGGCCTGCCCGAACTGCTGTGGAGCGGCGACCAGGTGTTGGACACCTGGCTGGAGCAGCCACCGCTCCTGCCCGTCGTCGCGCGGCGCAGCGCCCTGCGCCGTCTCGTACGGGAAGCCCGCGGCTCCGGATTCCTCATCGAACGCCTCGTCGACGCGCCCGCCGCCCGCAACGACGTCCTGGCCGGCCTCGTCACCTCCGGCATGTCGGACTCCATCATCGCGACGCTGCGCGGCTATCTGCCCGATGCCGATTGGGAGGAGTACACCGCGGCGGTTCCCGACGGAACCGTCGACGTGGCCACCATCCACGCCCCTGTCCACGACCACCGGGGCAACCAGCGCT
>NZ_WWJX01000471.1 GCF_009865215.1 Streptomyces sp. SID3343 | reverse complement strand
GGGTCGGGCTCGGCGCCGGGTTCGGGTTCGGGTTTGACGCCGGGTTCGGGCTCGGGCGCGACAACGGCTTCGGGCTCGGGCTCGGGCGCGACAACGGCTTCGGGTTCGACTGCGGTTTCGGGCTCGGGCTCGGCTCGGGTTGTGACCGCTGCCGGCGGCTGTACGGCCTCGGGCGCCGGGGCGAGATCGGTGGCCGGGGTCGGCTGGGGCTCGGGGCTCGGCTCCGGCTCGGGGCTCGCTTCGGGCTCGGGCGTCGGCTCGGGCTCAGGGCTCGGTCCGGGCTCCGGGCTGGGTTTCGGCGCCGTACTCGCCTCGGGTTGGGTGCTCGGCTCGGGCTCCGGGCTCGCCTCGGGTGCGGGCGTACGTGCCGGCTCGGGCGTACGTGGCGGCTCGGGCGCGGCCTCCGTCCGAGGCGCGGGCACCGTAGCCGCGTCGCTCGGCTCGCTGTCCCCCGCCGGCTCGTGGGCCACCATCACCGCCGCCGCGATCAACGCCTCGTCGGGGTCCGCGCCGAGATCGCGGACCAGTTGCTCCAAGCCCTCTTCGTAGCCCTGCCCCACCGCCCCGAAGCGCCATCCGTCGCGCCGATACACCTCGGCCAGGATCAACGCCCGTTCGCGGGTGAGGTCTTCGACCGGCAGGACGAACCGCCCGATCTCGCCGTCGGGGCCCACGAGTCGTACGAACGACCCGGCACCGAAGCCCGGGTCGCGCCCGGCGATCACGAAGACGAGTCGCTCGACGGCCTCGTCCACCGCGGCCAGGTCGACGTGGAACTCGGCCGTACCCGTACCGCCGGCCACCAGCGCGACCGCGCTCGTCAGCGACGCCGGTCGGGCCGTACACACGACGTCCAGATCGGTCGAGCCCAGGCTGAAGCAGTACGCCGCGAGTCCGTCGCCCGACACGTCGAATTCCACCCCGATGGCGGAGTCTGCCAACCCCGTCCGCTCGCCCATGGCGAAAGTACGCATCGAGCCTCCCCGGCCTCGCCGGCCCACCCCTGGCCCGGCGTCCGTCACCCTAACGCGCATGACAACGCACCGGGACGGCGATCCGCCGGCCCGGGGTCACAACACCGGAACGGCCGATCCCGCGACGGACGACGGGGCGGCGACGGCGACGGCGACCGCTGGGACCAGCGGTACCGAACGAGCGTGCCGTGCCTGCTCAGCGGTCCTTGTTGCCGCTCGGCGGTCCTTGTCTCGGCGGTCCTTGTTGCCGCTCAGCGGTCCTTGTTGAAGCGCGTCACGATGAACAGCAGGACGAGGAGCGTCGCAAGCGCACCGATCCCGGCGCCCAAGGGGTAGAGGTTCTCGTGCTTGCCACCCTCGTTGGCCAGCGTGGTGAGGACGGTGCTCGCGTGCTCGCTCATCCGTGGTCAGCCCTTGCGTAGTTTTTACCGACGTGTGCGGACGACATGGTACGGGCGCACAGGGGAGGGCGCGCGGCCAGGTTCCGGGGGCGACCCTCCACCTGCGCGCTCCGGCGCGCATAGTCTGGGACGGATCGGCCGAGGCAGTCGCGGCAGTCGGTACGGGCGGTCGAGGCAGGTGGTCGAGGTACAACCGTCGACGCAAGGGGGCACAGCATGCCGGACGACAACACGATCGGACCCTTCGAAGGGCGCAGGCGCTATCCCGGGATCTCCTCCCGGGCCTACGAACACCCCGCCGACCGCACCGCCTTGGTGGCGATGCGCCGGCTCAGCGGATTCGACACGATCCTCAAGCAGATGTCGGGCATGGTGTCCGAGCGCGCGATCCGGCTCGCGTTCCTGGCCGGCTCGGTCCGCGCCGGCGAGCAGCAGTTCCACCGGCTGCACGAGATGGCGCGCGAGTCGGCGTACATCCTGGACCTGCCGCAGGTACCCGAGCTGTACGTGACGCAGGACCCGCAGCCGAACGCGATGGCGATCGGCATGGACAAGCCGTTCATCGTGATCACGTCGGGGCTCGTCGAGTTGCTCGACGACGACGAGATGCGCACGGTCGTGGGGCACGAGACCGGGCACATCCTGTCCGGGCACGCCGTGTATCGCACGATGCTGCTGATCCTGACCCGGCTCGCCACCGTGGTGTCCGGCATCCCGTTGGGCTCGCTCGGCGTGCAGGCGATCATCACCGCGCTGCAGGAGTGGTTCCGCAAGTCGGAACTGTCGTGCGACCGCGCGGGTTTGCTCGTCGGGCAGGACCCCGAGGTGTCGATGCGCGCGCTGATGAAGGTCGCGGGCGGCTCGCAGTTGCACGAGATGAGCACCGACGCGTTCCTGGAGCAGGCGGCGGAGTACGAGGGCGCGGGCGACCTGCGCGACAGCGTGCTCAAGCTGATGAACCTGCTCGGCCGTTCGCACCCGTATCCCGTGGTGCGAGTCGCCGAACTGCGCAAGTGGGCCGACGGCGACGACTACGCGCGGATCCTCGCGGGCGAGTATCCGCGCCGCGAGGACGACGCGAACGCGTCGGTCCGCGCCGAGGCCAAGGCGTCGGCGAACGCGTACCGCGAGTCGATGCGCACCACCACCGACCCGCTGTTCGGTCTGCTGCGCGACCTCGCCGACGGCGCGGCGGACGCGGGCGGCAAGTTGCGTGACAAGTTCGCGGGGCGCCGCGACGAGCCGGGCGCGACGACCACCACCAACGGTTCGGGCGAGGGCGCCTGACGGCCCCTCAGGACACGGGAACGGGCGCGGCGTTCAGCCGGAGCCCCTCTTGGGCACCCCGGCTCACGGCGGGCTCGCCAGCCGGCCGCACGTGCCCGCTGCCGCCGCCGAGCCGTACGGGTCCACCCGCTCGTCCGGCAGCGGTGCGTCGGTCTGCGGGTCGGCGGCGAAGACCGGCCGGAACCAGGCCGCCGTGTCGCTCGCGCAGCGCTGCGGCGCGGCGGTCGTGAGCGCCCGGCGTACCTGCAACAACCCGGCGTGCAGGGCGTCCGCGTCGACGTGGAAGTCCCACACGCGGTGCACCGTGAAGCGTGTCCACCCGGGGCCGCCGGGCTGCCCCACCGCGTAGACGAAGACCACGTCGGCCGCCACCACGAGGTCGTCCCGGGCGAGTTCGCTCGCGGCGAGCGTGCCGGCCACCCTGGCCGGGACGTCGAGTACGCGGACCGCTTCCGGGTCGAACCGGGTCACCCACCCGGTCGGGGCGCTCCGGTCGTCGTCACGCGGGTCGGCCAGCGCCGCCCCGAGTTGATCGCGCTGCCCGCGGCGCAGCAGCGGCAGCGCGGACCACGGTCGGGCGCCGCGCAGTACGGCCGGATCGAGTTGGGTGTCGACCAGGAACTCCCGGACCAGGTCGAGGGCTTGGCCGACCTGGTCGGCGGTGAAGTGGGCGGTCGCGCGATGCTCGGCGGTGGAGATCCCCGCGGCCCCCTGCGCCCACGTCGCGGCCGGCGAGCCCGCCATCGGGTCCGCGGGCAACGGGCCGGGCGCCCACCCGACCGGCGGCGCGAGTGAGACCCGCTGGAGCACCGCCGCCCCGCTGTCCGTGTTCGGTCTCGGTGCCGACGCCCCGTGCGCACCGAGGTAGCCGGCCGCCGCGAGCACCGCGAGCACGATCGTCGCGGCGAGGGCGCCGCGCAACGACCGCAGCGGTATGCCGAGTACGCGGCGCAGCCGATGCGGTTCCTGCCCGCCGTGCAGCCGCTCGCGCGCCGACGGCTCGTGCAGGTCCGCCGCGCGTACGAAGGCCGCGTCGAAGACGACGGCGCCGAACTCGTCCTCGCCGTCGGGCCCGCCCCGGTTCGGGCCTTCGGGGGGCACATCGCGTCCGGACATGCAGCCGGCCTAGATCGGCGACGGATGGGTGAGCATGTGCGTGGACACCCCGATCTGACGGATGGTCAGCCCGGCCCGGAGTGCGCCGGCGCGGGTCGTACCCCGCCGGATCCCGAGGTCGAGGGGTTGCCGGCCGTCGCGGGGTCCCCCGGGGCCACCGTGACTCGCACCTGCGAGCTGTCCTGCCCCGGGAGCGGGGCGAACACCGGGTTGTTGTCGGACGGCGCGCTGCGCCCGGCACCCGCCGACGGCTGTGGGGCCGGAGAGGCGGGGCCCTGCGAGGAGCCGCTGCGGTAGACGGCGGTGACCGCCATCGCGACCACCCCCACGCCCATCAGGACGGCCAGCACCCACGCGACCCCGCGTCGCCAGCGCGTGGCGCGGGCCGCACGCGCCCACGGCTCGCTCGCGAACCACGACGGGACGTGCGAGGGCACGGGGGCGTGGTCGGGCATGGGCCCGGTGCGCGCCCGCCACGGGTCCTCACCGTCGGGAGGGTAGGCGCCGTCGTCGAACCAGTCACTGCGTTCGGCGCGGTCGACCTTCTTGTCGGTCCGCTCGGGTGCGGCCGGTGTGGGCGTCGGGGCAGGATCGACCGCCGCTCCACGCTCGTTCGCCGAGGGTTCGTGCACGCGTGCCGCGCGCACGAAGGACTCGTCGAAGATTACGGAGGAAAGCTCGTCCTCCGAGAACTCGGGAAAGTCTGGGCCGTCCGGAAACTCTGGCCCTGGTGATTCGGGCACTCCTAGACAGTATTACCGCAGGCGCCCCGATGGATACCGATTCATCGGACCCATCCGGGTGCCCTCGTCCCGATTCCTGGTCAGGAACGCACGTGACCGTCGCCCGTGACCACGTACTTCGTACTGGTCAGCTCGGGCAGACCCATCGGACCGCGCGCGTGCAGCTTCTGCGTGGAGATGCCGATCTCGGCGCCGAAACCGAACTGGCCGCCGTCGGTGAATCGGGTGGACGCGTTGACCATGACCGCCGTGGAGTCGACCAGGCTGACGAACTCGCGGGCCGCGGCCTGCGACGTGGTCACGATCGCCTCGGTGTGTCCGGAGGAGTGCCGGCGGATGTGCGCGACGGCGTCGCGCAGCGTGGGCACGACTGCGGCGGCGATGTCGTAGGACAGGTATTCGGTGTCCCAGTCGGCGTCGGTCGCGGGCACCACGTCGGCCGAGAAGGCCTGGACGGCCGCGTCGCCGTGCACGGTGACGCCGGCGTCCTTGAGGGCCGCGAGCGCGAGCGGCACGAAGGCGTCGGCCACGTCGGCGTGCACGAGCAGCGTCTCGGCCGAGTTGCACACACTGACCCGGTGCGCCTTGGAGTTGACGAGGATGTTCACCGCCATCGCGAGGTCGGTCTGCGCGTCCACGTAGACGTGGCAGTTGCCGACGCCGGTCTCGATCACCGGGACGGTGGAGCCCTCGACCACGGTACGGATCAGCCCGGCGCCGCCGCGCGGGATCAGCACGTCGACCAGGCCGCGCGCGGTCATCAGTTCCTTCACCGCGTCGTGCGTCTCGCCCGGTACGAGCTGGATCGCGTCGGCGGGCAGCCCGGCGCCGACGACCGCGTCGCGCATGACCGCGACGATCGCGGTGTTGGAGCGGTACGCCGAGGACGACCCGCGCAGCAGGACCGCGTTGCCCGACTTCAGACACAGCGCGGCGCCGTCGACGGTGACGTTGGGGCGGGCCTCGTAGATGATCCCGACCACGCCGAGCGGCACTCGCACCTGGCGCATTTCCAGGCCGTTGGGCAGCGTCGATCCGCGCAGCACCTCGCCGACCGGGTCGGGCAGGCCGACCACGTCGCGTACGTCGGAGGCGATGGCCGCGATCCGCTCGTCGGTGAGCGTGAGCCGGTCGATCATCGATTCGCTCGTGCCGTTGGCCCGGGCGAGTTCGACGTCCTGCGCGTTCGCGGCGACGATCTCGGCCGAGCGGGCCACGAGCGCGTCCGCGAGTGCGAGCAGCGCGTCGTCTTTGGCGCCTCGGGTCAGTGGCGCGAGGACGGCGGCGGCCTCCCGGGCGCGACGGGCGGTGTCGAGGACTGCGGAGGCTTCGCTGCTGGTCATGGGAGAAAGCCTACCTAGCGGCGGAAACGATCAACACGAGGATTTCGCGCTTCGAGACGCTTCCCCGTTGCGCCGTCCCCGGACACAATGACGCCTCCACGTGCTCGCCGGACGCAAGGAGCCCACCCGTGACCGCTGTACACGCCCGCCGGCACGGTGTCGCCGACCTGCTCACCCGGACCGCGGCCCGCTTCCCGGGCAAGGTCGCGATCGTGGAAGGCGAGCTGCGGCAGAGCTTCGCCGAGCTCGACGACACCGTCTCGCGGGCCGCCGGCGCGTTGGCGGCGCGTGGGATCGGCAAGGGGGATCGGGTCGTCCTGTTGGCCCGCAACTCGCACGGCTTCGTGGTCGCGTACTTCGCGCTGGCCCGGCTCGGCGCGGTCTCGGTGCCGGTCAACTTCATGCTGACTGCTCCCGAGGTCGGCTACGTCCTGGAGCACAGCGGGGCCCGCGCGGTCCTGGCCGGC
>NZ_WWJX01000470.1 GCF_009865215.1 Streptomyces sp. SID3343 | reverse complement strand
GGCAGCGGACGACCCGGCAGCGGACCCGGCCCCGTCTCCAACTCGGCCCGACCCCAAGGGGCTTGGCCGGCTGCGGGCGAAGTGGCGCAACCGTCGCAAGTGGTCCCGGCGTCGGCGGATCGCGGTCGGGGTGCTGATCCTGTTCTCGCTGCCCTTCGTCGCGGTCGCCGCCGCGGCCCTCGCGCTGCGCCTGGAGTACGCGGGCGACCCGTCCGCGCGGGCCCGCACCCGGGGGCAGGACGCGATCTGGCTGGGCCACGCCTGGGTGGACGGTCGCAAGGGACCGGCCGACCTGACCGCCCTCGCCACGCGCATACGCGGCACCGGGATACGCGACCTGTACGTGCACGCGGGCCCGCTGGAGCACGACGGTTCGCTGCCCGCGACCGCGTATCCGCGAGCACGCGAACTCGTGGAGGCGGTACATCGGGAACTGCCCGGCGTCCGCGTCCAGGCGTGGCTCGGCGACCTCGTCGCGCACGACAGCCCCGGCCTGCACCTGGCCCGCGCCGACGTCCGCGAGCGGATCACCGCCTCGGCCGGGCAGGTGCTGGACGCGGGCTTCGAAGGAGTGCACTTCGATCTGGAGCCCGTGTGGTCCGGCGACGAGGGATACCTCAGGCTCCTGGAGCGGACACACGAGGCGACCGCCGCCCGCGGTGTCCCGCTGTCCGTCGCCGCGGCGCAGATCGATCCGCTCCCCGAGTTGCACGCCGTGTCGCAGTTCGTCGCCGATCATCCGAAGTGGTGGTCGCAGCGCTACTTCGGCCAAGTCGCCCGCCGGGTCGACCAGATCGCGGTGATGTCGTACGACACCGCAATGCCGATGAAGTCCCTCTACGGTGGCTACGTCGCCCAACAGACCACGCTTGCCCTGGAAGTCACCCCTGCGCGCGTGCGGTTGCTCATGGGCCTGCCCGCCTACTACGCGAACTCCCGAGGCCACCGCGGCTCCGCCGAAACGGTCGGGGCGGCGGTGCGCGGTGTGCGGCTGTCGCTGACGCGCAACGCGCTCGGCCGACAGTCCTTCGGTGTCGCGCTGTACGTCGACTTCGCGGCCACCGAGAAGGACTGGGCGTCGTACCGGCGCGATTGGTGCGGCCTGCCCGGGTAGCGGCAGCACTCCATCCCCGCCCCGTCCGTTTCGTTCAGCCCTCCTCGACGCGCAACTCGCGCCCCGCGTAGCCGATCAGCACCGCCACGCTCGCGTCCGGCCCGTTGTCCGGCGCCCACTGGTCGTCGTGGCCGGTGAGCGCGCCGAACAGCCGTTGCCACGCGCGGTCACCGGTGCCCAGAGCGTCCACCGTCAGGCGGGTGATCTCGGCGAACGCGTCCCGCACGGCGGTCCGTACCGGTACCGGCAGATCGACGCGGACCAGGCCCTCGGCGACGTAGCGCAGCGCTCGGTCCGGGGTACCGATCTCGTGGACGAGGTCGTGGCCGGTGATCAGGCCGTCCTCGATCGCCCGGTCCATCAATGCGGTCCACCCTCCCGATCCGCCGACCGGGGTCGCCCACGCGAGGATCGACCGGGCCAGGGCCGGGCTGCGCAGGGCGGCCTCGGCGGCCTTGGTCGAGTGTGGGCTCGGAGGGACGGCGAGGGTGGCCGCGTCCGGCGCGTCCGGCTGAAACGCGACCGCCTGCCACACGTCGGGGCGAAACGGCTCGCGCGCGTGTTCCTCGATCAGCGTCGGCCAGTCGCGCGGATAGGGAAGCACCAGGACCCGTTCGGCCGCGAAAGAACCGTCGCAGCCCCGTAGTTTCGCGACCAGTCGCGCCGTGGTGCGTTCGCGATCGAGCCGATCGGTGAGCAGCCGCGCGCCCGCCTCGACACCGCCCGCCTCCAGCGCCTTCACCGCGACCTTCGCCGCCCCCCGGCCGAGCAGCCCGTCGTCGATCAGCGCACGCAACCGGTCGACCCCGCCATAACGCAACGCGTTGCGCGCGGCGGTGAGGTGGTCGAGCAATGTCAGCTTTCCGCGCAACGTACGCAGCGCTGTTTCGACCACGTCGGCGTCGGCCGCCTCGACCGTGACGAGCAGGGCGCCGGCACGGTACTTGGAGAACACGCCCGGCGCCAGGAGCCGGGCCCGCAGAGCCGGCGACAACGGGGTCGGCGCGCCCGGGCCCGCGCCGATCGGCAAGTCCTCCGCGCCGGACAGGATCCGCCGGCGCTCCGCGACGTCGCCCACTCGCGTCACGTCGCCGTACAGCCGGTCGTCGACGTCGGGATCGCGCAGAGCCAGCAGCCGAGTTCGGAGGTACGCCCGACGGGCGGGCCCGATCGACCTGTGGGCGAGATCGATCGCGGCGGTGGGGTCGGCGCAGCCCAGCACGTATTCGATGAGCGCGTCGGTCGCGTGCCGACTGTCGACGGCGTGCCGTACCAGCGTCAGCGGCGCGTTCGCTTCGAGCAGCGGCAGGACGGTGCGCAGGACGTCGACGTCCGCGTGGGCGAGCAGGCTCGCGCCGGCCTTGGACAGGGGCAGATGGTCCCCGACCGGCGGAACCTGCGCGCCGGCGCGATCGAGGAACTCGGCCAGTGGCAGCGCGGAATCGGCGGTGTCCATCGCCGCCATCGCGGTGAGCCAACGTTTCGGGTCGGCGCCCAAGCGGAGCGTGAGCAGCGCCTTGACGGCCCGCGCCACCGGCCGACCGGCCGTACTGGGCAGGCTGCCCGGGCTCGGCTCGGCAAGTTCGCGGGCGGGGAGCGTGGCCACCAGTTCGGCCGGCCCGAGCAGACCGGCTCGGTAGCGCATCGCGTTCGTGGCACGGGCGCGCACGTCGGTGCCCCCGTTTCGGCGCAGCGCCGTACGAGGTCCCTGCGCCGGACTCGCCGCGCACGCGTCGAGAAGCCACTGCGGATGCCGCAGCCCGGGCGCGTCCGCCGCGTTCGTCGCGGCGAACCCGGCAAGTACCCGCGGATCCGTCGGCAGCGGCGCGTCGGGGACGACGGAGC
>NZ_WWJX01000469.1 GCF_009865215.1 Streptomyces sp. SID3343 | reverse complement strand
TTCACGTCCGCGCCCGCCGCCCCGCGGCCCCCGCGAGCAGCGCCGTCGCGCCCGCCAGGAGCGCGCCGAACCACAGCACGCTCGACGTCGAAACCGCGTCCACCGCGACCCCGCCGAGCAACGAGCCGAGCGAGATCGCCACCTGGAAGCCCGTCACGAACACCGCCGAGGCCGCCTCCGGCGCATCGGGCGCCGACCGCAGCATCCACCCCTGCAACGCGACCGGCACCGCGCCGTACGCGACACCCCACCCGGCCATCGCCACCACGGTCCCCGGCGTCCACGCGCCGGCGACCGCCAGCCCGACCACCGCCGCCGTGAGCAGCCCGGCCGCGAGCGCGAGCGTGGCATGCGGGCCCCGCCCCACATACGCGCCGGCCACGAAGTTCCCCACGATCCCGGCCACGCCGTAGCCGAGCAACAGCCCGCCGATCGGCCCGGGCCCCAGGTCCGCGACGTCCTCCAGGATCGGCCGGACGTAGGTGTACGCACCGAAGTGCCCCGCGATCACGAGCACGAGACCGACGACCCCCACTCGCACACTCCCGCGCCGCAACAACGCCGGAATCTCGCCGAGTCGCACCGCCCGCCCGGGCGGCAGCGGCGGCAGTACCAGCAACAACGCGACCAGCACGGCCGCGCTGAGCACCGCCATCGCCGCGAACGCCACGCGCCAACCGGCGTACTCGCCGATCAGCGTCCCCGTCGGCACGCCCACGACCGACGCGACCGACACCCCGCCGAAGATCAACGCGGTTGCTCGGCCGACCGAGCGCTCCGGCACCAGCCGAGTCGCCAGACTCGCGCCGATCGCCCAGAACCCGCCGATGCTCGCGCCCACCAGCAGGCGGGCGACGAGCAGCATCGCGAAGTTCTGCGCGAGCGCGCTCACCGTGTTGGCGACCAGGAGCAACACCATCATCGCGGCGAGCACGATCCGTCGATCGAGGCGTTTCGCGGCCACGAGTACGGCGGGCGCCGCGAAGGCCGCGACCACGGCCGCCAGCGTGAGCGCGAGCCCCGTGGTGCCGTCGGAGACGTTCAGACCCTGCGAGATGGGGGTGAGCAGGCCCACCGGCAACATCTCGGTGCTGACCACCGTGAACGTGCCGACCGCGACCGCGGTGACGGCGAGCCAGGAACGCACGGGAGTGAGTGGAGTGGGCGGGGTCGGAGAGAGGTCGGGTTCGGGGGCGGATGCCGGGGTGTACCGGTCGGGGTCGACCACTGCTTCTGACATGTCGCCAACCCTCGACGCGGGCGGGGTTCGGAACAACGGTGAACCTCGCATGCGTTGAGAAGCCGTGCTTATCCTTCCAGGTCGGGGCGCGCATCCGGGTCGGGGCCGCGCCGGGGCCGCTGGACGGGCGGGACGCGCGGGTTGGGGCCGCGCCGGGGAGAGGACCGGGACATGTCGTTGGAATTTCGCGAGTTGGAGTGCTTCGTCGTGCTCAGCGAGGAACTGCACTTCACCCGCACTGCGGCCCGCCTGTACACGTCGCAGGCCCGAGTGAGCCAACTCCTGCGCCGATTGGAGGCCCGGATCGGGACCCGCCTGTTCGATCGCAACAGCCGCCGAGTCCGACTCACCGCGCAGGGCGAGCGTTTCCTCGCCGAGCTGCGCCCGGGTTACGACGACGTCACCCGAGCCGTGGAACGGGCCCGCGCCCGGGCCCGGGGCGTCGAGGGCGTGCTGCGCGTCGGCTTCGTCGGCACGCCGTACGGAACCCTGCTGGACCTGGTCGGCGATTTTCGCGACCGGCATCCGCACGCCCGGGCCGACCTGGTCGAGCTGCGACTGTCGGACCCGTTCGGGCCGCTGTTGCGCGGCGAGATCGACGCGGCGTTCGTGACCCTGCCGGTGACCCACCCGGAACTGGACAACGGCGAGACCATCGCGTCCGACCCGTTCGTGCTCGGCGTGTCCGCGCGGCACCCGTTCGCCGGGCGCGCGTCGATCGACGCCGAGGAGCTGGCCGAATGCGCGTTCGTGGAGATCGCCCAACCCGCGCCGGCGTCGTGGCGGGCCCAACAGTCGCCCACCGTCACGCCGGGCGGGCGGCCGATCCCGCGCGGACCGGAGGCGTCGACGCTCCAGGAAGCGTTGTCGCTGATCGCCGCGGACCGGGCGGCGCTGCTGTTCTGTGCGCAGTTCGCGCAGTACAACGGGCGCCCGGACGTCGTGTTCGTCCCGGTCGCGGGGCTCGCCGCATCGAGGGTGACCCTGGCGTGGCGGTCCGGCCACGACACGAATCTGCTGCGCTTGTTCACGGCGGGAGCGGGCCTGCTCCCGGTGTCGGCCTGACGGCAGGGCCGAACGGATCCCGACGGCCGGGTCGAACGGCCAGGGAGCGCCGAGCGCCGGCTCGCGCGCGAGTCGGCGGGAGCGCGCGACGGGGGCGGGGCGAACGGATGTGACCGCGGGTCCGGGGAGAGCGCGTCCGATTCGTTCAAGACCGGCGCATCGCGGCGCGACTAGCGTGACGGCATGACTCTTCGATTCCACTTCATCGGCATGGCCGTCACCGACATGGCCGCGTCGCTTGCCTTCTATCGGGCCCTGGGCCTGGACATCCCCGCCGAGGCGGACGCCCAGCCGCATGTCGAGGTGCAATTGCCCGACGGCCCGCTGCTCGTCTGGGACTCGGCCGAGGTGATCCGCTCGTTCGATCCCGACTGGGACGGGGTGACCGGGGGCAACGGGCCCGCTCTGGCGTTCGCGTTCGCCGACCCCGCCGAGGTCGACAAGGTGTACGGCGAACTGGTCGCGGCCGGATACGAGAGCTGTAACGCTCCGTGGGACGCGTTCTGGGGCCAGCGCTACGCGGTCGTGCGCGACGCCGACGGCAACGGCGTGAACCTGCTCGCCCCGCTCCCGGACGCTACGCCGCAGAGTTGAGCAGCGTGCCCAGCGGCACGCCGGCCAGCGCTTTGACGTCGCGCGACAGATGGGCCTGGTCGGCGTAGCCCGAGCGCGCGGCGACGCCGGCGGCGGGGACTCCCTGGTAGGCGAGGTTCAGGGCCCGATCCAGGCGCAGGATGCGGGCCAGGGTCTTGGGGCCGTAGCCGAACGCGGTGAGCGAGCGGCGGTGGAACTGGCGTTCGCTGAGGTTGACGGTGTCCGCCACCGACGCGACGTCGGCGCCGGCCCGCAGCCGCTCGACCACGAGCGACGCGAACCGGTCGGCGTGCGAGTCGGCCGCCTCGCGGAGGCGCTCGGCGGCGACGGCCTCCAGGCACGCCGCCGGGTCGTCGGCTGCGGCGATCCGCTCGGCCAGTTCCCCCACGTCGCGTTCGGACCACACGTCGGACAGCGCCACTCGTCGATCGCGCAGTTCGTCGGCGGGCGCGCCGAACAGCGCCGGTCCCGTGCCGGGGGCACAGCGCACCGCCGCGTAGCGCGCGCCGGGCTCGTCCACGACCACGTGAGCGCGCGAGTCGGGTCCGGCGACGATCAGCGTCTCGCCGGACCAGATCAGGTCCATGCAGCCGTCGGGCAGCACCCGACCGACCCGGCTCGTGTCGACCGTGCGGGTCCATACGGTCAAGGGGGCCAGCAGTGATCGCCGTTCGAAGTACACGAACCCAGTATCGCGCCGGTCGGCGGAGGTACCGTTGACGCATCATCGTGCGCGGCTCGACCGGGGCAGGGGTACATGGACGACGAACGACAGCGCGAGCATTCGCGGACCGACGACGGTGCGGCCGCCGCGAGTGTGCCGAACATCGCGAGCACCGCGAGCACCGCGAGCACCGCGAGCA
>NZ_WWJX01000468.1 GCF_009865215.1 Streptomyces sp. SID3343 | reverse complement strand
CCGATCTGTTCGACAGGCCGATCGTCATCAGGCACAGTACCTCCTGCTCGCGCGGGGTCAGCCGGGCGATCCGGTTCAACAGTGACGCGTCGCGGGCGCGTTCGGAGCGTCGGGTCAGGGCCAGGTCGCGGAGCGCGGTCGGGTACAGGAGCGAGTCGCCGCGGGCGACGGTACGGATCGCGTCGACCATCTCCTGGGCGCGGGCGCGCTTGAGCAGGAACCCGTGCGCGCCGGCGCGCAGCGCGTCGTAGACGTACTCGTCGTTCTCGAAGGTGGTCACCATCAGGATCCTGGGCGGGTCCGGTACGTCGCGCAGCAGGCGCGCGGTGGCGTCGATGCCGTTGAGGCCGGGCATGCGGACATCCATCAGGACGACGTCGGGCCGCAGTTCGCGCGCCCGGGCCACCGCGTCCGTGCCGGTGGCGGCCCCGCCGACCACGGTCAGGTCGGGCTCGGCGGAGACGATCGCGGTCAGGCCGCTCCGAACGAGGTGCTCGTCGTCGGCGATCAGGACGCGAACTGGCTCGCTCACGTGGGTCCTTCCAGGGGTATACGGGCGGTCAGATGCCACCATCCGTCCTGTGGGCCCGCCGAGAACGAACCGCCCAGTACCGAGGTGCGTTCGGCGATGCCGCGCAGGCCCCGGCCGCCACCACCACCGGCTCGACGGGCGGCGGCTCCGCGTACCGGGATCGGGTTGGTGATCACAATGGTCAACTCCCCGTCGGCCACCGCGACGCGGAGCCGGATCGGGACCGCGCCGGCGTGACGCAGCACGTTGCCCAAGCCCTCCTGGACGATGCGGTAGGCCTCCCGGGACACCACGCGAGGTAGACCGTCCCTGGCATCCCTGGCGTCCCTGGCATCCGTGACGTCCTTGCTGTCCCCAGGGCCGAGATCGAGGCAAATGCCGAGGTCGAGACCGAGATCGAGGTCCAGAGTGATGTCGGCGCCCGCCGCCCGGGTGCGGGCGACGAGGTCCGAGAGATTGGCCGGCGAGGACGCGGGGGCGGTCGTGGGCCGTGACTCTTCACGCAACAGGCCCAGGACATGGTCGAGTTCGGCGACCGCGTCGCGCGCGGTCTCCTCGATCGCGGCGAGCGCACGGGCGGCGAAGGCCGGGTCGCGGTCGAGGAGTCGGCCTGCGGCGGAGGCTTGGATACCGACGGCGCTGAGCGCGTGACCGACCGAGTCGTGGAGGTCGCGGGCGATCCTGGCCCGTTCGGCGAGGCGTTCGGCGCGTTGTTCGGCGAGCGCAAGTCGATCGGCCGGCGTCGGCCCGAGGAGGACGGGGGCAAGCCGCGCGAGCCACGCGCCGAAGGCGGCCGAAACCGGTATCGGGAGAAACACGAGGGCGACACCGAGGAACACCCCTGCGACCGGGCCGCTTTCCGCCGTTCCGAGCCTCCCCACCGTATCGGCGCGATCCGGGAACAGTGACAAGATCACGAACAGCACACCGGCGGGCGGCATGGCCAGTGATATCCCACCGACCACCCCGCCGAGCAGCGCGTGGAGCGTGAACCATACGGACGCGCGGCGCCGGGCGGCCCCACTCGTCGCCGGCGCGGTGAGCACCTCGCCGCGCGGGGCGCCCAGGACGCGCACGGCGTTGCCCTCGAGGGTACGGACGAGCGGGACCAGACCGACCATCGCGACGAACGGGAGAGCGCAGGCCAACGCCAGGAACTGCGCGGCGATCAGGGCGCCTGGGGCCTCGCCCACGATCCCGGTGGTGCTGATCGCGCTGAGCGCGGCCAACTGAAACGGCATCAGAAGGGCGCCACCGAGCACGAGATGCACCCAGCGCAGCCGCGCCCGCCGACCGACGAGGCGGCCGACGGTGCGCCGAGCCGGCTCCCGAGCGGCGGGACGAGCGCCCCGCCGCTCGGCAAGGCCGGCCGTGGACGCCGTGGACGCCGGCAACGTCGTAGACGTCGCCGCTCGCGTCGTGCGTCGACTCATGTGCCCGGCGCGGTAGCGGCGTTGCGGCCCGTTGCGTGGATTGTGCGCTGTGCGGATCGGGACGGGAAGAGCCATCCGATGATCAGGACGATCGTTCCGGCAGTCACCTCGGCAGTGTAGACAGCGCCGGGCAGAGTGGTGGTGCGCTGCACCGGCGGTTCGAACTCGGAAAAGGAGTACATACGACCAACCCTCGCGTGCCGCGCCACCCCTTCACATCACGCCGAACACCGACCCACCCACCGCGAAACCCGCGGCGCCGCCCCCGTGTGCCAGGCTCGCCGTAATGCCGCGAATCGCCTTCCGATACTTCCGACATCGACCCGTCCCGGGCGTGATGCCAACGTAATTCGGAATTCCGAATTCCGTTTTGTTTCGACGCGTGGCCCCGCTGAAAGGCATCTGCATGATCGAACACGAACACCCGAAAACGTTGAGTGGGAAAGCAGTTTACCGGCACGTTGGGTGAATGCTAGGGTCGGCGCCCGGGAATGTAGATTGAACCAGTCGCAACTGCTCGGCAATGAGCAGGCAAAACAAGCCGGGGATGCCTGATATTTCCCTGGTGATGCTGGTCTCGTGCGATGTGCGGCAAGGCCCGCATTCGTGCGTACGGGGTGATTTATTCCGCACGGGGGTTTTCTTTACATGGATGCAAACGCGCCGGCCGTCATGCATGAACCGGCCGGGTGATATCGACAATGCATGTGTTCATATTACAACGACCGCAATCGACGGACCGATACGACCATTGGATCCGACAGGCCGATCCGAACGCGCGCGTCACGGTGCTGACCTCGGCCGACTCGGTCCGGCCCGACGCCGATCTTGCTCCCGGCGTCCGGCGGGTGCGGGTGGCGGACTACGAGGCAGCCGCCACGATGGCCGACGTGTTCCGGATCTGCGCGACGGACCGCCCGGACCGGGTGTTCGCCGCCGCCGAGGAGGACGTGCTCCGCGCCGCTGAAGCCCGAACCCTCTTCGGTATCGCGGGGCAAACCTCGCCCACCGCGCTCTTGTTCCGCGACCGGGTTCGGATGAAGCGGCTGTTCGCCGGCCTCGGCGTCCCGGCGGTGCCCTACCGCTCACCACGCTGCATCGAGGAACTGTTCGCGGCACAGCGGCAGTTCGGCGCGCTCGCGGTGAAACCCCGCGACGGGACGGCCGCGCTGGGTGGGCGCGTGCTGAGCACCGCCGCCGAGGTGCGCCGAGTCTGTACCGAGGACGTCGCCCTGGTGGCCGCGCTGCACGCCGGCGCGCTGATCGCCGAACGCCACGTGGACGGGGCCGTCCATCACGTGGACATGCTGATCGACGGCGCCCGGCCACTACTGGTGTCGCCGTCGCGCTACACCAGCCCACCGCACCTGTTCGGCACGGACAACGTCGGTTCGGTCATGCTGGACGGCGACTCGCGCCGGGCTCGCGTGCTGGAGGAGATCGCCCGCAAGTTCGCCCGGCTCCTTCCGGTCGAGCATGGGGTGAACGTTCTGCATCTGGAGTTCGTGGAGGACGCCTTCGGCGCGCTGTTCGCCGGCGAAGTGACGTGCCGGGTCGGTGGGGCGATGGTCAGGGAGGGAATCCGCCACACGTACGGCGTCGACATCGCGCGCCTCGCGTGCCTGCTGTCGACGGGTCTGTGGCCCGACGCGGCCCGGATCGGCCGCGCCGGCCCGCCGACGGCCTGGCTGTTGTGGAACGGTGGCCCCGAACCGGCGGTGCCGGTCGACCGGCCGACCTGGCTCGTCGAACACGCGACGGCGGAGCGCGCCGAGGGTTCGACGAGTCCGGTGGACGGCAAGGCGAGTTTCCTCATCGAAGGTGCCGACGAGAAGGAACTCCGCAGCCGATTACGGGCCTTGTCCGTCCGACGCTGACCGACGCTGACCGACGCCGACCGACGCCGACCAACGGGCACCGGCCGGGAACCGGCGCCGTTGGTCGGACGTCGACCGCGCCCGGGGAGCGCAGCGGCTCACCACGAGGCGGCCCGCGGCGCGGGCGCGGACAAGGCGGGGAAGCGCGGCACGATCTCCTCGCCGAGCTTGGCCACCACCTCGGCCGCCGGCCGCCGGCCGTGCCGGACTCCGAGCGCGCCGTGGTCGACCCCGGTTCCCGCCGGCAGCCCAGGAGTTCGAGCACGCCCTCGGTACCGTGCGCAGCACGAAGCCGCCGCGCAGCGCGGTGGGCGGGTGCTTGGGATCCTCGACGAGGTCGATCCACTCGTTGGTGGCCGCGGGTCGGAATTCGCCGTCGGGTACGAGATCCCGCCGGCCGGCGATTTTGCGGCCCAGGGCCTGCGGTCTGTCGACGGTGTCCGTTGTGATCGGATGGACGAGGCAACCGTCGGCGTTCTTGGCGATCCGGTGCGGCGTCTGCTGGGACGAGCCGGTGACCAGCAGCGGGATCCGCCCGTGTACCGGCTTCGGGAGGAGCTCGATTCCCCGGCCGATCTCCCGGCCGATGTGTTGGGCCTTTCCCCGGCCGATGGCGTGGCCGCTCGGCCGGGGCCCGCTGGCTGCCAGGGGTTCGCGGAAGGCGTCGACCGTCTCCCGATACCGCAGTCCTCGTGACTCGTGGCCGATGCCGTAGGCGGGAAACTCCGCGGGGCGGTTGCCGGATGCCGCGCCCAATACCAGGCGTCCGCCGCTGAGGTGGTCCAGCGACTCCGCCTGCTCGGCCAAGTCGATCGGGTGGCGCAGCGGGAAGATCACACTGCCGGTCGCGAGCGAGATCCGAGAGGTGTGCGCCGCGAGCCGAGTGGACGTCCTGGACGCCACACCACTGCCTACCGGCCGGTCCGAGACCGACACTCGTCGCCGGATCATTCAGGCCGCGGCCGGTCTGCTCCAGCGGCAGGAGTACGAGAGCACGTCGGTCAAGAGCATCGCCGGCGCGGCGAAGGCCTCGCCCGGCTCCGTCTACCACTTCTTCCCCGGAGGCAAGCAGCAACCGGCGATCGAGGCGATGCGCCACGACGCGGAGGACTTCAGCGCGATGCTCACCGAAGGACTCGCCTCGTCGGCAGACCCCGCCGAAGCCGTGGCCGCCTGCGCGCTCCTGCCGACCGAAAGCCTCAAACACTCGGATTGGGCCGACGGTTGCCCGACCGCGGTTACCGCGCTGGAGACCGTCGGTCGCGTGCCCGGCCTCCAGGACGCGGCCACCGAGACCCTCACCCATCGGCAGAACCTCGTCACCACCAAGGTCGAAGCCGGCGGTGTCGCCACTCTCGCGGCCCGCTCCCTCGCCGGAACCGTCGTCTGCCTCCTGGAGGGAGCCGAACTGCTCAGCAGGGTCACCGGCGACGACACTCCGCTCCGGGACGCCGCCGGGCATCTCGCCCAACTCGTCCGCGCGTCGCCCCGCGTCTGACCGCTCGGCCGGCCGCCTCGCACGCGGGACACAGTCGTCGAGGGTTCGCGGGGTCAACAGGGCGGCCACTGCGCCCGGATGCCGCGTGCGTACGGCCACGCCGGTGCGCGCCCGGTCCGCGTCGTAGGTGACCGAGACGAATTTCCGTGCGGTTGTTGGGGTGTACGACGAATCGGAGCGGCACGCCTTTCCTCTAGCGTCCGAAGGTGCATGCGACCAGGACCACCGCGAGGAGAAGACGTTGACCGTCGATCGGTTGCCGACCCCCGAAGAGGTCGCGGAACTCCTCTACTTCGTCCGGGTGATCGCGGATCGCGAACTCGCCGCCCGTGTCGACGGGGACGAGGGAACGGCGCGCTACCCCGAGGGCCTGTTCGTCACCCTCGGCAACGCCGGGCTGCTCGGGTTGCCGGTGTCGTTCGGCTGCGGGGGCGGCGGACTTCCGTA
>NZ_WWJX01000047.1 GCF_009865215.1 Streptomyces sp. SID3343 | reverse complement strand
CTGCGACTCGTGGCCCAGGAGACCCGCAAACTCGCCCGCATGGTCGACGACCTCATGGAGATCTCGCGCTTCGACGCGGGAGCCGCGATCCTGCACACCGACGAGGTCGACGTCGCCACTGCGGTACGCCGAACCCTGCGGGCCCGCGGCTGGAACGACCAAGTGGAGACCGAACTCCCCGACGGTATCCGCGTCGTCCTCGACCCTCGGCGCTTCGACGTCGCCCTCGCCAACCTGGTCGGCAACGCCCTGCGCCACGGAGGCAGCCCCGTCCGCGTCGTCCTGCGCCGCGCCGGCGACCGAGTCGCCCTCGACGTGCTCGACCACGGCCGCGGCCTCGACCCGGCCGTGCTCGAACGCATCTTCGACCGCTTCTACAAGGCCGACTCGGCCCGGACCCGATCCGAGGGCAGCGGCCTGGGACTTGCCATCGCCCGCGAGAACATCCACCTGCACGGCGGCACCCTACGAGCGGCCAACATCGCGGCCGGGGGCACCGTGTTCACCATCGAACTCCCCTTCGCGCCGCCGACCGCCGCACCGGACCCGGGACACCTCGCTGCCGGCAGCGCACCCGCAACCGATTCCGACGGCGAGCCCGCGTCGTCGGGCGAGGTCGGATACCAGCGTCCGGAGGATCAGTGAAGCTTCCCACCACCGTGACCGTCGTCGTGGCCGTCCTCGTGGTCGGTTTCGCGGCCGTCCTCGTCGCCGGATGCGGCATCTCCACCACGACGCCACACGGAGTAGGGCCCCCGGCCGGCGGCGTACCCCAAGTCGGCACCGTCCCCGACCGGGCTCGCCTGTTCTTCGTGTCGTCCTCCGGTGTCCAAGCGGTATCCCGACCCGCCGACGAGCCCCTCGACCCGGGCCAAGCGGTCGCCCTGCTGTTGGAGGGACCGACCGAGGCCGAACGGCGGCAGGGATTCATGACCGCCCTGGCGGGCCTGGCCGGCCGGGTCGACGTCGACACCGGGGACGGCACGGTCACGCTCACAGTGCCCTTCGACGCCGGCCGAGTGCCTGTCGAAGCGATCCACCAACTCAGCTGCACCGCGGCCAACGCCCACGTTCCGGGCGGTCGACCCGTCGCCGACGTCGACATCAACTTCCGCGAGTTCGACAAGCCGGGCGTATGGGGCCCTTTGCACTGCAACGTCGCCGGCTACTACGCGCAGCCCGAAGGCGCGCGCCCCCCGGGGAGCCCTCCCGGCTGAGTACCCGTGCCGCCACAAGCCGAGCAGACGATCGGATGGGCGACCACGGCCACCGGATGCCCGGCGGCGAGTCCCGGGACGGATGCGCGCCGGCGGTCTATTCCCTGCGCCCGGCGACGAACTGCGCGCCGGCGGTGAACACGGCCAGGACCACTGCGGAGATCGACAGCATGACGCCGGCAGGGGCCAGTAGTCTCGCCGCGTCGGGCGTCGCGGACATCAGGGTGAACAGGCGGTTGACCGGAGGCATGCCCTTGACGAAAAGGGCTCCCATCACCAGTGCGAGAGCGGCGACCAGCGCGTACCCCTGCCGTTTGAAAACCGGCCGCGAACACAGCACGCCGATGGCGATGCCGACGAGGGCACAGGTGAGCTGCGCCTCGACGCCCAGCAGGAGGTCGGCGGCGGTGACCACGTAGTCGCCCATCCACAACGGGAAGAACAGTCCGAAGACCATCAGGACGAGACAGCTCAGCAGGGCCGTGCCGATCGCCGCGAGCAAAACCGTGAGCGACCGGCCGCCCGCGGTGACGACGACGATCGCCCGCTGCGATGGGTCGTCCAGGCTCGTCAAAGCGATGGTCAACCAGGTCGAGCAGACGAACAGCGCGCCGGCGGAGGAGGCGTAAGCGGGGGGCAGCGGGCCGCTGCCGTTGACGGTCAGCACGCCCATGAGGCCCATGAACACGAGCAGCGGGGCGAGATAGCGCTGCGTGTGCAGCACGGTGGCGAAGGTGTAGCGGATGAGCGCGATCACCAAAGGTCCCCGCTCGTCGCCGCGTTCGGCCTTCGGTGACGGTCCGTGGTCGTCCCGGTGACGCGCTCGACGGACCAGCCGTATCGGAGCGCCGTGGACAGCAGAGCGTCGGTGGACTCGCGTCCCACCCGCATCCTTACACCCGTGACGTCCCGGCTCACCGTCAGTACGCCGTCCAGCTGCTCCCAGGCGAGGTCCTGCGGCACTCGGCCGTCCCTGCCCGCGGTCAGGACGACGTCGGACGTGGGCCGCTGCTCGGCAGCCCTCGGCTCCGGTCCCCGCAACGACACGCGGCCCTTGTGGACCGTGTACGTCCGGGTGGCGCGGGCGCGGGTGACCGACTCGCGATGATCGGTGAACACGACCGTGCCGCCGGAGGCCGCGACCTCGGTCATGATCTCGGCGAGCACGCCGTGGGCGTCGGCGTCCAACCCGGACCACGGCTCGTCCAGGACAAGCAACCCGGGTTCCACCAGAAGGGCCTGGGCCAGGGCGACCTTCTGCGCGTTGCCCTTCGACAGGCTCCGCAGGGGGGCGTCCTCGCCGCCCACCAGGGCGAGCCGGTCCAGCAATCGGCCGGCCCGCACCGAGGCGGCCGAGGTGGTCAGCCCACGGACACGGCCCATGTGCGTCAGGTACGCCGCGGCCGACATACGCTCGTTGGGGGAGAACCGATCCGGAACGTACCCGACAACGGGCGGCCGGGCAGCCACCGTGCCGAGGGTCGGCCGGGACAGGCCCACCGCAATCCGCAACAGCGTCGACTTCCCCGATCCGTTCCCGCCGGCGAACGCCACGAACTCACCGGCCGGGGCCTCCACATCCACATCTTTCAGGACCCAATCGCCACGGCCATAGCGCTTGCTCACCGATCGCAGACGTAACAACCGACTCCCGCCCCCAACACGACACCCTCGGATGCTCGCAGACTACGGGGCCCGTCCGCTCTGCTCCAGGATGCCGACTGCCCTGCGTCAGAGAGCTGCTTCTCGTCCCGGGCCCGGTGGTCCCGGGGTGACAGCGTCGACGGGCACGACCGTCAGGATCCGAACCCGGTAGAGCGGGTCTGTCCGGAGTGCGAGGATGATCCGCAGGCGCAGCCGTTCACCCGCGAGGAGCCCAAGCGGTTCCTCGACTACGCCGACGACCGGGTCGCCTGCGCGGTCGACGTCGGCAGCCGCGCACCACGCCGCGACAATCAGCCTCTTGGAGTGAACTGCCGTGACGTCCATCGAATCGGTTCCCGAGTCGTCCCCGCTGCGCGGTCGAACCGCCGTGATCACCGGCGTGAGCCGACGCGCGGGCATCGGCTTCGCCATCGCCCGGCGCTTGGCCGCCTACGGTGCGGACCTCTTCCTCCATCATCACGCCGACCACGACGCCGACCAGCCGTGGGGACGCGACCCCGAAGGCCCGCAGGCCCTCGCTGCGGAACTCGCCCGGACGCACCCCGGCGGCGGGCGGGTCTGCGACCTCGGTCTCGACCTCGCCGACCCCACCGCCCCCGAGCAATTGATCGACGCCGCCACCAACGCCCTCGGACACCTCGACATCCTCGTCTGCAACCATGCACGCAGCGGCGGCGACGGACGCCTCGGCGCCCTGAACGCCGCCATGCTCGACGCGCATTGGGCCGTCAACACCCGCGCCACGATCCTTCTCTCCCAAGCGTTCGCCGCCCGGCACGACCGTCGCCCCGGCGGCCGGATCGTTTTCCTCACCTCCGGCCAGGACCTCGGGCCGATGCCCGACGAGATCGCCTACGCCACCAGCAAAGGCGCGCTCGCCTCCATCACCCGCTCCCTCGCCGCCGACCTCGCCGACCGCAGCATCACCCTCAACACCGTCAACCCCGGCCCCGTCGACACCGGATGGGCCACCCCCGACCTTCACGAAGCAGTCCGCTCCCGACTCCCCGCAGGACGCTGGGGCACCCCCGACGACCCGGCCCGACTGATCGCCTGGTTGGCCACCGACGACGCCCAATGGATCACCGGACAAGTGATCAACAGCGAAGGGGGCTTCCGGCGATGACCCGGACCGGCACGGGCACGTTCTCGTAGCCGGCGTCCGCGGGAAGCCGCACACGAGCGGCCTCGACGCCTGGGTCGGCGACGAGGGCGCGGGAACGGGCAACGGGCCTGTGCGCACGGCGACATGGCAGATCCACATCCTGGAGTACCGGGCCGGCCCTGACGGTTGCCGGCGCACGGCCCGGTTTCAGCGCAGTCGGCCGAGCATCTCCACCGACAGGCCGGCCGGCCGGCCAGCCGACAGGCCGACAGGCTGGCCGGCCTGTCGGTGGGGCGTGCGTGGGGCGTACAGGCGTGCGCGAGCCATGCGCGGGGCGTCGTAAGTGGGCCCGGCGCACTTGCACGTTCTCCGTACGGCAAAGCGGACTTCGTCCGACCGTATGCACCGCCGAGAACCGAACGGCAGCTACACCGGACGAGTCCGGGGCTCCGGCGACTCCGGTGCAGGCCGGCACCATGGTGGGTGTGGCGTCGAGGAAGAGCATGGATGTCCGTGCTCGATCCCGATCCCGATCCCGATCTACAGTGACGATCCGACCGATACGAAGGAGTTCGCTTTCGCATGTTCGAGGATGGCGATGGTCTCGGCGAGAGCGAGGGTCGGGTGCCGCGGTTCCGGGCGGGCCGGAGCCTGGTTCGGTGGGTGCCCGCGAGCCGGTGGGCCGACTGCGCCGACCGGCTGCCGCACCACACGTACGCAGCGCAGACAGGCGACCCGCCGGACGGGCCGGCACCCGACGTCACCCGTCGGCTGCAGGACGAGGCTCCGCACGGCTTCGTGCGTACCGGTGTCGGATGAACAGCGCCGACGACTTTCTGGAGACGCTCGAACAGAGCGGTCTGCCGCCCCTGCGCGGCGGCCGGCCCCCAGGCGAAGGCTTCCAAGCGACCGTCGTGAGCCGTGACCTGGGTTCCTTGCGGCTGGCCGAGCTGGTGACCCCGCAGGGGGAGTGTTTTCGCGATGCGCGGTCTGCCCGCGCCACGGACAGCGAGCTGTGGCAGATCGAGGTGGTGACACGAGGACGGGTGCGAGCCGAGCAGGGTGGCAGCACCGCTGTGCTGGGCCCTACGGACTTGGTCCTGATCGACCCGGTGCGGCCGGTCCGGTTCGCCAGTTCCGAGAGCACACACGTGACCATGCTGGTGCCGCGGCACTTGCTGCGACTCGGAGCCGACGACGCCGCCCGACTGGCCGGCGTGCGAATTCGCGGTGACCGCGGCCCCGGCGCTCTGGTGTCCTCGCTCGCACGCGACATGGCGCGGTCCCTGGACGGATTCCGCCCCCACGAAGCGGACCGGTCGGCGGCCGCGGTGATCGAGCTGATCGCGGTGATGTTGTCGGCCCGCCTGGGCGACGCGCGTCCGGTCGCCGACGAGATTCTTCGCACGCGGATCATCGGCTTCATCGAGGCGAGGCTGTCCGACCGGGACCTCACCCCGGCCAAGGTGGCTGCGGCACATCATGTGTCGGTACGCCGCCTGCACAAGCTTTTCCAGGATCAGCCGCTGACGGTGGCGGCCCTGATCCGCCGGCGGCGCCTCGAGCGATGCCGCGCGGACCTGGCCCGGACCGACGCCACGGTCGCCGCGGTGGCCGCCGGCTGGGGATTCGCCGACCCGGCGCACTTCAGCCGGCTGTTCAAGGCCACCTACGGTCATCGCCCGGGGGCGCGCGTATCCAACGACTGTGCACGCATGGTCAACGAGCCGGCTGTCCGGCCCGGCGAGGATGGTGGCTGAAGACGCAGCAAGGAGAAAGGCTCATGACATGGAATTTTCGGTTGAAGCTCTGAGTGCTGTCCCGGCCCGGATGATCGAGGGATGGAACCGCGGCGACGCCGCCGCGTTCGCCGCCGATTTCGCGGAGGACGCCGAACTCGTGGACTTCGACGGAACCGTCCACAAGGGACGCGACGCAGTGATCGCGTTTCAGCAGCCGGTCTTCGACACGGTGCTGAAGGGCTCCCGGCTCGTGCGGGGCGAGGTGTCGTTCGCCCGGATCGTCGGGCCCGGCTGGGGCGTGGTGCACCACCGTTTCGGCATGGTGATGGCCGGCGAGGAGGAGCCGCTGCCGAGCCGCCACTTCCTGCAGTTGTTCGCGGTGATCTGGCAGAACGACCGCTGGGAGGTCGCGACGCTGCAGAACTCGCGTCTGGTTTCGCTGGAGGCCGCAATGGCTCTGGACGGACAGGCCGCCGTACGGGCCGCCGGACAAGAGCCCACCGCCGGCTGAGCCGGCACGCGCTGGTTCGAACGTCGCCACGAAGACCGGAACCGCGATCGACCCCGAGCCGGGGGTGACCCGGCGAGCTGCTTCCCGGTCGGCTCATGCAGTGGTGTGCGATCCGGGGCCGGACACGCGGAGCGCGGTGATCTCGCCGAGAGCCCCGTCCTGCCCATCGGCACCGGGGGCTTTCTCCATCTCGACGACAAGAACACCGAGGCCGGTCGCCCGTTCGTCGTGGCACCCGCGCCGATCGCGTCCCCCGGATCCGGGGGACGCGGGAACGCGCGCGGTGAACGGCAGCTCCGCCCGTCCGGGACCGTTGCGACGGGCCGGCCTCGGCCGCCGCCGGCGGGGTGGTGGCCAGGGGTACCGGCGACCTGTTCACGGTCGGGGAGTCGCTCGCGTTGTTCACGGACGACGTCCGGGTTGCCGCGGCGACGCGTGGATCGGCGCCGGTGGGACACCGGGAGGGCGAAACGCCGGGTGGGCCATGGGGAGGACGAAACGCCGGGTGGGCCATCGGGCGCCGCTCCCCGATCGAGCCCCCCTCAAAGGCGGTGGGCCTCGTCGCGGTGGGTGGTCGGGCCCGTCTCCTCCGAGACCAGGTCCCCGAGCATGGCAAGGGCGACCGTCCGGCGATCCGCATCGGTTGCGGCGCGGATGGCCGTTTCGCCCTCCCAGCGCGCCACGGCGTCGAGTGCGTCGGCGACATGGTCGCCGTGGTCGTCTTGGTCGTCGTGGAGCAGAGCGTGGATGAGTCGGATCACGTCGGCGCGCCGGGTCTCGGCCGGAGCCGGGAGCAACGCGAGCCGGGGCCCGACGAACGCCGCAGACTCGGGCACCAGAGTCGCCAGCGCCGCCAACAGCAGGCGGCCCGCGTCGACTTCGGCGTCCCAGTGGGCCAGTAGGGCGGGCACGCGCGCCTGTACAGCCAGGCGTACCGCGCGCTCGTCCGCGCTCTCCTCGCTGCTCTCCCCGAGCGCGGTGGCCCGGTCCATCATGTCCACCTCGTACAGGTGTGCCGAGGTCGCCGATTTCAGCAACGCGTACAGAAAATGCGCACGTTCGGCCGCGGGTACGTGGTCGTCCGCCGCCAACGCGGCCACGAACTCGACGGAGTCGGCGTCGATGTCACACGCCTGCCCGTCGGACGACACGGCTTCGCAAAGACGACCCATGAACTCCGCGTCACGGTCGGACAACGAGCCGAAACAGTCGTCGTCGAACAGCCAATCCACGTTGTCCGGCAGACCGGCGGCGTCGCCGTACAGCCGGCGTGCCACCGCGCGCACGGCATCGACCAGGTCCGACCTGGTGTAGGAGCCACCGTCCGTCCATCCGGGCACCGGTACCTCCAAGGACGGCGCGACCGCCATGGTCGGCATCGGTCGCCCGGCCGGTGCTTCGTACACCAACCCGGCACGGTCGAACCCACCGAGCATGCTTGCCCGGTTGCCGTCGCTGCCCCCGCTCGTGAAACCGCCGTGCCGTCGAGCCACCGTGTCGACCCGGACGAGAGTCCGGACGGATGCCCAGTGCCGTGCGTCGTCCGTGTCCCCGACGATCGCTGCCACCGACCGCACCTGCCACCATCCCGCCGGCAACCCATCCCAGGCCCTCGCCCGCTCATCGGCCACTCGGGCTGCGACCAACAGGTGCCCCAGCGCTGCCAGTTCCTCCGCCGCCGAACGTGCCGCAGCCTCGTGAGCGAAGTTGAGGACGTGCTCGGTGGCCCGACCCGAGTCGACCGCGGTGTGTGCTGTCGAGTTCATGGGCCGGAGTGTAGGCAACAGCCCGCCGGCCCGAACTGCCGACCCGGGCACGGGCCTTCGCCGAACGATCGGGCCTCGGCCCCTCACCACCGGACCGCCACCGATCATGCCCACGGCCTGCGCCTCCCGCCGTCCCGCTGCCACTGTCAACGCAGAACCCGCAGACATACGGCACCCCACCCCACCAACGAGCCCGGAAAGGACGGCACCGGCTTCGAACGGCGCGATGCCGGTGTGGTCCGCGGCGGGCTTCCCGATCGCACGGAACGGGCGAATGCGCGGCGGAGTCCGCCGCGGCCCTACAGGTGGATCATCCGGCACCGGGCGCGGCGGCGATCCGAAGGAGCAGGCCGAGCAGGACCTCACGCTCCTCCTGCGCGAGCGGGGCGAACGACGCGGAGAGAACCCGCTGCGCCACGGGCCGGCCGGCCGCCAGAACGCGTTCGCCCCGCTCGGTGAGGTGGTGTTCGACGCGTCGACCGTGCCCAGGGCGGCGTTCGATCAACTCCTGGGAGGCGAGCCGGTTCGCGAGGGTTCCGAACGCCTGGTCGCCCTGGAACGTCGCCTGGGCGAGTTCGTGCCCGGAGGCACCGGGCGAGCGGGCGATCGCGCGCAGCGCGTCCCACTGCGCGAGGGTGGTGCCCACTGCGGCCAGGCCGGTGTCGAGCGCGCGATGGTGCCGGTACTGCACCTGCTTGACGGCGCGGCCGAGCACCTCGAGGTTCACGGTCATGCCGTCGATCCTACCCGACTACGCTTGCGTATATACGCATGCGTAATTAGTGTGGCCCTGCGAAGCACAACCGCCGCACCCACCTGTGGAGGGCCCCGGATGACCCGCATGACCACCCGTACCGTGCACCTGCGTCCCGACCTGCCCATCACCATCTCCGAAGCGGCCGACGAAAGCCGCGAGGCCCCCGCCGCCCTGGTCCTGCACGGCGGCGGCGGCCCCGGCACGGTGGCGGGAATCGCCGAACACCTGGCCGAGTCCCGGCACGTGATCGCGCCGACCCACCCCGGATGGGACGGCACCGAGCGGCCCGCGGCACTGGGTACGGTCGGCGATCTCGCATCCGTGTACCTGCGTCTGCTCGCCGACGAAGGGCACCGGCGCGTGGTCCTGGTCGGTTCCTCGCTCGGCGGCTGGATCGCCGCCGAGATGGCACTGCGCGACGAGAGCGGAATCGTGGCGGGCATCGTCCTGATCGACGCGGTCGGCGTCGACATCCCCGAGCACCCGATCCGTGACTTCTTCGCCCTCGATGCTCGTGGCGTCGCCGAGTACTCCTACTTCGACCCGGACCGGTTCCGCGTCGACCCCTCGACGGTACCGCCCGCACAACTGGCCGCCCGCGCCGCCAACATCGCCGCCCTGCGAGCCATCGCGGGCGACCCCTACATGCACGACCCGACCCTGCTCGGCCGCCTCGGCGACATTCGAGTACCGGCGCTCGTGGTGTGGGGCGACAGCGACCGCATCGTCACCCCCTCCTACGGAAGACGCCTCGCGGCCACTCTCCCCGACGCGCACTTCGCGCTCGTGGCCCGGGCAGGCCACCTGCCGCACCTCGAACGACCCGAGGCGACCTACGCCGAACTCGACGCCTTCGCCGCCCTCAAGTAGTTGCCCGAGCAGTTCGCCTGCACAAGCGTGCTTCGTCCCGCCCGGCCGCAGACGGCACCGGCGAAGACGAAGGCCGGCAGGCCGGCAGGCCGGCTCTTGTCGCCGGTCTCGGACGACGACAAGGGCGGCCCCGGAGACACCCCCTCGTGCCCGACGCCCCGACCCGTCCGTGCGTATACAGCCGTGGAACTGCCCCACCCCAATCCGATGGGCCACCACGGGAGCCGACTGCCCCACCCGCTTCACCGGACCGGACGTGCCACACCCGACCAGCCGGCGAAGACGCAAACGGCCATGGCGTCACCCGTCTCCGCCCGCCGGCGAGGAGCCCACCCGCCGCGCCCGCCCCGGCGAAACCGGCGTCCTGGGACTCCTGTCGGTCCACCGATGCGCGCCGTGGCAGGAGTTCGTCGTCTCCGTCCTGATGTCCGCCCCAGCCCCGCCCGACTACGAGCAACCCCCGCAACACTCGCTCCCGCAGTCCCGCTCGTGCGCCGACCCGACGGCATCGCGGGTGCATGCCGACCGGATGGTCCGCCGGTGCGGGTGTGGGTGCGGGAACGACGAGGCCGGAGCGTCAGGGCCGCCGGTCCGCCAAGCCCCGACGGCCCAGGTCGCGATCAGGCGTTCGAGTTGTGACATCGTCGGCGCCGCGACGGGCCTCCGGCTCGGTGCCGCGGTCGGCGACGCCCGCCCCAGGCGGCGACGTCCGCCCCGGTGAACCCGACCAGGTGCTCGAACAGCAGGCTGTCGAGTGCTGCGGATCATCCCGCCACGCCGCCATCCCGCCACGCCGCCGGTACCGGCAGACCGGCACGTTCGACGGACTGCTCCCGTCTGCGGGTACCGCTCCGTGTCGATCTGAGCGAGTACAACGGATACTTCCTGCATCACATCCGCCCGGAGACCGAACCCGGAGGCGATACCGCCTGGCGACAGACGGCGCATGCCGGCGACCCCACGGCCTCCGGTGGGCGTCGTCGCTCGACCTCAGTGTGCAGGGCGCGTGATCGCCGCGACCTTGTCGACCTGCGCCTTCATGACCGCCTCGGGTATCGCCGCCGGTGGTGGGCCGAACACGTTCACGGACATGCCTCTGACCAATACCGGCCCCACCCGGACCACGGTGACGACGATCGAGTACAGCCCGTCCGTGCCGAATGCCAGCGACAGAGCGTCGTCACCGAGGTCGTAACCGGCGCCGCCGGTCAGCGCGTATTCGACGGTGGAACTCTCCTCGGGGGCGGGGTCGTCGGTCGTCTCCGCGAAGTCGCCGCACGATGGCAGGGCCTTCCTGGCCGCCTCCAGGGCCTTGGCCGCATTGTCCCCGGGGAGCAGGGCGAGGCTCACCGAGTGGATGGTGCCCGGCGTCTCCTTCGACTCCAGTGCGAGATGGGTGACGGCCTTCGGCGCGGCGGCCCCGGACAGGTCCTCCAGATCGGCGAACGGCTGGCACTGCGGCTTGGCCGCTTTCGGATTCAACGCCGGCCGGGTGGCCTCCCCCGTTGGCGTCCACCCTTTCGGCAGGTCCCCCTCCACGACCCACACGGCCCGCAATTGCTCGGCGGTGAACTCGCTCCCCGTTGGCGCGTCGGACGCGACGTTCGACGGGACTCCTGCCGAACTCGCCGCGGCGCCAAGGCTGTTCGACCCATGTCCTGAATCGCGAGCATCGTCGGAGCCGGGCCCACACGCGCCGGCCGCCAGAAGCAGGGGGACGAGGGCGGCGGCGAAACGTCCGCGGGCGGGGCGCATGAACCAGATCGACCAATCGTTCGATGGCGGGAACGCGCGTATCCTTGCACAGCTTTCCCGCCCGCCTACCGTTCACTGCCGGATGCGGCTCCCGCAGGAGCTCGGTCGGGCCGACGCGGCCGGCCGGACGACAGTCCGCAGAGACCATCGGCAACTGGCCGTCGAGCCCTTCCCACGCGTCGCGACGAGTCAACCTGAGCCGAGCCGATCCCACGCGGCGGCGATCACGGTGCCGTATCGCCGAGGACAACCACGATCAAGAAACGTCCCCCTCCTCCTCGATCGCCGGCCGCAGACGCCGACGCTCGGCCCCGACGCGCTCCAGGATCGTCCTGTTCGGCAGGCGCGGTCGAGCACGGCTTGTGAATGATTCGAGTGGCCGTCCGCGAGTAGTCGGCCGAGATCGGTGAGCAAGACGCAGGTGTACCCCGCGCAGAACCGGGTGGCGACCTCGACACCGAACTCGCCCAACCCCGAACGGGGTTCGTCGTGATCCGTGATGAGGTTCCCGCCTCCGGTCAAGGGTCGTTCGGGTCGGTGTTGCCGGCAGGCCGAGCACAGGCCGTCTCCCGCGTGCCGGCGCACGCTCCCGCAGTCCCGCCACGCGCGAGGGGTTTGTTTCGTCCGGCGGGGGCGCGAGCAGTGGCCGCACCAGCCGGTGTCCTCGCGTAGACAGCCGGGTCGTTCGCAGCGCGGACAGGGTTGTTGCGCGGCTCGTTGGCGGGCCTTGCGCGCGCAGTCGCTGCACCGCGTTGCGTCCTTGTCGCGGACGGGGTGGTCGCAGTCGGAGCACACACGCGAGCACGTGAGACCTCGGCCCGTATTCACCTGCAGAAGATGCAAGTTGCTACATCCGGGACAGGCCGACCGGGGCGCCGCACCCGACGCAGTTGCTTTGCTCCTCGCCCATCGTCTCGTCCGCCGATCACAGGGCGGCACGGAGCGGTCGCGCACGGAGGTAACCGTCGGTGTTTCCACGACCGGCCGCAGGGCGCCGCTTGTCGTTCGACGGGGGTGGTATCCACCTCGAAGAGGTCGTCGAGGGTGTACTCCAGCGCGGCTCCGCCCCGGCACCAACCCGCGGCAAGTTCAACGGCGCGCGAGGCACGACAGACGCGGTACCGCCGCCTCGAACCCTGCTCCAAAAGGCCCGCCGACCCCGCACCGGCACCGATCAACCGCATCCTGAACACCAACCTGGACGGCCAGGTCGCGGCAAGCGGAGTGGAATGAGTTCAATTCACTCCAAAAACGTTGCTCACGTGGTGAGTTCGTGACCTTCTGCATGACGACTTTTCGTGGCTGCCGGTTTGTCGTTGCGGTTGTTTCCGGATCAACTCTCGTCTCTGGTAGGGCCGTTGGCTTCCGCTGTTCGCGCTGCGTCGGCAGGGCCGCGGCGGTACCGCGTCGGTGAACGAGCGGGTCGACCGCCGCCCACGCCCGGCAGGACGTGCGACGCAAGGCCACCGGGGTCGCAGCCTGCTCAGACCCACTGGCACGCATCCCGGTCCGCGGCCGTTCCCGGATCGACCAGGACTATGTCCTCGCTCACGCGAAGCCGCGGGCCGTGCGCAGCGGGCGGACCTGCCGGATAGCGGCAGGAGGTGGACCCGGCGGTGATACGCGAGCACGACGAGACCGCGATCGCGGCGCCGAGCCCGGCCGAGTTCCGGGAACGAAAACAGTCGGAGCCCGGCGCGCCGAACCGGGCCGGGCGCCGGGAGCGCGCCGATCCGCGTCGGTACCGTCCGATCACCCGAACGGGTGTGCATATGCTGGCGGGGCCGTGACCCGGACGTGTGGCCCGGCGGCGCCAATGGGAGGAGCGGCCCGATGAAGGTCGGCGTGATCGGTCTGGGCGACATTGCGGAAAAGGCCTACCTACCCGTCCTCTCGACCCTGCCGGACCTGGAACTGCGCCTGCACACCCGTACGCCCGCGACGCTGCGCCGGGTCGCGGAGGCCTACCGGGTGCCCGCGGAGCACTGCCACGCCGACCTGGACGGGCTGCTCGCCGAGAGCTTGGACGCGGCGTTCGTGCACGCGGCGACCTCGGCCCATCCGGAGATCGTGACCCGGCTGATCGAGGCCGGCGTGCCCACCTACGTGGACAAGCCGCTGGCGTACAGCCTGGACGAGAGCGCGCGCCTGATCGAGCTGGCCCGGGCACGCGGCGTCGGCCTGATGGTCGGCTTCAACCGTCGGCACGTGCCGGCGTACGCGGAAAGCCGCGAACTGCCGCGCGACCTGATCGTGATCCGTCGCAACCGCGTCGACACCGCGCGCGAACTGCGCACGGTGACCTTCGACGACCTGATCCACGTGGTGGACACGCTGCGTTTCCTGGCCCCGGGCGAGATCGAGCGCGTGGACGTGCGCGCCCGCGTCGTGGACGGATTCGCGCAACACTTCGTGCTGCACCTGTCCGGTTCCGGCTTCAGCGCGATCGGCATGCTGAATCTACGCAGTGGGTCGAACCAGGAGATCCTGGAGGTTTCCGGTCGGGACGGCACACGCGAGGTGTACAACCTGGCCGACGTGGTCGACCACCACCAAGGCTTGCCGACCACCCGACGGCGCGGCGACTGGACCCCGATCGCGCGCCAACGCGGGATCGAACAGGTGGTCCTGACCTTCCTGGACGCGGTCCGCACGGGCGTCTTCCCCGACCTCGACGACACGCTGCGCACCCACGAGATGTGCGAGCTGGTGGTCGCCGAGGTGGAGAAGCAACTCGGCTGAGCGGGAGGAGGGACGCACGTGCGGACACGATGGTCGCCGCCGGTCGTCGATCCGGGGCGGCTCGCCGAGCTTGCCGCCGAGATCGAGCGGATCGGCGAGCTCATTCGCCACGACGACGGCGCCGGCGGGCCGGGCGAGGCCGAGGCCGCGATGGTCGCCTTCCGGGCAAGGACGGGACACGACTACACGATCGCGGACTTCGCCGATTACCACGGATCACGGTCCCTGGCGGACTTCGCCTTGGAGGCGGCCCGGCCGGCCCGGCCCCGGATCGCCGACATCACTCGGGCGGAACTGGTCGAGATCGTCGAACGCATCCTCGCGGGGGACGCCGAACTCGATTGGTATCTACTGGTGTTGACGGTCAACGTGGCGCACCCGAGGGTGACCGAGCTGATCTTCGGCGGGCCGGCCGGAGGCGACGGCACCCTCGAGTCCGCCGAGGAGATCGTCGTCGCGGCGTCGGCCTATCGCGCGATCGCGTTGTGAGGGGGGCCGGCGGGCCGGCTCGGGTCACAACATCGTCTTGCCCTCTTGCCCTCTTGCCCTTCGCGGCGGTTTCCGGGATCGGCACGATGACGTCCCAGCGCTCGACGATCCGGGCGTCGCGGATACGCACGATGTCCGCGACCGCGCTACCCCGATCCTCCCGCGATGCGCGCATCAAGCTGTATACGACGACCGGCTCGTCCTCGGCCGACACCCGCTTGAAGTCGATGGTCAGGTCCAGGAACCGGCCCCGAAAGCGGTGACGAACTCGACGAACGCGTCGGCGCCGTCGGGAGCGTGCGGGCGGTGCTGGATGTAGCGGGCGCCGAGGCACCTCGCGGCGGCGTTCACCGGCTGCATGTCGTTGAACACCGAGTCGAAGAAGTCCTGGCAACGCGCTTCTTTCGGGCCGGCCGCCGAGGCGGCGGTCGAAGTCGCCGGATCGGTCGGTCGGGATGTGCCGCTCGGTCGCTGCCGCCCTCGGGATACTCGCTCCAAGAGGGCCACCCCGTCCGCTCACGTGCGTTACGAAAAGATCTGCCGCTCGGTGTTCACGCACAGCGCTACCGAGGCGTCGGAAACGAAGAATGAAACGGGCCCGCGCAGGACGGCAAGCCGGTTGGATGTGAGGACACATCCGATCCGGGGCGTGGAGGCGTGGTGGCAGAGCCGGTCGAAGTCCGTAGACCGACCGACCAGGAGGGGCAGCGGCTGCGCAGGTCGTGCGCCGGGGCAGCACCGCCGCCACCGGCGGATCCTGGTGCGCCGAGCAGGTCCGACCGGACCGGCTGCCCGCGACCCACCACCGCACCCACGGAGTGACTCACCTACCTCCACGGCTGCTACTCGATCGACGACGACACCCTGTGGGGCGTCAACCGTCGCCGCAACAGCGCCGGCAACAGCCTGGCCGCGCTCGGTTCGATCCGTGCCGCCCGGCCCGGGGGTGTCCCGATCTACGTCATCATGGACAACCTCTCCGCGCACAACGGCGTCAAGGTCCGTTGCGCGTAACATCGTTTCCGGCCGCAACTGGCGAAGGTGGAGAACCACCGGGGAGCGGCCGTTCTCCCACGTGAGCGTCGACCGCCTGGGCGCCTGCGTCAGTGATGTCCCGCTGACACAGGAGGCTGTGACGTGGAACTGCGTTATGGGATCAACCCGCAGCAGACGACGGCGACTGTCGCGCCGGTGCAACTCGGCCGATGGCCGGTCCGGGTGTTGCAGGGCAGCCCGTCCTACGTCAACATGCTGGACGCGCTCAACAGTTGGCAGCTGGTGCTGGAGGCGAGCCGGGCCCTGAACCGGCCGGCCGCAGCCTCCTTCAAGCACGTCTCGCCCGCCGGCGCGGCCGTGGCCGGCCCCGTCGACGAAGTCACCGCCGAGCTCTACGGCATCGACCGCCATGGTGTCGGCGCCCTCACCAGCGCATACCTGCGTGCCCGCGACGCCGATCCGAAGTCCTCCTACGGCGACTTCGCCGCCGTGTCGCACCCGGTCGACACCGAACTCGCCGAACTGCTGTCCCGCGTGGTCTGCGACGGCGTCATCGCCCCCGGATACGCCCCCGGCACCGTCAGCACGCTCGGCAAGAAGAAGAACGGCCGCTTCCTGGTCATGGAAGCGGACCAAGCCTTCACACCCCCGCGGGACGAGACACGGGAGGTGTTCGGCCTGCGGTTGTCCCAGCGGCGCGACGAGGTGACGCTGTCCACCGCCCTGTTGGAGAACGTCGTATGCGGCACGCTGCCGACCACGGCAGCCGAGGATCTCCTGCTGGGCCTGGCGGTCCTGCGCTACACGCAGTCCAACTCCGTGTGCTACCTGCGCGGCGGGGCGACCCTGGGGATCGGTGCCGGTCAGCAGTCCCGCGTCGACTGCACCCGCTTGGCCGGCGCGAAGACCGACATCTGGTGGCTGCGACGCCACCCGGCCGTCCGTGCGCTCGCCTTCCAACCGGGCATCCGGCGCCAGGACCGGATCAACTGGCAGATCCGCTTCATCGAGGGCGATCTCACCCCGGACGAGAGCGCACGTTTGTCGACAGCCCTGACCGCGCCCGCCCCCGAGCTGACGGACGAGCAGCGCACGCAGTGGCTCGCAGGCCTGGCAGAGGTGGCATTCGCCTCGGACGGCGCGTTGCCGTTCCGCGACAACGTCGACCACGCCCACCGGCACGGCGTCGCCTACATCGCCGAACCGGGCGGATCAATCCGCTCCGCCGAAGTCGAGGACGCCTGCCGCGAACATCAGGTCGCCCTCACCCGCACCGGCCTCAGGCTTTTCCACCACTGAGGACTTCGATCAAGGCCCCGCCCACCCGATGAGAATCTCAAGCCCATTCGCCCGGAGCCCCCCAGTCGGGCATGTCGGCAACCTGGCGAACCATCCCGGTCAGAGCACTGGCGTGGCGAGCAAACTCGCCACGGTCGCTTCCCCCCGGGACGCCGAACTCGGAGGACACCCAGTGGCGCATAGGTGATCGAGTTCTCCGATCCGTGATCGACGGCTGACGTAAGGACGTCAGTCGCGGCAGGCGTCGGTCTCTGCCACCAGGCGCACTCGCCACGTCAGGTCGGCGGCGTCGCGGGACCACGAGAGATGCGCCAGTCTTCGACGACGCCGCTCATCTCGGCCCTGGCGCACGTCTCCCAGTCGGCGGGCGGCTAGGTCTGGCCCGGCCACCGCGACGACGTCGCCCACATTCGGGTAGCCGCATCCGTCGACCAGACGCGCCCCCCGCGCCGGCGGAACGCGCGCTGTGGTACCGGTGATCGCCCACGGGGCGTCGATCTTCAACGGGTGCGCGCCTGTCTGTCGTGGCCCTTCCGGACGAGCAGGGCTGCTTCCGCTCGATAGGAGGCTTGGTTCAATTGGCGGTGCAACTCGGCGAGGTGGGCGTCGGGGCGAGTATCGACGCACACTTCCGTGAGCAACTCGCCGAAGTGATCGAAGTGGGAGTCGTCCCCGAGGCCGCGTACGAAACCGAACAGTTCGACGAGGCGCTCGACGGACAACCGGTAAGCGGCGTGGCTGAGGACCGTCCTCGCCTCCTGCGGCCGGCCGGCGCGCAGGTGCCTTCGCACGGCGTACGCCACGCCACGCACGTCGGGGAAGCCGGGATCCGCGATCGCGACGACGCGAAGCACCCGCACCTCCTGGCGCAGCCTCGTCACCTCGTCCATGACGCGATCCAGTCGCTCCTCCTGTTCCACGTCGTCCTCGTCGGTCTCGGGCGTCGTCGTCTCGACTACTTCGAGTTGGCGTTCCAGGATCTGACACTGGTCCTCTGCCTGGAGGGTCCTGGTGTGCGCGGCGGTGAGTTCCCTCTCGAGTCGGCCCACCTCTTCGCGTAGGCGGTGGCATTCGGCCGTCAACCGGTCGCGTTCGTCGGTGACGGTGCCCAGCTCCAGCACCGTCTCCGCGCGTTCTGCCTCGGCGAACAGACGCAACCGGCGCGCCTGGGTCTCCAGGTCCGCGATGCGACTTTGCCGAGCCTGGACGGCGTCGCCCAGTACCTGCTCCCGGATCGCCGCCTGACGAGCACGTTCGTCCGCCATCTCGAGCTTGTCCCGAAGGAGTTGGATCCTGTGCTTCGTGTGGTCCTCGGCCTCGAGCGCGGCGTAGTACAGCTCCCGGCAGCGCTGCTCCGCTTCCGGGGTCAGCGGGATCCCGCGATGCTCGTGAGCGTCCCTCAACAGATCCGTGATGAAGTTCGAGGACGGCATCCGCGTCCCGTTGAGATAACGCGAGATCGTCGCCGCGTTGAGGTGCCGTCGGGCGCCGTATCGACGAACGGAAACGTCCAGGGCCGAGAACAGCGTCCTCAAGGCGTCCGCCAAGGCCTTCCGGGACGCGTTGAGATCGGCCCCGAGCGGCTGTAGCGCCCCCATGGGGCCGAGGCCCTTGACGTCTCCGAACCACGGCCCGGCTTCCCGGTTCGGAGCCCCCGGCTGCAATCGGCCGCCGGATTCGTTCGCCATCGCTTCCCCGATCGTCGTTGTCCTTCGCGAGTGTTGCCGGCGAAGTGGCAACGAGGTGAGGTCCGTTGCCACGGCATCGGCAGCATGTAGCGCCTTCGGCAACACGCTCCGTGGACCGACCGTAGACCCGACGGGTTCACCGAACAGGGGATTTGACGACGATGACGGTTGAACGTTCCAAGCAGGAGAGCACCTCGAAGTCCTGGGCTCACACAGTGGCCACCGGCACCGTCTCGGGCATGGTCCGCGCCTTGTTGGGATGGTTCATCACTCGTTGGACCGAATGACCCCTGGTCGCGACGTGCTGTTGTCGGCCGAGCGCTCGTAGCCGAACGACCGGATCAGGGAGCTGCACCCGGGGTGCGGCGTGCGGGAACCGCGCCCCGGCGCGGTTCCTTTCTCTGGTTTCGCCATCGGCGTGGCCCGCCGCCCACGACAGGTCTCGCGCTCGGAACGCCTCTACGCGACGCCGGAGTCGTCCGGCCCGCTCTCGTGCGTGCGACGTGCTCGGGTCGATTCCCATCGAAACCGGACGATCTCCTCGGGACGGAGCGGTGTGATGCACTCAGGCGTTCGAGGCGGTTTGCCGTCCCTGGGACCGAGGGTTCCAAGCCCGCGCCCGGCGCCCGCGCGGTGACGACGAGAAACGAGGAGCCTGCGGCAACGACCGACGTTGTCGAGGTGATGCTCCGGCTGCCGGCGATACCCGCCCCGCCCGGAACGCCCCTGTGCGGGAACAGCGTTCGACCCCGGTATGTGGTGGGCGCCGTCGTCGTGACCGGGTGGCAGCCGGCCGCGACGACCCGGCACGCGGTGGGCCCGGGCCGGAGGCTGGGTGAGCCGTGACCGAGGAGGAGCCGATCGGCTCGGGAAACGGGTCGTCGGTGGACAACGCGCAGCGGCGCCCGGCCGCCCTGTCGTTCCGGGCGTTCCACGATGCCCACAGCCGGCCCTGGCACGAGTTCGCGCATCTGGAGCCGGGCCGGCGTGATCTCACGGAGGACGCGGTGCGCGGGGCGTTCTGGGAGCCGGCGTATTTGCGGTCGCGAGTCCTGGAGAGCGCGACGGTCGAAGCCCACGCGTGGGCGCTGCTCAAGCGGCGAAGCCGGCGAAGGAGTAGATCACCGCTGTCCTACTCGGCACCGGCACCGGCACCCGCACCGGCACCGCAAACCGGGATCGGAAGGCCGCTGCGGTCCGAGCTACATTGCGCGAACCCTGGCTCGGCCTCCTCGCTCCGGTCGGTCTCCGCCGCCCACGGCACGGCGGCCGTTGCGCACGCGAGGTCGTTGATCGCGCTGAACGAGCAGACAGACGCGCTGGAAGAGCAGGTGAGCGCCCATCCTCGGGCGCACCCGGACGCTGAGATCCACCTGTCGATACTCGGCATCGGCGAGATCACCGGCTGGAGCCCCCGCCGATACTCGATCAGCTCCAGGTCATGGTGATCTCACGTTCGAAATCGATGTATCCGGCGCGCCGGAAGGCGTTTGCCATCGGAATGTTGCCGAGGTCTGTCGACGCGCGGATGCGAGGGACGCGTTGCCCGGCGAGGATTCGGGTGCCCTCGGCGAGGATGCCGTCGATGTATCCGTTGCCTCGGTGCCGGGGCAGGACCGCAACGTAGGCGATGATCGCGTTGTAGTCGTTGCGGGCCGGGACGACGAACCCCACCGGCTCCCCGCTGGGCAGTGTCGCGACGCGCCACCATTCCCGCGGGCTGGTGTAACGCGCCAGCTCGTCCTCGTAGTGCCGAACGGCCACTTCGTGCACGGGCATCCGGGTCAGGTCGTCACGGTCGTGAGCGTCCAAGGTCCCCTCCAGAACCGAGGACATCAGCGCCACGAGTTCCTCGCCGTCGTGGACCGGCCGGAACACCAGACGCCCGTCGGGCTCGGGAACCGGCGATCCCGGACGCCATTCCAGCCGCAGACGTTCGACGAGGAGCCGGGCACCGGCTCGTTCGAGTACCGCCATGCGGTCTTCGACCGCTTGCCTGGTCACCGCGTTCTCCCGCCAGTGCGGCGGGACGAAACGGCTGTACTCGGGGGGACGCGACCCGCTCGGCAGCACGGCAGCCGTCGCGGCGTGCAGAAGCCGGACCCCGACGCCCACGCGATCGGCACCCGAGACACCGTCCTCGATGTCGAGGACGTCCAGGACCAGTGGTGCGTCGCCGCCCGATCGACCCCACCAAGCCACCCTGGCGAGCAGGCGGTCACCGCGGACGGCAACCCACATCCATTCCGGACGTCGGCGCCCGGCCGCAAGGTCGTCCGCCAACTCCGCATTGAGGACGTACGGCAGTCGACAGAAGAGATCGAGTTCTTCGTGTCCGATGATCGGACGCATGGTCGGCTCGTTCGATTCCACGGCCAAGGCACACTCCGGTGAAGGCGCCCGTCCGCTCCGGGACCGGACGCGGTCCGCACCCCCGAGAGAACGCAAACGCGGTGAACGTGAGGATCATGGACTTATGCCTCCTCCCACCGGCCCCTCAACCCTACTCGCGCTCCCGAGCACGGCTTGCGAGGCCGGCCGGAGCCCCGCTGCGCGGGGATGCCGATCGGCGACCCCGCTTCACCCACCCCACCACCGCCCCGCCCGGGCGGCGTACCGCTCCCGGGTGGCGCCCCGCCGGCGGCCGTGCCGGTGCTGGAGCCGGCGAACACCGAGCATCGCCCCGCTGCCCTGCCCGGTCACACCCCGCTCGAGGCATGCCAGCCCGCTCCCACCCCGCTCAACGACATCCCCGCCACGAACGTGTGGATCTTCACTCCCGAGGACGACTCCCGCACCCACGTCATCACCAGCCACGGCGTGGGCTTCCACAACCACCACTACATCGCCGACCGGATGACCGCACAGACCGGCCCCGAGGTCACCGTCCGCTTCATGCCCCACCGCACCCACGAGATCGCGATCTGCACACCCCGCGGCCGCCCCCTGGGCACGCACATCTGGTCCCGCACAAGCCCGCCGATCCCGCACCCGAGGACGCCCACGCGTCGACTTCGGGGCAGTTTCGGGTAGCAACGGCTCAACCAGGAACCACAGTTCGTCCGAAACGACCCACGGACGAGACTCATCTCCACGCATATCCGGTACAACGACCCAACAAGCCGATGGTCATACCCAACGCGGTTTCTGTGAGGACCTCCAAGGGGTATGGACATCTCCGTGAGCAATGAGCGGCCCACACCCTCTGTCGTGACGGCTCTGTTCGGGCCGGATCTCTTCCGGACCGATGAGCAGACCGCGGCTCGGCTTGCGTCCGACATGCGGCGGATCCCGGAGCTCCGGAACGCTTGGACGCCTGGCATGGGAGCGCATGTCTTCGGCCCCGACACCTCGGTCGGTACATACGACTCCCATATGAAGGGGGTCCCCTTCGCGGAGAGCCTGGCGGAGACGCGCGCGCTCGAGGACTTCCCCGACCTGCCTCTCGTCGTCGACGCCCCCCGCCGCCGTGGCTTCGTGGCTCGCGGTACTGCTCTCCTCCGGGCCATGACCGAAGCGATCCCCGTGCCGGCCACCCCCTTTTGGCATGGGGTGGCCGAGCAGACCTACGGCTACGCCTGGTGCCTCGTCGACAACAATCTCCTGTGCCGAGAGTGCGTGCGCGGCTCCTGCTCGGTCAGCCTCTTCGACTCCTTCGCCGACTACTACCACTTCTGCGAGCAACTGCCCGAGACGCTCGACATTACCGCGCAACGCGTCGTGGAGTACATCAACCATGTACACCGCGACCATGAGCCCGACGGGCAGGAACGGAAGATCATGGATGCCTGGCTTGCGTCAACGCAGGCCATCTACCTCGACATCCTCCACCCCAAGGCCGACCGACTGCGTACTCTCGACGATGAGCAGCGCACCATCCGATACCGGGGGATCAACGCGGCGATCCGGGCACTGGCCCTCCAAGCCCGGCACGAGCAAGGACCGCTCATCGGGGACGATGACGCCGTAGACGCCGTTGCCCTCGCTGCGGTGGTGACACACGATGCCTGTGACCGCCGTCATGACAACCTCGCGAACGAGTTCTACAACGTGTTCACCATTGTCAGCGCCCATCACGGCGTCGAAAGCGTGGATGTAGTCCGCCGGTTCTGCGTCGACGTATGGGCCTGGGCCATCGATCACGGAGCCGACTGGGCCATCCACATCGCCGGCCGGCTCTTGGTCTGGCAGGTCTACATGGCCCGCTACCAGGCCGACGTTCTCCTCGACCACCTGACCGCCCCCGACCCCCGCGGCCGGGCCTCAGTCGACCCCTACGCCGACCCCGTGCTCAACAACCTGAACCCGCTCCGGCCCAGTTCGACTCCCGACGATTACGATCTCCGCTCCCGCTGCCAGGACAAAACCCGCTACGACAGGATGCTCCGAGCCTGCCTCACACATTTTCGCGGCTGCCCCGGCTGCCGCGGCTACGACACGGCCACCTGGCAGCAGCGGGCACCCCTCATCGAGGCGGCCTATCGCGCGAAATACACCGACTGCCGCTGCCTGAACATGCTGAGCATCTATACGATCCTGGCCCTCCTTGACCGGCTCTGGTGGGCTGCAGACCCCGCGGCCCGCTATACCGGCCCGACGGGCAACTGGTCTCCCATGCTCTGCTAGGTCGCCAGGTCGCTTATCGGGTTGTGATCAATCTGTGGGACTCGTCGTCACGGCGCCCCTGGTCCGGCGCATCGTCTTGTTGTGACGCGAGAGCAACTGAATCACGCGGAGGGCGAGTTCATCGAGCCGTACCTGCCGATCGGTGCGTACGGTCCGTATTCCGAGCGGCTGGGCGGCGGCAGATCGAGGGCGTGATCCGGAGGTTCCGAACGAGCGCGCAGTGGCGCGAGGTGCCCGAGGAGTTCGGCGCGAGGTCGACTCCACCACCGTCCGGGCCCGTCACGACGCGGCCGGGATGGACCGCGACCCCGAGAGGCTCACCGCTTCGGTGAAGGTCGCCGCCGAAGAGGAGAAGGCCTGGCAAAAGATGGCGGCCCGGAAGGACAAGACGGGAACGGCGTCGGAATCGACCCGGAGCGGGAGGAACGACGACGAGTCCGCCGGCACAGGGTCCGGCTGAAGGCCGCCCTGCCGGGGCGCTCGCGGGGCGGCCGGATGTCCGAGGTCCACCTCGCCTCGGACCGGAACTGCCGCCGTTCGCACCCGCACCAGACGCCTGGCGGCACTTCGCCCCACCGAACGACACCGATGGGGCGAAGCAAGCACCCTGTGGGTGAGCCAGACATGCAAGCTCGACTGGACGACATCAAGCGGGACCTGGGCTGGGCCGCTTCGGCAAGCTCCACACCCGTCATGGCGAGGGCGCCCGGCGATCGGGGCCACGCGAGCCGATGGTGCCGCTGATCAACGCCGCCGCTGATCAACGGGGCCGCTGCTCAACGGCGCCGACCGGACGCTCCGGTGGTTCATCGAGGACGTCTGGGGGGCCAGTTCGACGACGACCACACCCGACCGGGCGCCCCGTTGTTTCCCTCGGAGTGCAAGAACACGGACGGATCCTCGCGGCGGGTCGGCGACGACGCCTTGCGCGGCGGCCGCGGGAACGCGGCCCAAGCGCATCTGCCGGGGTGGGGCGAGAAGCCGACACCGCATGTCCCGCGGCACCTCTGCGCGTCCCAACTCTACGGAAACGGACGGGACTTACTCGCGATCCGGGAGGTTCTGAGGCATCCCCGGATCGCTACGACGATGCGGTACATCCACGTTCGGCGGACCCGGGTCGAGGACGCCCGGGCCGCCGGGATGGAACGGGCCGCCAAGCGGCTGGAAGGACTGGTCCGATGAGATGGAACCTGCGGCTGACCGCGGCGAACAAGGGCATCCGGAAGGCGGCCGAGCTGCAACGGAGCTTGGCGGAACACGGCTTGGTGCTCTCCGCCGGCACGATGTCCGGGTTGTGGTCGGTACAGCCGATCTCCCTCGAGCTGGAGGACCGCGACGTCATCCGCGTTGTCCTGGGCTGCGAAATCGGTGACCTGCCGATCCCGAAACCGGGCATGTCGATCACCCGGGGCACAAGGAGCCCCTCCGAGCCGGGGCGACGGCTCCGGAGCCGTCGCCCCGCAGTGGCCCCCAAGCGTCGCGATGGTCGGCCACTGCCGCCGACATGAGCCGGTGTCCGAACGGCTGTCGCAAGCCCACCGATTCCTGCGAAGACTGCGTGACCCGGGGCGACTTCGGCGAATTGATCGGCGGAGCGGTACGTGTCGGACAGAATACGGAGAGCAATACGCCGACGCCGCTGCCCCGCCCCGGGAGAGCGGCGAGGCGACGCCCGACACCGAGGAGTCCCCGATGAGCTTGCGGCAGAGCGACATCACCGTTCCCCGGTCGACCCTCGACGACTACGCCAAGGTGAAGGCCGACGGGGCCACCACGTTCCGGCTCGGGGTCCGGTCCAACGACGACGACACGGCCACCGAGGTCTTCCTCGAAGTGACGGGCACGGACGGGCCGTCCAAGGACGACTATCGGACCTGCGTGACCGACAACCTCGACGTGGACATGTACGTGCACGCCGCCCTCGTCCACGCGGTCACCGGCAAAGGAGGCCGGCTCAGGTGGGTTCTGCTGACCTGGGAGAACACCTCGTCCGGCGGGGCCGAGTTCGGCACTGCGGACTGGTCGGGGGTGGGGCCGTGGGTGGCGGAGGAACTCGGCGACATCGCCAAGGTGATCGACCACCGCTCGATCGACTTCGAACGCGACGACCTCTACGACACCAAGGTCGCCCCCGAACTCGCCGACCTGTGACCGGCGCGGACACCTGCCGCGCGTGATCGCGTCCCCCGGGTGGGGTCGGGCGTGTGCGCCGTCGACTCCGCCCGGGGACACCCGGGGCCGTTCGCGGGGAAGGGCGCGGCGAGGAGTCCGCGTTCGAGACCGCGCACGGCCTGGTCCTGGAGATGCTCGCCGGGAGTCGTCCGCGTGCCGCCGTGGCCAACCCGGGGTCGACCTCCACCGAGACGACGTCGCGCGCCGCCGAGACGATGGGCGAGCAACCCGACGTTCCACCCACCGCCGGCGCCGATCTCCAGCACGCGCCCTCGGCCCACAGGCGCATGGAGGGCCGGCCGGAGGGCACGCCCTGTGCGCCGCAGATGCCGACGGTGACGACGGCGACGACGGTGACGGCGGTGCTGCCCGCGGCGGCGCGCGGGCAGGGGAGCTTCCCCCAATGTGGGGGAGGTATTGGTTGGCTGGTCAAGGCGGGTCGCAGGGTTTCGATGGTCGCGTGATCGGCTGTCGCCCGTTCGGCGTGCGTGGTGTCTCGCTTCGTATTCGTCCGGGTTGAGAAAGTCGAGGAGCTTTCGGACGTGTTCGGGGTAGTCTCAGCCGTTGATGACCCTGTTGCCCAACTGACTTCAGGCGGCAAGATCGAGGGCCGCAAGACGAGAAGTCCAGAGGCGGTGCGAGCGGAGTTCTGCTTCACCAGGCATCGCGTCGGATCGGGTTGATCGCGGGGCCCGGACTCGCACCTACGACTCGTCGCGTGAGTGGACCGCAAACCCGACTGTCCGAAAAAACCAGGCACCTCAAACACCGTCGGGCGAGCATCTCGAAACACCGTCGGGCGAGCATCTCGACCACTGTCGTCGCTCCGACACTGCGACACCCCCGGACGGGTTGCTCATCCGCGCGGCTCGCAGAGCCTTGCGGGATGCCCGGCCATCGTGCATGCGGTGGCGCATAGCCCGTGTGCACGCGGGGCGCGCGATCGTCCCGCCAACGGACGCCCCCGGCACGCCGATTCGCGTCGGGAGAGCCGCCTCCGCGGCCGGCCCGGAACCTTCCCCGGGCAGGCGTACGAGTCGGCGAACGCCTCGTCGATCGGCAGTGACAAGTCGAGGGCGGCACCGGAGCCGGCCGTAGCACGGAGCCGCCACGGGACGTCGAAAACGCCGATGGCGTCGATCGTTTCGGCGGGCACGACCGACTCGGATGTCGGACTGGGCGAGGCGGCGTGACGTATTCAAAGTCGAACCCGCCCGGTCGCGGTGGCCGGGACACGGTCGCCGGCCGGACGGCTGTACGAGGGGGCGGTCCGATCGTGCCGACCACCCGTTCGGGCGAAGACCGGTCGATGACGCGCCGGTGTCCGCCGTCGGGTGCGACGGTGTTCGGTGTGGGTAGGGCATCGAGGAGGTGGCGTGGCGGAGCGTTTTCTGGCACCGCATGAGGCGGCCATCGCGGCGGCCGGAGTTCGGCTGGTCCTGCACAGCGAGGTCGTCGGTGAGCTGGACGACGAGCTCCTGGCGCGGGCGTTGGCCCATCTCGGGGTCGCCCATCCGCTGTTGATCGGCACGATCACGACGGACGAGCGGGGCCGCCGACGGGTCCGCACGGGCTCGTCCGGACCAGAGCTCGTCCTCGGCAGGGGCACCGACCTGAACGAGGAGATCAACGCCCCTCTCACCTGGGAACAGGGGCCACTGCTACGGACCACGGTGCTCCGGACGCCTGGTGTTCCCGATCGCTGCCGGGTCGTGACGACGCTGCCACGGGCGTTCGCCGACGCGATGAGCCACCAGGCGCTCCATCGGCACCTGTGGGCCCTCTATGGCGACCTGGCCGCCGGCCGCCCGGTGCCGGCCGATCCCGTACGGCCGGTCCTCGGCCCCGCCCTCGACGACGTGCTCGCGGCCCTGTTCCCGCCGGAGCGACTGCGTGACTTCGTCGCCGAACGCGCCCGGCTGGACGCCGAGTTCCCGCCCGCGCTCCTGCCCGCCCCGGCCTCCCACGACGGCGGCCCCGGACCCGACCCGACCTTCCGCGTCATCGGCATCGAAGCGGGCCCCGACCGCGGTGAACGGCTCGCGCGACGCGCCCACGACGCCTCCCTCACCGTCAACGCACTGGTCTGCGGCGCCCTGCTGACCGCCCTGCGTTCGCTGTCCCGCGAACCCGGCCCGGTGCGGCTGCTGTGCACGATCGCCGTGGACATGCGCCGCAGACTCTCCCCGCCGATCCCCACCGAGGTCCTGCAGTCGGCGGCCACCACCACATCCATTCGCCTGCCGATCGACGACCACCCCGACCCGGTCGACGTCGGACGCGACCTGGACGCGAAACTGCGCGCCGACCTGGCCGACGGATCCGCGGCAATGGAACTCGCCGCCTTCCCCCACATGCTCGACCATCATCCGCCCAGCCTGGTCATCACCAACGTGGGCACCATCGACGAACCGACACCGCGCGACGGGCCGCGCGTCGGCGACGTGCGACTGGCCCCGCTCGGCCACGTCCCGATGATCTTCGCGGTCGTCAGCCGTTACCGCGGCCGCCTGGCCGTCGACCTGACCTACAGCCGCGCCTGGTACACCGACCCCCAGATCACCGAACTGGCCCACACGACATCCGCCATCCTGCACGACCTGACCACATGACGACCCCGACCGCCGCATCGACCGCGCCCGCACACGGGAACCACCACGACACGTTCGACGCCCGACGCCCGACGCCCGACAAGACGGATCCCGCCACCACACGGCACCGGATTCGAGCCGACCCCGAGCCGCACCCGTGACACCGGGCGCGCCACCGCGAGGCCCCGAACCACAGACGCCGCCTCGGCTTCCCGGCGAGACCGGGACACCCGGCCCCGGTTCTCGCCTCGAACGGGTCCCGCGCCCGGACCCGGGCGAATCGGCCAGGGAAGATCGAGGCCCGAATGCAGCGCCCACTCGCCGGGTCGGCTGTCGGCGTGCCGAGCGACGTCCGGCCCTTCGGCCCCTGCGTCGCGTCGGAGCTCACCTGCCGGGCCGGAACGACTCCACCGTCCCCCTTGCCACATCCGCCGTCCCACTCCACGAATTACGGAGCGGTGCGGACCCGCCGCTGTCCCGTTCCTCGCGGCGACCGCCCCCCGCGGGGACCGGACGCACATCCCCCACCTCCACGCCTTCGGCCCGACGCGGTCCACGTGCGACCGTGACAGGCACCGGTTCCGCAATGTCGAGTTGCGACAAGGGAGATCGTGATGACGGCTCAGGAGGCCGCCTACAGCAGTTCCTTCGGCGAAGTGGCCGCGCTCTACGACCGCTCTCGGCCTCGCTACGCCACCCGAGCGCTGCGCTGGGCGCTCGGCGCCGTCCCGCTTCGTATCGTCGACCTCGGAGCCGGTACGGGCATCCTCACCCGCCAACTCACCGACCTCGGCCACCTCTGCACGGCCGTCGAACCCGACCCCGGAATGCGCAGCCACTTCCGCCGCACCACCGACACACCGATCCTGCCCGGCACCGCCGAGGACATCCCGTTGCCCGACGACAGCGTCGACGCGATCGTCGCCGCGGAGTCGTACCACTGGTTCGACCCACACCGTGCCCAGACCGAATTCGCCCGAGTCCTCAAACCCGGCGGAATCCTGGTCCTGCTGTGGAACATCAGAGACGAGGCCACCCCGTGGGTGGCCGAACTCACCCTGCTCCTCAGCCGCTACGACCGGACGGGCAAAGCCGTGATCGACGACCCCGTCGTGGCTCCGCCGTTCCTGCCGCTGGTCCGCAGGGAGTTCACGCACACCGTCCGGCACTCCCTCGACTCGCTGCTCGACCTGTACCGGTCCCACTCGTACCACATCACTGCCCCGCCCTCCCGCCGGAACGCGTTCGAAGCGGACCTGCAACGCCTCGTCCGCACCCACGCGGACCTCAAGGACCGCGAACGGCTCGAACTCCCTTATCACACAAGGACATATCGCACCCAGTTCTCGCCCGGTCCTCGCTGAGCCCGACGGGGCCGGGTCGGTAAATCGAACGGTGTATCGGGCTCGGTGTAATGGTCAGTTGCGTGCCGTGGACAAGCACCTGTCGAAGGCGACGGCCCCGACCCTCAACTGTCGGACGGCTCCCGAACCTTGCCGAGCGTTCGAGCATGTGGCGAACGAAGACCAGGGCCGGCCGTTTCCGGAGATCCTCATCACGGCCGGGGCGGCATCGGGGTCGCCGGCGGCGTTCTCGGTGGAGACGCGGTTCGGGGTGACGATGGTGGCGCCGAAGCCACCGCCGTGGTCGCGGTCGCGGTCGCGGAGCATGATCCCGCCCAGGCGCCGCACGCCGCCGTCGGCGGCGTCGACACCGACGTGTGCGCGGCGATCCCACACCACACCGACGCCGAAGCGACCTGCGCGGACGGCGACCCGGCCGGTTGGCCGAGGTTCGGGCGGATGTTCCTCAACCCGCGGCGGACGCGGGCCGAGGTCAACCTCCCGGGTTCGGCGGGTTTCTGCCAGCAGCGACGCAGCCCCGCAGCGAGCGGACGGGCGGGCCAGTCGCAGATGGGTGTGGCAGGCGATTACAAGCCACGTCCAGCGGTCGGCCGCCGGGGGCGTGCGGATCCTGGGACGGGCCCATCCCAGGGTCTGCTTGAACAGGCGAAAGGTGTGTGCGAGGTCGAATCGGCGGAGGTAGGACCGCCAGTGGCGGTCGACGTCGTATGCGGTGCCGTCGGCTCTCGAGGACCACCGCCGGACCGGCTCGGGATTTGCGGTTCCCCGGACAGGTGGTCGACGCTCAGGTGAATCAACGTGCCGCCGACGACGGGGAGTTCACCGTCCTGGTCGAGCCAACTCGTGCGATGGGTCGGTCGTGAGCGCATTCGGTCCCAGCCGTCGGCTCGTGCGGTGCCGTAGCGGGTGGTCTCGCCGACGGTGGTGCGGTTCGGCTCGGACCAGGTGTCGGGTCCGTCGAGTGCGAACGCGGGTTCGTGTTTGGGTGGACGGCCGTTGGTACCCGGCAGACGGAGCGGCCTCGGGTGGAACATCACCCGATCCGAGCGGATCCGACCCACGACCTCGACGGGCAGATCCGCCAGGACGAACGCCAGGCGGGTGGCGTCGTAGCCGGCGTCCACATCGTCGCCGAGCTCGGTGTCGTCGCGGTCGGGTGCCTCGAGGCCGGTTTCCTTCGGTCCGCAGTACCGGGGGAGCGACCGCGAGGACGACGGTTGCGACGCCGCGGGATCCCGGCACGGCCGGCCGTGGTGGTTGCCTCCGGCGAAGCGGCGCGATGCGACGACCGGGTGCCCGGCCCGCGTCCGCAGCGAAGGCCCGGCCGTTCGGCCTGTCGGCGACCGCCCCTGGCGAGGAAGTCGCGGGCGAAGTCCTCTAGCGATCAAGGCCGGCGGCCCGGGACGTGCCGCGCGCCGTCCCCCGGTCACGGACGAGTGCTCGATCCTATGGTTCGGGTGAAGCCCCGCAGGCCCTTGACGACGAGACGGTCGTCGGTGCGGGGCGGTCGCGGAAGGAGGCCGAACTCATGTGCGCAGGACGGTGGATGGCCTGCTGCGAGCGCCATCGGATGCGCCGACGAAAAAATTACCTGGCGCGTTCGAGGGTGATCGTCTTACTGTGTCTCTCGCTCGATTGGTCCAGACCAATCGAGCGGAATGTGGAGTTCGCCAGGATCGGAACCGATCCCGGCTCTACGGGGAGTTGTTCATGAACAAGAAATTGGCACACTCACTTCCGATCGTCGCCGCGACGACCATCGCCCTTGCGATGGGGGCCGCGGGACAGGCAGCCGCTGCCGGAGGCAACGCGACGGTCACGCTCAAGAACTCCTCGGGCTACACGGTGGGTTGGGGTGGTTTCTACCACGACGGTGACTATTTCCTCGTCAAGGATACGTTCGCCGACGGCAAGGGGGTCCAGCTCTACTACGTGACCGGGAATCAGAGCGGTTACGTCCGCGACACCAACGGGGCCAACGGCGACACCATACGAGTTGCCAAGAACTTCCCCGAGGGTCAGCGCATCAGCATTCGGGTTTGTCAGCTCGAAGGCCAGGCGCCCGTGAACTGTCACATGGCCTGGGGAACCACCTGATCGTCCCTCACGGAGGCGCCGACGGCGTCCTGCTTCCCACCCGGCCGCGGCCCGACCGCGCACGCCATGCCTCCGCGTGGCTTTGACGGGTGTCCGCACTGATCGGGAGCGGCCCGCCCCTCGCGCACGCCGTCGCCGAGCCTGTACGTCGAGGCTTGCGCGCGAATGACGCGGGGGGACGGCGTGCGGGCGCCGTTCGCGGGGCTCGGGACGCGTGAGGGTCGGCGCGTCTCGGGCACCGGCGGGCCGTCGGGTACGCGTCGGCCTTCCGTTGCCGGATTCGGTCCGCACATCGACGTCGCCGGGGCACCGCCGGGACCGGTCGTTTCGTGAAGGCTGCGTCGCGGGAGGCCACGCGCTCGGGACGACTGGCTTGCGGAACACGATCACCCGGCTCTCGCGCC
>NZ_WWJX01000467.1 GCF_009865215.1 Streptomyces sp. SID3343 | reverse complement strand
CTGGTTGCCGTCCTTGTCGTACTCGTAGGCGACGCTCTTGCCCGGGGTGGTGACGGTCTTGACGCGGTCGTGCTCGACGCCGCCCCCAGCGGCACATCGGTGTCGATCTCGCGGAACAGGCTCGGCCGGCGGGGCCCGAGATCCCGGGCCGGGACGGGCTCGAACACGTCGAACGGCAGCGGAGTGACCTGGTGGTGGAGCCGTCCGAACTCCTCGATCATCGCCGGGGGCACGAGTCGGGCCGGGTGGAGAGCATCTGCCCGACCCTGATGTAGAAAGGTCCGAGTGACTGCAGTGCCTCGCGCACCGCCCGCGCCCGCTCCCGTGCCTCCTCTGCGGTATCAGCACCCGCTCCGCGCCTGGTCCGGCGCGCCTCTTGCACGAGTAGACGGCCCAGCGCACCGGCCGCCGGCCGAGCGGTCCCGGGCGCGGGCGGGGCAAGGGCGGCGAGGAGCACCCGGGCGAGGACCTGGTGGGTGCAGTCGCTGCCGCTCTCGCCTTCCCTGAGCCGGAAACGGCGCCCGCGCCGCACTTCGCCGGCCAGTGCCTCCAACGTGACCGGCCGACTCGTGAGCGTGTCGAACAGCCGCCCGTCCTCCGTGCGCTCCAGGAGGCGTTCCACGTCGGTACCGGCCGGCTCGGTCACCCGCGTGCCATCGGGGGCCGGGCTCCCACCGGTTCGTCGGCCGGCTGCCGCGTGGGCGGCGAGGTCCCGGCCAGGCGGCCGAGCTCTTCTCGCAACTCCGTCCGCACACGGCCCAGTTCCTCCACCGGGGGTCGTCCGCCCCGGGCGGCCCCGAGGGCGCCGGTGGCGTCCTTGGCGTCCTCCAGGAGGGCGAGGATCGTTTCGCGGGCCTTGCCGTCCACCCGTGCCGCGCAGTCGAGGAGAGCGTCGGCACGTGCCGTGAGGCCGTCCATGACGTGCCCGGCAAATTTGATCACGTGGTGACGCGGCCGGAGCCGTACGGTGGGGAGCCGGGTGACCTGCATCGTCCGCCGTGCCTCATCCGCATCCGAGTCGATCGGCGGCGGCGCCGGCTCGAACAACGCGGCGATCGCGGCGGCCGGTTCCTCGCGCGGCACCACCTCCTCGATCCGCTCCCACATCGCCGTCAGTGTCGCCACCTCCGGCGGACCGATCGCCCCGGACTCGGTGTCGACCTGCTCGCTCGTGGTGTCGAACACGACCCGGAACGCGGTCGCCGGCCTGATCCCGGCCCGCTCCATCCTCGGTGGCGTCTTCTGCTTCTGCTTCGCTGTCTCCCGCTCCGCCCGCGCGAGCAGCTTCTTCGCGATCAGTACCTCCAGCAGGTCCAGTGCGTCGTCGGCCACCCTGCTCGTCAGGTAGAGCGCGGTGGCCGGCAGGGTGGCCGGGCGCCGGGAGTCGCCGTGGCGCCGCAGCAGGGAGCCGGGGGTCGATCTGCCTGGTCGGTCTCAGGCAGGCACCCGTGACAGCGCGCCCACGATCTCGTCGACCTTGGTCTTCGCGTCACCGAAGAGCATCTGCGAGTTGTCGCGGAAGAAGAGCGGGTTCTGCACGCCGGCGTAGCCCGCCGCCATCGACCGCTTGAAGACGACCACGTTCCTGGCCTCCCAGACCCGCAGGACAGGCATGCCGGCGATCGGCGAGCCCGGGTCCTCGGCGGCGGCCGGGTTGACGGTGTCGTTGGCGCCGATGACGAGCACGACGTCGGCGTCGGCCAGGTCGTCGTTGATCTCGTCCATCTCCAGGACGATGTCGTACGGCACTTTGGCCTCGGCGAGCAGGACGTTCATGTGGCCCGGCAGGCGGCCGGCGACCGGGTGGATGCCGAAGCGTACGTCCACGCCGCGCTCGCGCAGGATGCGGGTGAGCTCGGCGACGGGGTACTGCGCCCGGGCGACGGCCATGCCGTAGCCCGGGGTGATGACGACGGAGCCGGCGCCGGCCAGCATCTCGGCGGTGTCCTCGGCCGAGATCTCGCGGTGATCGCCGTAGTCGACGTCGCTCGACGGACCGGCCTCGACGCCGAAGCCGCCGGCGATGACCGAGATGAACGAGCGGTTCATCGCCTTGCACATGATGTAGGAGAGGTACGCACCCGAGGAGCCGACCAGGGCGCCGGTGACGATCAGCAGGTCGTTGCCCAGCAGGAAGCCCGAGGCCACGGCCGCCCACCCGGAGTAGCTGTTGAGCATCGAGACGACGACCGGCATGTCACCGCCGCCGATGGAGGCGACCAGATGCCAGCCGAGCGCCAGGGCGACGACCGTGACGGCTGTCAGCAGCGGGAGCGTCGGGTCGATGACGTACACGACCGTCAGGGCCGCGAAGACGACCAGGGCGCCGATGTTGATGATGTTCTTGCCTGGCAGCATCAGCGGGGACGGCTTCATCCGGGCCGAGAGCTTGAGGAAGGCGACGATCGAGCCGGTGAAGGTCACCGCGCCGATGAAGACGCCGATGAAGACCTCGGCATCGTGGATGGCGCCACCGTGGATGTGGCCGGCGGCGGCCTCGAAGTGGCCGTTCCAGCCGATCAGGACGGCGGTCAGACCGACGAAGGAGTGCAGCAGCGCGATCAGCTCGGGCATGCCGGTCATCTCGACGACCTTGGCGCGCCACAGGCCGGTGACCGCACCGACGGCGACCGCGACGACCAGGACGATCACGGCGGTGGAGGTGGCGGTGTCGGTGACCTGGATGACGGTCGCGATCAGGGCGAGTGCCATGCCGAAGACGCCGTAGAGCCAGCCCTGCGACGCGGTCTCGTGCTTGGACAGGCCTGCCAGCGACAGGATGAAGAGGAGGGCGGCGACGAGGTAGGCCGCGCCGGCGATCGACAAGATATCCATGATCAGGCCTTCCGGAACATCGAGAGCATGCGGCGGGTCACGGCGAAGCCACCGAAGATGTTGATGCTCGCCAGCAGCGTCGCGACGCCGGCCAGTACGAGCACCACGTTGTCGCGGACGGTGAGTTGCAGCAGGGCGCCCACGACGACGATGCCGGAGATCGCGTTGGTGACCGACATGAGCGGGGTGTGCAGCGCGTGGTGCACGTGGCCGATCACGTAGAACCCGATCACCACCGAGAGCGTCAGTACGGTGAAGTGCTGGGTGATCTCGGCCGGAGCGACCGCGTTGAGGAGGAAGAGGGCGAGCGCGCCGATGCCGACGAGTGCGAGCCTCGCGCCGGCGGAGAGCTTCTTCTTCTCCTTCTTCTCGACCTCGGCGGCCGGGGCGGCGGCAGCGGGTGCTGCGGAGACCTGCACCGGAGGCGGCGGCCAGAGCACGCTGCCGTCGTGCACGACGGTCAGGCCGCGCTGGACCTGGTCCTCGAGATCAAGGGCGAGTACGCCGTCCTTGCCCGGAGTCATCAGCTTCATCAGGTTCACCAGGTTGGTGCCGTACAGCTGGCTCGACTGCGCGGGAAGACGCGCGGGCAGGTCGGTGTAGCCGATGATCGTGACGCCGTTGGGGGTCGTGATGACCTGGTCCTTGACGGTGCCCTCGACGTTGCCGCCCTGGGCGGCGGCCATGTCGACGATGACCGAGCCGGCCTTCATGGAGGCGACGTCGGCGGCCGTGATCAGGCGCGGCGCCGGGCGGCCCGGGATCAGCGCGGTGGTCACGATGATGTCGACGTCGGCGGCCTGCTCGGAGTAGATCTCGGCGGCGCGCCTGTCGTACGCCTCGGAGGTCGCCTTGGCGTAGCCGTCGGTCGACTCCTCGACCTGGACCTCGACCTTCAGGTATTCACCGCCGAGCGACTTGACCTGGTCGGCGACCTCGGGGCGCGGGTCGGTGGCGCGCACGATCGCGCCGAGGGAGGAGGCGGCGCCGATGGCGGCCAGGCCGGCCACACCGGCACCGGCGACGAGTACCTTCGCCGGCGGCACCTTGCCGGCCGCGGTGACCTGGCCGGTGAAGAACCTGCCGAAGCGGTGGGCGGCCTCGACGACGGCGCGGTAGCCGGCGATGTTGGCCTGGCTGGAGAGGATGTCCATGGACTGCGCGCGGGAGATGCGCGGCACCGCGTCCATCGCGAAGGTGTCGACCTTGCGCGCGGCCAGCGTGTCCAGCAGCTCGGCGTTCTGCGCGGGGGCGATCGGGGCGACGAGGGTGGCGCCGCTCTTGAGCAGCTCGACCTCGGTCGGCGACGGCGCGTTGACCCGGAAGAGGAGATCGGCACCCCATGCGTCGGCGTTCGTGCCGAGGCGCGCGCCGGCTTCGACGTACGCCTCGTCCTTGAAGCTCGAGGCCTCACCGGCTCCCGTCTCGATGACGACGTCGTATCCCAGGCCCGTCAGCTGTTTCACGGTCGCCGGCGTCGCCGCGACCCGGGTCTCCCCGGGCTTGGTCTCTCGGGTTACTCCGATGAGCATCCTCGACTCCTTAGGTATTGCTACAGGTGTTTTCGGTTCCGAGCAGGGCGGATCGCCTCCCGGACCGGACGTCGCGACGTGCCGCGTTCAGGCGCTCGCCAAGGTCGCCTCGTTGCGCATCCGGGTGAGGACGTCGACGGGCGTCTCGATCGGCGTTGTCACGTCGACTGAGCGCCTGGGGTGATCTCTTCCGGCCGCGACGCCACCTGATGACTGCCGGAGAAGAGGCCTGGCCCCGTTCCTCGTCGAGGTGGTCTCGCTTTATCAGGCCGGCGGGGCGATCACAGGACGAGCATGAGCTTTCCGCCGGGGCGACCGGACCGGCTGAGTTCGGCCGCTTCCTCGATCCGGTCGAGCGTGTAGGTGCGGGCGACCGGTACGACCAGGACGCCTTCGCCGGCGAGCCGGGCGAACTCGTCCATCCGGTCGTAGCGCATCTCGGTGGTGATCCGGACGCCCAAGTCGGCCGCGGCGGCGAAGTCCGAGACGGTGAGGACCCGGTCGGGATCACCGGTCAGCCCGATCAAGGTCGGTAGCGAGCCGCCGGCCGGGCTGGGCTGGTCGGCGCGGTCGATCCGGCCCCCGGTCGGCGTCGTGTCCAGGGCCCGGTCGATCCGGCCTCCGGCCAGTGCGGCGACGCGTTCGGCCATGCCCTCGCCGTAGGCGGTCACTTGGGCGCCGATCTCTTCCAGGGCGCCGGCCCGGGTCGGCCCGGCGGTGGCGATCACCCGAACACCCCGGTGCAGCGCGAACCGCACCGCCGCCTCACCCACGGTGCTGCCCGCGCCGTGGACGAGCAGCAGCTCACCAGGCTCGACACCGAGGTCGTCGAGCGCGCGCCACGCCGTCTCGGCCGCCATCGGCAATGCGGCGGCCTGCTCGGCGGTGACGCCGTCGGGAATGCGTGCCCAGGCCGGCATCAGGGCGTACTCGGCGGCGCCGGCCGTCGAGCCGTGGAAGACGGCCGGGCCGAACACGCGGTCGCCGATCCGGACATCGGTGACGCCCTCGCCGAGCGCGTCGACGGTGCCCGCGATCTCCAGGCCGAGCCCGCGCGGCAGCGGCGGCAGATGGTCGGCGAGGAGACCGTCGACGATGTGCCAGTCGGCCGGCGTCAGGCCGCACGCCCGCACGGCGATCCG
>NZ_WWJX01000466.1 GCF_009865215.1 Streptomyces sp. SID3343 | reverse complement strand
GCAGTTCGGCGGCGACCCGGGCCAGGACGTCGGCGCGGCGCGCGGTCAGCGTCACCGAGCACCCGTCGCGCAGCAACCGGGCCGCGCATGCGGAGCCGATGCCGCCGCTGCCGCCGGTGACCAGCGCCATTCGGCCGGCCAGGGACGGCGACTCGTTCTGGGCCATGGAGCGGTTCCTCCCTTGTGCGCCAAGGTAACTGACGATGAGTCAGCTCTGTCGAGACGTTACACCTCGAATCATTCGAGCTGTAACGAAGATGCCCGATCGGCACTAGGGTGTGGCCATGACAACGGGGGACGAGGCACTGCCGGGACTGACCGCACTGCTGTACGCGGCGACCGCGCGACTCGACGCGCACTTCGCCGCGTGCGCCGCCGACATCGGGCTGACCGCGTCGCAGGCGAACGCGGTGCACGAACTCGCCGAACCGCTGGGCATGCGCGAGTTGGGCCGCCGGATGTGCTGCGAGCCGCCCAACGTCACGTTCGTGGTGGACCGCCTGGAGGAGCGCGGCCTCGTCGACCGCCGCCCCCACCCGGGCGACCGTCGCGCGAAGCTGATCGCGCTCACCGCGGCCGGCGAGGAACTGCGCTCGCGCCTGTTCGCGGGCCTGGCGGTGGACCCGCCCCTGTCCGGGCTGCCCGACGCCCAACGGCGCGCCCTGCGCGTACTGCTCGCCCGAGCGCTGAACGGATCCTGACCGGCACGCCGGCCGATGTGCCCGGCCCGCGGCGCCCACGCCCGCGGCCCTTCCCTCACCCCTGGTTCTCCTTGACTGTGGCCACTAACCTGACGCCCCATCAGGACAGAGGGCGCCCCGCACCGTGGCGGCGTCGGGGACAGGAGAACGGCATGGCTGTATTCGCGCTGCGTTTCGACTTCCGTAATCCGGCTTTCGCCGGGACGAGCATGGGGGAGCGCTACGCCGCGGCACTCGACATGGTCGAGTGGGCCGACCAGCGCGGATTCATGATGGTCACGCTGTCCGAACACCACGGGTTCGACGACGGCTACCTGCCGGCCCCGCTCCAGTTCGCCGCCGCCATCACCGCCCGCAGCAAGAACATGCTCGTGACGATCGCGGCGATACCCGCCCCGTTGCACGACCCGCTGCACCTGGCCGAGGAGCTCGCGGTCGTCGACCTGCTCAGCCAGGGCCGGGTCAACGTCGTGCTCACCAACGGCTACGTCGACACCGAGTTCGCCATGTACGACGTCCCGATGAAGGAGCGCGTCAAGCGCACCGTCGAGACGGTCGAGACGCTGCGCAAGGCGTGGACCGGCGAGGAGTTCGACTATCGCGGCCGCACCGTGCGGGTGACCCCCGCGCCGTTCCAGCAGGGCGGCCCGCCGATCATCCTCGGCGGCAGCGTCGAGGCCGCGGCCCGTCGCGCGGCCCGGATCGCCGACGGGTTCATGCCGTCCACCCCGGACATCTGGGAGTTCTACCGCGACGAGAAGCTCAAGCTCGGCCAAGAGGACCCGGGCCCGTACTTCGGCGGCGACACGAGCTTCTTCCACCTGTCGAACGACCCCGACAAGGACTGGGACCTGATCGCGCCGCACGCGCTGCACGAGGTCAACGCGTACGGCGCGACGATGGCCAGGGCCGGCACCGCCGGCGCGGGCGGCTACACGAGCGTGACCGACGCCGACGCGCTGCGGGCGGGCGGACAGTATCGGGTGATCACCCCGCAGACCCTGGTCGCCGAGCTCAAGGCCCAAGGCGACGCGGCCTTCGCGATCCTGCACCCGATGATGGGCGGCATCCCGCCCGAGCTCGCGTGGCAGAGCCTGCGCCTGTTCGAGACCGAGGTCCTGCCGAACCTGTAGAGCCGACCGCTCACCTGCTCGGCGCGCCGCCCACGAGGTCCTTGAAGTGGTCCCACGGGGTGCGGCGCTCGGGCGGGAAGCGGCGGAGCGAGCGGGCCAGTTTGGTGTCGGCGTGGGGCGAGGTCCGGCCGGGGCCCTCCTTGTAGCGCCATCGCGCCCACGGCGACTCGGGCTTGGCGATGCGCAGCGCCGAGACCATCGCCACGAGCGGGACGAACACCCCTATCAGACCGGTCGCGACCTTGCCCTTGGCCAGCGCGCACAGCGCGAAGGCCAGGTTGGTCGCGACGACCACCGCGGCCACCGGTTTGCTGTCGCCGTCGCCCAGACCGAGCGGGTTGGCGCCGACGAACAGGAGCAGGCCCATCGCGGCGGTGATGAGCACCGCGTCCACCGACTTGCGACCGTCGTGGGACCAGTAGACGTCGTCCAGGTGCACGAGCAGCGCGAACTCGTCGAGCGTGAGCGCGGCGCCCATGCCGAACAGTCCGGCCAGCACCTGCCGCAGCGCGCCGCCCGGTTCGTAGGCGAATTCGAGCGCGCCGGCGATGAGCATCAGGAAGATTCCGTACACCTGATGGTGCACGTGCACCCGGCCCACGACCATGTTGCGAAACGGGCCCTTGCCCGCGCGGATCAACCGCGTGATGAGCCGGGTCACCGCGAACGTGAACACGAACGCGACGAGCATCCAGCCCACGCCGTGCGGCCCTTCCTCGGCCTCGTGGGCGAGTTCGGCCGTGGCCGAGATCAAGCCGTGGTCGTGCACGTACCGTCCCCGATCGACATTTCCGTGTGAGGAGGATTGTCCATGATCGAATGGGGCCGACGGGGCCACGACTCGATACTCGTGGCGGCGAACGCGACGACGACAGGCAAGGAACACGTATGGCACTGCCCACGACCTCGACTTCGGTGACCTTCCCCGCAGGCGCGACCACGGGCGAGTCCCGGGTGCTGGCCGCGCCCGTGCTGCCGGACGGCCGGTCCGCCCTGATCGTGGCGCAGACCCCGTTCCACCCGCTCGACCACACCTGGCCCGACCAGCCCGCGGATACGGGCACGGTGCGCGTCGGCGGCGTGGAACTGGCCGTCGTGGACTGCGTGACCGCAGCGGTGGGGCCGGACGGGACGTTCGCGGTGGCCGAGGAGATCCCGGTCCGGCGCGGCGACGAGACGTGGGCGTGGCTGGCGCTGCACGTGGTCGAGGGCGGGGCCGGCGATCCCGCCGACCTGATCGGCGCGACGGCCGAACTCGTCGTGGACGCGGAGCGCCGCGCCCGGCTGAGCGCGGCGCACACGTCGTGCCACATCCTGGCCTTCGCACTCAACGCGGTGCTCGCGCCGCGCTGGCGCAAGGAGGTGCGCACCGACAGCCTCGGTCGCCCCGACTTCGACAACCTCGCGATCACCCGCTCGCGGATGGACGAGAGCGGCAGCCGCGACGACTACCGGATCGGCAAGTCGCTGCGCAAGAAGGGTTTCACGAGCGAGGGTCTGGACGCCGACCTGCCCGGCGTCCGGGACGAGGTCGAAGCGCTGCTCGCGCAGTGGCTGAAAACCGACGCCGACGTGCGGATCGAGGTCCCGGACCCCGCGCTCACCGCGCGCCGGGTCTGGCACTGCGGCCTGCCCGACGGTGACGCGCACATCCCGTGCGGCGGATCACACCTGGGTCGACTCGGCGAACTGCGGAGCCTGGCGGTCGACCTGACCATGGACGCCGACGGCGGCCTGGTCGCCACGACCCGGCCCGAACGCGCCTGAGCTCGGCGCGGCGTGAGCACTGGGCTCGGCACGGCCCGGTCAGGGGCGGTTCGACCCGGCACCGGGAACCCGTTCCGGACCATGCGCGTTACCTTCTGGAGGAACTCTCTTTGCCGAATCATGACCTGGTCGGGGGACTTCCGACGCTCTCTCACGCCCGCTCCAGGAGGCTCGCGCCGTGAACACCCTCGCCCTGGGTCCATCCTTCTTGGATCCCGACAAGCTGATCTCCACCTTCGGTCTCATCGGCATTCTGGTGATCGTTTTCGCCGAGTCGGGCCTGTTGATCGGCTTCTTCCTGCCGGGCGACTCGCTGTTGTTCACGACCGGTCTGCTGGTCTCGGACGGCAAGTACATCTCGCAGCCCCTGTGGCTGGTGTGCCTGCTCCTGTGGATAGCGGCGGTGTTGGGCGACCAGGCCGGCTTCCTGTTCGGCCGCAAGGTGGGGCCGTCGCTGTTCAACCGTCCGAACTCGAAACTCTTCAAACGGGAGAACGTCGAGAAGGCCCACGAGTTCTTCGAGAAGTACGGCCCGCGCTCGATCGTGCTGGCCCGATTCGTGCCGATCGTGCGGACGTTCACGCCGATCGTCGCGGGCGTCGCCCGGATGAAGTACCGCACCTTCATCGTCTACAACATGATCGGCGGGCTGCTGTGGGCCTGTGGCGTGACGGTGCTGGGCCACTCGCTCGGCCAGGTCGACTTCGTTCGGGACAACATCGAGCTCATCCTCGTCCTGGTCGTCCTCCTGTCGGTCCTTCCGATCGGCGTCGAGTTCCTCCGGGCCCGCTCCGCCTCCCGCAAGCAGGCCGCGGCGGAGGCGGCCGGGACGGGCGCTCGCGATCTCGGCCGGGGCCGCCACCGTGCGGGCGCGGACGTGCCCGGCGACGACCGGTCGGACCTCGATCGGGGTCATGACGGCTGAGCCGCACGAGCCGGCGCCGAGCGCCAATAGAGTTCACGCCATGCGCGCTCAACTTCTGGCCCGGGCAGCCCTGCCGTCCCTGTGGAGTCTCGACCGCATCCCCGGGGCGGCCGCCTGGCTCGCGCACGGGGTCGACGGTTCGCTCGTCGTGCTCGACGACTCGCTGAACGTCGTGCGGTCGCTACGACTGCCGCAGGACTGGAAGGGCGGCCACTCGGTCACTCCCGACCTCGGCCGATTCGTGGCCTCGGCTCCCGATCGGGTCGTGGCCCTCGACGCCGAGGGGCGCGAGCTGTGGACCCACCCGCACATGCCGTGGGAATTCGAGGAGGCCGGCTCGTGCGCCGTCGGGTCCGCGGGCGTCTGGGCCCTGGTCCGCACGGCCGAGGGCGACCGGTGTGTGCTGCTCGACGTCGTGGACGGCTCGACGCGAGCGTCCTGGCCGGTGGCACCGGCGACCGTGGGTTCGGAGTTGCTGCCCCACCCCGACGGCGTCCACGTGGGCCTGGCCGCGTCGCACGCCGACGACGCCTACCGGATCTTCGTGGTCGCGGCGGACGTCGCGGACACGACCGCGGAGGTGCCGCCCGGGGAGAGCCGGGTGCTCACCGACATCCACCCGTCGGGGCGGATCATGCTGACCACGCCGATCGAGGCCGGACCCCTGTCGCTCGTGCGCTTTCCGGACGGCGCGGTGATAGCGGCCAGGCCGGGCGAACAGGTCTTTCCCGACGAGGACGAGGTCTTCGACGTCTATGCCGGCTTCCTGCGGCGCGACCTCGTGCTCGCGGCCTCGTCGGGGGAACGGCACGTGCTGTTCTCGGTGCCGGACCTGCGGCCGATCGCGGAGATCGAGTATCCCCGGGACGCCCCGAGCGAGTGGCTCGTGGTGCGCGCCGACGGGACGTGGCTGACCGCCGACTCGGAGTCGGGGACGGTGTGCACGTGGCGCCTGGAGACGGAGCCGGTCGCGGGCTGAGGTCGGCGGGGGTCGCGGTCGGCGAGATGCGGTGGGTGGGACCCGACCGTCCCGTGCGTGGTTCACGAGTCGAACGGGACCCCTGGGGCGGACTGACGTTCGAGTGACATGCGGCGAGATAAGCCCATTAGCGGTAAATAAGGTGCTCCTGGTGCGTTTGTGGCAGCGGGTCGTTAGCGTGAAGCGACCTGCTCGGAACCGGAACTTCCGGTTCCTTTCGGTGCCCGCCACGTGGAGGGAGACCGCATGCCTCGGACGATCATTCGTGCCGCAGTCCCTGCCGGACTCGCTGTCGCACTCGTTTGGACGCTCAGCCCCTCGGCCCTCGCCGACGACCCCGTCACCCCCGCCTACCCCGGGGCCGACCGGGTTCGTCAGGCGCAGGACGAGGCCGGCCGCAAGGCCGACGGCGTCGACCGCATCGAAGCCGACCTGGACCGCGAGGCGGCCGATCTCGCGCAACTCGACATTCGGGCCGGGGCGGTGGTGGAGGCGTACAACGGCGCCGTCGTCGTGCGCGGACAGGCCCGGGACGAGGCCGCTCGGGCCGAGGACGGGCTCCGCACGGCGGACCTGCGACTGACCCAGGCCCGCGACGAACTCGGCCGGATCGCGGCGCAGGCATATCGCTCGGGCGGTGGCTCCCAACTCGGCGTTTTCCAGGCGTTGATGGGCGGCGACTCACCGGGTGACGCGTTGTCGCGGGTGGAGACCGCGCGCCGCGTCGCCCACGAGAGCGACGAGAGCGTCAAACGCGCCTCGGCCGTGCTGCGCGACGCCGCGACCGCCG
>NZ_WWJX01000465.1 GCF_009865215.1 Streptomyces sp. SID3343 | reverse complement strand
CGTGCGGGGCGATGCCGGGCGGGCCCGGACCTCCGGGCCGATGTCGTGCGGGCCCGGACCTCGGGAGTCGACCCGCCGCACGAGCGCCCGGCGCGGCACGGGCGCAACAGCCGTTCGGCCCGGACAACGAGCATCTCGACGAACGGCAACGCCATGACGATTGGCCTGCCTACTGCTTGCGGTGAGCGATCTCCACTCCGGTCGGGTCGTTCAGTCGGTGGGTCAGGTCGGTGAAGGCTGCGTGGACCGCTTGCGGGTTGTCGATCCAAGGGAAATGGGCGGCGCCTTCGATTCGGCGGTGCAGGATGTTCGGGCGGGTGAAGGCGGGTTCCTCCTGCCACAGGTGCTGGGTGACCACATGGTCCTGGGCTCCGCCGACGATCAGGGTCGGCACGGTACGTGGGGCCCAGCGCGCCCGGTAGATGTCGTCGAAGTGTGCGTCGGCCCAGGCCACCGCGTCGTGGTTGTACGCCGCGCCCTCCAGGAGGGCGCGGCCCCGGGGCACAGCCTGCTCGCCGAAGTTCCAGGGTGTGGCGGCCAACGTCAGGGCGCGCAGGTTCCGGTCGTCGGGGCGCTCGGCGTAGCGCGCGGCGGCGGTGTCGACGGCGGGGATCGGGTGGTCCTGGGTGTACTGGGCGAATGCGGTCCGCCAGCCGGCGTGTGGGGCGCTGCCGATCAGGGCCAAACCCGCCAGCTGTTCTTCGAGTTCGGGTACGGAGAGCATGAACATGCCTCCGGTCGAGTGGCCGACCATGACCACGTCGTCCAAGGCCTGCGCGGCTTCCACCAGGACGTCCGGCCAGTGGGCATAGGGGTCGGAGACGTTGGGCAGGTCGCGGTTGGAACCGTCGCCGGGCAGGTCGACCAGCCAGGCCGACCCCGGGACCCGGACCACCTCCACCAGGCTCTCCAGCGACTGCGAGCCCAATCCCGGCCCGCCGGGAACGAACAGCCAGTTCCACCGCTCGGCACCGGAGGCGGCCAAGCGCAGTCTCACTCCCGACCGCGTCCACCGTTCCTGTCGCTGTACTCCCACGGCGCTCTCCTTCTCGGGTGTGCGTGCCTGCCGGGCCGTGGGGCGACGGTAGTGCGCGGATACGCCGAAGGCAGCTTGATTTTCGACCACGCGAACGCCGGCATGGAGTGCCACCGCGTCGATGCCCATGGCGTGTTCGTGGTCGGGTTCGCCTCCACCGAGCCGCTCGGATCCCCTCTGCCGCTGCGGGTCCGCCTGGGGCTCTCAGCGGTGTGCGTGGATGCTGCCGGGGTCGGCAGCGGAAGGCGGCGGCTGTTTCGTGTCGGTGTGGCTAGATGATCAGGGACAGCAGGAGGACGAAACCGCCTGCGGTTGCCGAGATCAGGGTTTCCATGGCGGACCAGGTTTTGAGGGTTTGGCCGACCGTCATGCCGAAGTATTCCTTGACCAGCCAAAAGCCCGCGTCGTTGACGTGGCTGAAGAAGAGGGAGCCGGCGCCGACCGCGAGGACCAGCAGGGCCGTGTGGGTGTCGGTCATGTCGGCGGCCAGTGGGGCGACCAGGCCGGCGGCCGAGATGGTGGCGACCGTCGCGGATCCCGTGGCCAAGCGGATCAGGACGGCGATCAGCCACGCGAGGAGGAGCGGGGAGACCGACCAACTGTCGGAGACGTCGAGGATCATCCGGCCGACGCCGACGTCGATCAGGGTCTGCTTGAAGCCTCCGCCCGCGCCGACGATCAGCAGGATGCCGGCGATCGGGAGCAGCGACTTCTCGACCGTGCCGGCCAGTCGGTCCCGGGTGAAGCCGGCCGCGCGGCCGAGCGTGAACATGGCCACGATCACGGCGCTGAGCAGTGCGATCAGCGGTGAGCCGACCACGTCGGCGACGCGTTGGACGTGGTCCTCGGGGTCGTCCACGACGATGTCGACCAGAGCCTTGCCGAGCATCAGCACGACCGGGAGCATGATCGTCGCCACCGTGACACCGAAGCTCGGGCGACGCTCCAGGTCGTCCGAGGGGCGTTCGGGGGTCAGCGTGGTGGGCGGGGCGATGTCCACCCAGCGCGCCGCATAGCGGGAGAAGACCGGGCCGGCGATCACCAGCGTGGGGATCGCGACGACGACGCCGAGGGCGAGCGTGATGCCCAGGTCGGCGTGGATCGAGTCGATCGCGGCGAGTGGGCCGGGGTGCGGCGGGACGAGGCCGTGCATGACGGACAGGCCCGCGAGCGCCGGGATGCCGACGCGCATGAGCGAGTGGTTGCCACGCTTGGCGACCAACAGTACGACGGGGATCAGCAGAACCACGCCGACCTCGAAGAACAGCGGCAGCCCGATGATGCCCGCGATCAGCGCCATCGCCCACGGCATGGTGCGATTGCTCGCCTTGGCGAGGATCGTGTCGACGATCTGGTCCGCGCCGCCGGAGTCGGCGAGCAGCTTGCCCAGGATCGCCCCGAGCGCGATCAGGACGCCGACGCCGGCGACGGTGCTGCCGAGGCCGCTCGTGAAGCTCGCGATCGCCTTGTCGAGAGGGGCCGCCGCGACCGCGCCCAGCACGAGCGAGCCGATGGTCAGCGACAGGAACGCGTGCAGCTTGAAGCTGCCGATGAGAACGACGATGACGCCGATGCCGACCAGAACGGCGAGACCCAGCTGGGCGTGACCCGCCGAGGTGATCGGCTCGGCGGGGGCGGCCGCCAGGATGTGCGCGCCGACGGGGGGCATCATGCGGTCCTCTGCTTGTCGTCCGGGCGTCGCAGCCGCGCGGCGGCCTGCTCGATGATGGTCTCCGGGCCCGGGGCGATGTCGAGCACGATGCCCCGCTCGTCCGGGTCGAGCGGTTCGAGGGTGGCGAGTTGGGAGTCGAGCAGGGTTTCCGGCATGAAGTGACCCTGCCGCCGGCGCAACCGGTCGGCGATCAGGGCGCGATCGCCGACGAGGTGGAGCAGGACGATGCCGGGCGCGGCCCGCGACAGCCGATCGCGGTAGGCGCGCTTGAGCGCGGAGCAGCTGACCACGCCTCCGCTGTCGGCGTGATCGTGCGCCCACGCGCCGATGGCGTCGAGCCACGGCGCGCGGTCGTCGTCGTCCAGCGGGATACCGGCGGACATCTTGGCGATGTTGGCCGGCGGGTGAAAGTCGTCGGCCTCCGCGTACGGGACGGACAACCGGTCGGCCAGGAGTCGGCCGACCGTGGATTTGCCCGTTCCGGACACACCCATGACCACCACGACGTGGGGGGTGTTCATCGATACCTCGCTCGCTGTCTTCTGCTGCGTCCAACGCCCTGCGTCCTGCGTTTGCCTTTGTCTCTGCGTCTGCGTCGGGTGCTGCGGACGGGCTTTCGGGCTGGCACGGCATCGCCACGGAGACGACGCCATCCCACACCCAAGCTCATAGGTATGACTTAATCAAGACCTCACACTATAAAAGTCATACTTAATTGCGGGTGCCGGGTGGTCCCCGGTCTCGCTCTCGGTCGCGCCTTTCGATCACCGGATGGCCGCCTCCTCGCCCGCCCGATCGCCTCCCGGCCCCCTCCGGTCCACCGCGACCGCCCACTAGGCTGGGCGGATGGAGATCGCGGGGCGGGGGTTGCACAATCGGGTGCTGGAGTCGCTCGGGCCTGCCATCACCGCCGGCGCCTACCCCGCCGGCACCGTTTTGCGCACCGACGAGCTGGAAGAACGCTTCGAGGTGTCGCGCACCGTGATCCGCGAGGCGATCCGGGTCCTGGAGTCGATGCACCTCGTCGAGTCCCGCCGCCGGGTGGGCGTGACGGTGCTCGCCCCGTGCGCATGGAACGTCTTCGACCCGCAGGTGATCCGTTGGCGACTGGCCGGCGCGGATCGGCCGCATCAGCTGCGTTCGCTCACCGTGTTGCGCTCGGCGATCGAACCGGCCGCGGCCGGACTCGCCGCGACCAACGCCACCCCGGAGCAGTGCGCCGAACTCACCGAGCACGCCCTCGGCATGGTCGCCACGTCACGCGGCCGACAGTTGGACGCGTATCTCGTCCACGACATCGCCTTCCACCGGGTGATCCTCGCCGCCTCGGGCAACGAGATGTTCGCCCGGCTGCGCGACGTGGTGGCGGAGGTCCTCACCGGACGCACCCGCCACCGGGTGATGTACCCCGACCCCGACCCGGCCGCCGTGACACTGCACGTGCGCGTGGCGGAAGCGGTACGCGAGGGCGACGCGGCCCGCGCGGAGCAGCTGACCCGGGAGATCACCATGGGCGCGATGGCCGAGTTGGACGTCCTGGCCCCGTAGCCGGCGACGCCCGCGACCACGAACTGCAAACCGCCGCTCGCCACGCGATGAGTTTGCCGCGCGGGATCGGTCTGTACTGGTGAGCAACATCCACCACGCACCGGGAGGCAACAGATGACCGCCGACGGATTCACCACGTGCCTGTGGCTCGACGGCCGCGCCGAGGAAGCCGCGAACCACTACGTGTCCATCTTCGAGAACTCCGCGATCGGCAACGTCGGCCGCTACAACGACGCCGGCCCCGGCCCCACCGGCGAGGTGATGGTGGTCGAATTCACGGCCAACGGGCAAAAGTTCGTCGCGCTCAACGGCGGACCGCAATTCACCTTCAACGAGTCGGTGTCGTTCCAGATCCGCTGCGCCGACCAGGCCGAGGTCGACTACTACTGGAGCAAACTCGTCGAGGGCGGCGAGGAAAGCCAGTGCGGCTGGCTCAAGGACAAGTTCGGTCTGTCCTGGCAGGTCGTCCCCACCGAACTCCTGGACATGGTCTCCGACTCGGACCCGGACCGGGCGGCCCGAGCCACCGCGGCGATGCTCACGATGGTCAAATTCGACATCGCC
>NZ_WWJX01000464.1 GCF_009865215.1 Streptomyces sp. SID3343 | reverse complement strand
GACGACTTCCACGCGCCGGCGGTCATGCCGGCCGCGCGCCGCTCCGGCACGACCACGCCGTGCCCGCCGAAGGCGGCCGCGGAGCGGATCACCGCGCCGAGGTTGCGCGGGTCGGTGACGCTGTCGAGCGCGACGATGATCGGTACCTCGCCGCGGTCGTGCGCGTCCACCACGAGGTCGTCGGGGTGCGCATACTCATAGGGCGGCATCTGGAGCACCAGGCCCTGGTGGATCGCGCCGTCGGTCATCCGGTCCAGTTCGGGACGCGGGATCTCCATCAGCGGAATGCCGCGCACGTTCGCGATCTTCATCGCCTCGCGCACCCGGTCGTCGCTGTCGATGTACTGCGCGATGAACAGCGACGTCGCCGGCGCCTCGGCGCGCAGCACCTCGAGCACCGAGTTGCGGCCGGCGACCAGCTCGGACGAGCTCTTGCCACCGCGACCGGGGCGACCGCCCGCGGCCCGACGCGTCGTGGGCGACGCGTTCTTGCGCTTGGCGGCGGCGTGCGCGGCGCGCTGCTTGGCGTGCCCCTTGCGCGCCTCGGCGGGCGGGGTCGGCCCCTTGCCCTTCAGCGCCCGGCGGCTGTGCCCACCAGTGCCGACCGAGGGCCCCTTCTTGCTTCCCTCGTTGCGCTTGTTACGGCGCTCCGTGTTGCCGGCCATGACGGGTACATCCCTTCGATTGCTTCATCAGCAGCTGCAAAACAGCTCACATGCTTGTACAACCGTACGGCCGGCCCGCCAACCCATGGCGGTCCGGCCGTACGGCACGTCTTCGAACTAGCCCTTGTGCAGCGTCCACCGCGGACCGTTGGGAGTGTCCTCCACCACGATCCCGGCCGCCGTGAGGCTGTCGCGCACCGCGTCGGCCGCCGCGTAGTCCTTGCGGGCCCGCGCACTCTGCCGCTGTTCCAGCGCGAGCTTGACCAGGTGGTCGACGACCCCGCGCAGTTCGTCGGATCGACCCGCGGACGCACCCGCCGTCCACTGCGCGGACAGCGGATCCATGCCGAGCACGCCCAGCATCGCCCGGATGTCGGCCGCGTGCCGCACGACCGCGTCCTTGTCCCCCGCCGCCAGCGCCGTGTTGCCGTCGCGCACGGTGTTGTGCACGATCGCCATCGCCTGCGGCACGCCCAGGTCGTCGTCCATCGCCGCGGCGAACGCGGTCGGCACCTCGGCGGCGACCTCGATCGCGCCGGTCTGTTCGCCGGCCCGCTCCAGGAAGCCCTCGATCCGACCGAAGGAGACCTCGGCCTCGTGCAGGGCCGCCTCGCTGTACTCGATCATCGACCGGTAGTGCGGGGTGGCCAGGTAGTAGCGCAGGACCAGCGGCGACCAACGCTTGAGCATCTCCGTCACGAGCACGGAGTTGCCGAGCGACTTGCTCATCTTCTCACCGCTGAGGGTGACCCAGGCGTTGTGCATCCAGTAGCGCGCGAACGGGTCGCCCGCCGCCTTGGACTGCGCGATCTCGTTCTCGTGGTGCGGAAACACCAGATCGAGCCCGCCGCCGTGGATGTCGAACTCCGGACCCAGATACTTGTGCGCCATCGCGGAGCACTCCAGGTGCCATCCCGGACGGCCGTTGCCCCACGGAGTGTCCCACGAGGGTTCGCCCGGCTTGGCCGCCTTCCACAGCGCGAAGTCGCGCCGATCCCGCTTGCCGGCCGCACCCGTGCCCGCGTCCTCCGCCTCGCGCATCGCGTCGGGCTTTTGCCCGGACAACGCGCCGTAGGCGGGATACGAGGACACGTCGAAGTAGACGTCGCCGGCCGACGGGTAGGCGTGCCCGGTCGCGATCAGGCGGTCCATCATCGCGACCATCTCGGGGATGTGCCCGGTCGCCCGCGGCTCGACCGTCGAGGGCAGGCAGCCCAGCGCGGCGTAGGCGTCGGCGAAGGCCCGCTCGTTGGCCTGCGCGAGGCGCCAGGGCGGGATCCCCTGCTCGTCCGACTTCGTGATGATCTTGTCGTCGATGTCCGTGACGTTGCGGCAGAACACGACGTCGTTGCCGCGGTGGGCGAACCACCGGCGCAGCACGTCGAAGTTCAGCCCCGACCGGATGTGCCCGATGTGCGGCGGCGCCTGCACGGTGGCACCACACAAGTAGATCGAGACCCGTCCCTCGACAAGCGGCACGAAGTCCCGGACCGTGCGGGTGCTGGTGTCGTACAGGCGCATGCTCACACGCGCAAGCTTAGAGCGTCACGACGGCCGTCCGGTCCTGGTTATCCATCGACTCTTACCACGAGCGCGGTCGCGATGGCGGCCAAGCCCTCGGCGCGACCGGTCAGGCCCAGACCGTCGGTGGTGGTGGCGGACACCGACACCGGGGCGCCGGCCGCCGCCGACAACGCCGCCTCGGCCTCGGCCCGACGCGGCGCCAGCTTCGGGCGCACCCCGATCACCTGGACCGCGACGTTGCCGATCGCGAACCCGGCCTCGGTCACGAGCCTGGCCGTCTCGGTCAACAGGGCGACCCCGGAGGCACCCGCCCACTCCGGCCGGGCGGTACCGAAGTGCGCGCCCAGGTCGCCCAGACCCGCGGCCGAGAGCAACGCGTCGCACGCGGCGTGCGCCGCGACGTCACCGTCGGAGTGGCCTGCGAGGCCGGTCTGCCCGGGCCAGCGCAGCCCGGCGACCCACAGGTCGCGACCCTCTTCGAAGGGATGCACGTCCACGCCCACGCCGGTGCGGGGCAGGGCGATACGCGGGGAGTGTTCACCGGACAACGTCGATCTCCGCACTGTCACGACCGCTGTCGCGATCCTCGTGCGCCTCGTCGGCCGCCGCCGCGCGTCGCTCCAACAGAGCGCGCGCGAGCAGGAGGTCGAACGGACGCGTCACCTTGAATGCCTCTTCGGAACCGGGTACGACCACGACGGTGCCGCCCGCGCGCTCGACCATCCCGGCGTCGTCGGTCGCGCCCGCCGCGCCGAACCCACCGGCCTCGGCGTGCGCGTGGCGCAGCACGGCCCGGCGAAAGCCCTGCGGGGTCTGCACGGCTCGCAGCAGCGAGCGGTCGACGGTGCGCACGACGGTCTCGACCCCGTCGATCGCGGCGACCTCTTTGACGGTGTCCACCACCGGTAGTGCGGGCACGACGGCGTCGGCTCCGGCGACGACGGCGGCGATCACCGCCTCCACCACCTCGGCCGGCACGAACGGGCGCGCGGCATCGTGCACGAGCACGATGTCGTGGTCCAACGACACCGCGTCGAGCGCGAGCCGCACCGATTCCTGGCGCGTCGAACCGCCCGCGACCACCCTCACGGGTGAACCGGGCGGCAAATGCGCATCCAAAAGATCCCGGACACCGGCCACACCGTCCGGAGGAGCCGCGACCACTACCGCGGAAACCCCGCGGGCGGCCAACAGCGACCGGACGGCATGCACCAGCATCGGGATGTCCCCAAGCTCACGCAACGCCTTGGGCGCACCGGGACCGAGTCGTTCACCGCGCCCTGCAGCGGGCACAAGGACTACAGCGTTCAACGAGGTCCCCTCAAACCACCCGGGTGGCGACGCGACATCACGTCGACACCACACCGGCGGATCCGTCCGTCACCGACGGGCGGATCCTACGGCTCAGGAGGCAAGAACCTCGTCGAGGATGGCCTCGGCCTTGTCCTCGTTCGTGTTCTCGGCGAGCGCCAACTCGCTCACCAGGATCTGCCGTGCCTTTGCCAGCATGCGCTTTTCGCCTGCCGACAGGCCACGATCACGCTCGCGGCGCCAGAGGTCGCGCACGACCTCCGCGACCTTGATAACGTCACCGGAGGCGAGCTTTTCGAGGTTCGCCTTGTAACGTCGTGACCAGTTGGTCGGTTCTTCGGTGTGCGGAGCCCGCAGTACCTCGAAGACGCGGTCGAGGCCTTCCTGGCCCACCACGTCCCGGACACCGACGAATTCCGCGTTGTCCGCAGGCACGCGGACGGTCAAATCACCCTGGGCGACCTTCAACACCAGATAGGTCTTGTCCACACCCTTGATCGTGCGCTGCTCGATCGCCTCGATCAGCGCGGCCCCGTGATGGGGGTAGACCACGGTGTCGCCAACCTTGAACGTCATGTGACAGGTACCCCTTCCGTGGCTTTCTAGGGTAACACGGGACACGCCCCTACTGAATGACGTTTCCGCAGGTCAGGGCCTTAGTCGGGGCTTGACAACGGGACCGTGCGCGTGCTCGCCCGGGAAAGCCCACACCTGTAGGACTCGAACAAATAGGACAAACAACGCCTCCGAGCGGCGCTTCGAGCGCCCTCGCGCGACCCATATGTCACAGGCGCCCCACCCGCAAGCCCCGCCGACCGGGCGTGCGTACTCGCCTGCGGCGCCGACGAAGCTCGCTCCGGCGCGGTGAGCCGCGTACGAGTCGCGCACTCGGCCTGAGTACGCTGTCCCAGGTCATCGTGACCGGTCCTCGATCCAAGATCTTCAAGGAGATGCCGCCGCCGTGAGCCGCAGCCTTCGACGCGGCGCCCTCGCCGCCACCGTCGCCGCCGTCCTCGCCCCTCTGGCCGCGGGATGCGCCAGCGGCAAGGACGCCGAGACACACCAGATCAAGCCCGACACCGCAAGCACGGCGTTCGGCGACCTCAAGATCCAGAACGTGCAGCTGGTGACCGGCGACCAGGGCAAGCACCTCGTGGCGCTGGGCGCCGCCTTGTTCAACGAGGGCAAGGAGCCCGAGACGATCACCAAGGTGACCGTGGACGGTGCCGGGGCGGCGACCGGCGGCCCGCTGACGATCCCCGCCGGCGGCGCCCTCTACATGGTCGACCGCCCGCAGGGCATGACCGCGGAGAGCCCGCAGGGCAAGACCTACCTCGGCCCGCTGGTCTTCCCGAACGCTCCCGACGTCGAGGCCGGCTCGTTCCGCAAGGTGACGTTCGCGTTCGGTACGGCAGGCGAGACCTCGCTGGACGTCTCGGTGCACGCGCCCACGGGCTACTTCGAGCAGCTCAAGCCGACTCCGGCGTTCACCCCGCCGCCGCCGGCTCCCGCGCCGACCACCGCCGCGCCCACCACCGGGGCACCGGCCTCCTCGGGCGCGACGAACGGCGTGCCGACGGC
>NZ_WWJX01000463.1 GCF_009865215.1 Streptomyces sp. SID3343 | reverse complement strand
AAACGCAACGGGTGGTGCGGGTGGGAACACCTCCCGACCCGACCAAATCCCACCCGCAGCCCGCTGCACCGACACCAGGGCAACCCTCAGGGCCATGCGGCCACGAACATGTCACGAGGGCCGAAACACCCGGGCCAAGGACACCGCGCGCGGGTCGACCGGCAGGTCTTCCACATAGACCGGTCGGCCCTTGGCGTCCGCGATCGGCAGGAGCCAGTTGGGATACTGGTTCCATGTCCCCGGCACGTTCTGCGGGCGGCGGTCGCCGATTCCGTCCGGCAGCCATACACCGAGCAGTCGGCACGGTGTGGCGACGAGCAACCGGTGCAGTGCCTCGATCGTCTCGCGCTCCCCTGCCCCCGGCCGCAGCAGGCCCCGCCGGCGCAGGAGTTCGAGCCATTGCTCGCGGTCGGCGGTGTCCTCGGCGCGTTCGACCGCCACGTCGCGCACGAGCAGGTGTAGCCGTTCCCACAGGTCGATGTGCTCGCCCGCGAGCCTGGCGGCGGTGGGGGGCAGGTCGTGCGTGGTGACGGTCGCGAAGGACGCCTCGCGCCATTGTTCGGGCGGCAACGGGCGGCCCTTGTCGTCGCGCTCGAACCACAGCACGGACGTGCCCAGGATGCCGCGCTCGGCGAGGTAGGTGCGCACCCACGGCTCGACCGTGCCCAGGTCCTCGCCGATCACGATCGCGCCCGCGCGGTACGCCTCCAGCGCGAGGATGCCGACCATGGCCTCGTGGTCGTAGCGCACGTAGGCGCCTTCGGCGGGGCTGTTGCCCTTGGGTACCCACCAGAACCGGAAGAGCCCGAGCACGTGGTCCACGCGCACCGCGCCGGCGTGGCGGAACACCGCGCGCAGCAACTCGCGGTACGGCGCGTAGCCCGCCTCGGCCAGGCGCGCCGGATGCCACGGCGGCTGGTTCCAGTCCTGCCCGATCTGGTTCATCGCGTCCGGCGGCGCCCCGCCCGTGGCGCCGAGCGCGAGCACCCGGCCGCCGCGTTCGGAGCCCAGCACCCACGCGTCCGCGCCGTCGGGGTGCACGCCGACCGCGAGGTCGTGCACGATGCCCACCGGCATGCCGGCGCCGGTCGCCGCGTCCTGCGCGTGTTGTAGCTGCTCGGCCACCACCCACTGGGTCCAGCGGTGGAAGTCGACCGCGTGGGCGAGCCGTTCGCGTTCGGCGGTGACTGCGGCCGAGTCCGGATCGTGCAGGTTCTCGGGCCAGTCGCGCCAGGACGGGCCGTGCTCCTCGACCAGCGCGCACCACGTCGCGAAGTCGGTGAGCCACCGCCCCTCGCGCTCGATGAACGCGCGGTAGTCCGCCTCCCGGCCGACGCTGCGGGTGACCTTGTGCACGAGCGCGAGCGCCTCGCGCTTGGCCACCCGTACCGCGTCGCGGTCCAGGTGCTCGGCGCCGTCGTGGCCGTCCCCGGCCTCGGCCTTGAGTTCCTCGGCGACCGCGCGTTCGACGGGGGTGAGGTAGGCGAACTCCGGTACCGCCTCGACCCGTACGTACATCGGGTCCGGGAAGCGACGGCTGACCGGCAGGTAGGGCGAGGGTTCGACGGGTGGCACCGGCGAGGCCGCGTGCAGCGGGTTGACCAGGACGAAGCCGGCGCCGTGGGCACGGGCCGACCACACCGCGAGGTCGGCCAGGTCGGCGAGGTCGCCGATGCCCCACGAGCGGCGCGAGGGCAACGAGTACAGCTGCACCATGTAGCCCCACGAGCGGCCGGTCGGCGCGGGCAGCACCGAGGGGGTGATCGCGACGGGGCACGACGCGTGCGCGCTCTCCCCGGTCGCGCTCGGCACGCCCCCGGAGCCGAGGTCGATCTCGGGGCCGGGCGTACAGCGTGCGTGCAGCGTGTGCCAACCCAGCGGGAGGTCGGCGGGGATCTCGTGCGCGCCGGTGGTGGTGCCGAGTGGGCCCCGGGTCGGGCCGGGGCCGATGTCGCGCCGGACGCCGCCGTCCTCCAGTTCGATCCACAGTTCGAGGCGGTGCCCCTCGGGCACGTTGACGGTGAATCCGGCCGCCCGGCCGGAACGCAGCACGAGCACGGGCGGCAGCAGGCGGGTTCGTCGTTCCAGGTCGTGTGCGGCGAGCGCGGCGCGGGCGGTCTCGGGGGTCGAGGCGTCCACCCCCAACGCGTCCAGTACCGCTGTCACTGTCGCGGGGGCGGCGTGCACGGATTCACCGCGCCACCCCTGATACTCCGTGGCCACCCCGAAAGCGGAGGCGAGCCGGACCAGTTCGGGGGACAACTGCGATTCGCGTGGTTCCTCCATGCCCGCGAGCATCGCACCCGAGCGGGTCGCGTGTGGGCGTGTCCCGCACAGACGCGATCCGCGTGTGTCGGCCGGGTGACCGCGTCCGCGCCCGTGCCCGGCCTCGGCGAGCCCGGCTCTCGACGGGCCCCGACACAGCACGCGGGAACCCGCCCAACAAAAACAGCGACGGGCTCCCGTGGGGAAATCCGCCGCCTTCTAGGCGCTCGCGACCTGGTCGAAATGGTCGAAGCCTGCTTCCTGTGCGCCGTACGGCGCCAGGTATGGCTCCCACCGTGGATCCCGAAACCCGGTCCCCAGGATCCGCCACGCGAGGCCGGTGGGTTGCGATGGTGTGCGCGGCATTCGCCAGCCCAGCTCGGAGATGTAGCGGTCGCTCTTGACGTGATTGCAGCGGCGGCACGCCGATACGACGTTGTCCCAGGTGTGTTGCCCGCCGCGGCTGCGAGGGACGACGTGGTCGACGCTCGTGGCGGCGCTTCCGCAATAGACACAACGCCCACCGTCGCGAGCGAAAAGCGCCCGGCGGGTGAGCGGAACTTGGCCCCGAAAGGGGATACGGACGAATCGGGTCAGTCGGATGACACTGGGTACGGGAATCTCGGTGGTGGCGCTGTGCAGGATGGTGCCTGTTTCTTCCAGACACATGGCCTTGTCGTTCAACACGAGGATCAGTGCGCGGCGGACGGGCACCACGCACAGGGGCTCGTACGACGCGTTGAGTACCAGCGAATGCGGCACGTATGCCTCCCTGTGACGCCGGCGGCGCGTGGCTCGCGCCGGTGACGATCGGCCTCCAGTGTCCATGGCCGGATACCCCCTGCGCTACCAGGAATCGACAAGGTCACAGAGCGTTCACCTGCACGAGTGGCCATGCGTGGCGGGGCCGCACCGGCCCGCGCGGCCCGGCGCCGGCGTCTAGGGTGCGCCCATGACGCGCCCTGTGCAGCCTGTGGAAGACGCTCCTCGTCGGACCTCGCCCGACCTTGTCGCCGCCCGTGGGGACACGGCCGACGTGCTGTTCGGTCACCGGGTGGCCGACCCGTATCGCGCCCTGGAGGACGCGGACTCGGCCACCACCCGTGCCTGGTCCGCCGCGCAGGACGAGGCGTTTCGCGCGCACGTGGGCCGATTGGCCGGACGCGACCGATTGCGCGCGCGGCTGACCGAGTTGCTCGCGACCGGCCTGACCGGATTGCCGTGCTGGCGGGGCGAGCGGCACTTCGTGGTCCGCCGTGATCCCGGCCGCGAGCACGCGGTGCTGTTCGTGGTCGAGGCGGACGGCGCCGAGCGCGCGCTCGTGGACCCGATCGCGATCGACGCGTCCGGGACCACGACGCTCGACCGGTGGGTGCCCTCCGACGAGGGCGACCTGTTGGCCTACCTGCTGTCCACCGGGGGCGACGAGGAGTCGCGTCTGTACGTGCTCGACGTGGCGACCGGGGCGCCGGTGGAGGGCCCGATCGACCGGGTGCGGGACACCTCGATCGGTTGGCTCCCGGGCGGTTCCGCGTTCTACCTCGTGCGCAGGCTGTCCCCGGAACAGGCGCCGGCGGGCGAGGAACAGCACCACCGGCGGGTGTATCTGCACCGGGTGGGCACCGATCCGGCCGGTGACGTCGAGGTGTTCGGCACGGGCAGTGGGGCGGGGACGTACTTCGGGGTGGGGGTGAGCCACGACGGTCACTGGCTCACGGTGTCCGCGTCGCTCGGTACGGCGCCGCGCAACGATGTGTGGTTGGCCGATCTGCGGGCGGGCGATCCGGCCCGGCCGGTGTTTCGGCCGGTGGCGGTGGGGCTCGACGCGCTCACCGAGGTACGGGTGGGGCGCGACGGGCGGCTGTACGTGCTCACCGACCTGGACGCGCCGCGCGGGCGGTTGTGCGTGGGCGATCCGGCGGCGCCGGAGCCCGAGGGGTGGCGCGACCTGGTCGCCGAGGAGTCGGACGCGGTGTTGTCGGGCTACGCGATCCTGGACGGCGACGGGGTCGAGCGGCCGGTATTGGTGGTGACCCGGACGCGGCACGCGGTGGGCGAGGTGAGCGTGTGCGACCTGGCGAGCGGGGCCGTGTCGGCGCGGCTGCCGATGCCGGGCGGGTCGCCGGGGTCGGTCGGCGCACCGACCGAGCGGCCCGAGGGCGGGTACGAGGCGTGGTTCGGCTGGTCGGACTACAGCGCGCCGTCTGCCGTGCTGCGCTACGACGCGCGCACCGGCGCGATCGACACGTGGGCGGCCTCGCCGGGCACGGCCGAGCTGCCTCGGGTGCACGTACACCAGGAGTCGTACACGTCGGCGGACGGCGCGACGGTCCGGATGTTCGTGATCGCGCCGACCGCGGCGCCGGATCGACCGCGCCCGGCCGTGCTGTACGGATACGGGGGGTTCGGCGTATCGCTCGGCCCGGCCTACTCGGCGGGCGCGTTGGCGTGGGTCGAGGCGGGCGGGGTGTACGCGATCGCGAACCTGCGCGGCGGCGGCGAGGAGGGCGAGGACTGGCATCGAGCGGGGATGCGTGGGCACAAGCAACGCGTGTTCGACGATTTCCACGCCGCCGCCGAGCACTTGACCGCGCGCGGGTGGAGCGCGCCCGACCGGCTGGCCGCCTCGGGGGGATCCAACGGCGGGCTCCTGGTGGGCGCCGCGTTGACCCAGCGGCCCGAGTTGTACGCGGCGGTGGCGTGCTCGATGCCGCTGCTCGACATGGTCCGCTACGAGCGGTTCGGGCTCGGCCGGTTGTGGTCGGACGAGTACGGCAGCGCGGCGGTCGCCGAGGAACTGGCGTGGCTGCTCGGCTACTCGCCCTATCACCACGTGCGCGAGGGCGTGGACTACCCGGCGGTGCTGTTCACCGTCTTCGACGGCGACACCCGGGTCGATCCGCTGCACGCGCGCAAGATGTGCGCGGCCTTGCGACACGCCGCCGGCGGCGACCGGCCGATCCTGCTGCGCGCCGAGGCACAGGTGGGCCACGCGGCCCGCTCGGTCACCCGTACGGTCGAACTCAGCGTCGACACGCTGGCGTTCCTGGCGCACTGGACGGGGCTGGACCTGGCCGAGGGAGTCGACGGGGCGGCGGACGCGGCCCCCGCCTCGGTCGCCTCGGTCGCCTCGGCCGCCCCGGTCGCCCCCGGGCCTCGCCGAAGCGGAGAAGGTAGTGATCGGTGACATAAGCCGCGAAGCCGATGTACCGCCCGGGCGCCGCCGGCTCCGTGGCTACTGTGGGAGGAAAGTCCGTCTCCCGTCGTCCGAAAGGCGTTGTACGTGTCCGTGCTCGTTCCCGGATTCCTGCTGTCCTTCGATGCTGCGAAGCAGGACGGCAAGGTGTCGTCGTGGTTCGACCGCCACGGTGAGTCCCTCGTGGTGACGCCGATCCGGATCCTGTCGATCATCCTGGTGGCGCTGATCCTGCGCGCGGTCACCCGCAAGCTCATCACGCAACTCGTGGGTCGGATGGCCAACAGCGGCACGGACAGCACCGGGCGCCCGGTCACCGGCTTCCTGCTCAACGCCGAGCGCCGCCGGCAACGCGCCGAGACGGTCGGCTCGGTGCTGCGCAGCACCGCGTCCTTCGTGATCCTGGGCATCGCGGGGCTCATGGTGCTCGGCGAGTTCAAGGTCAACCTCGCCCCGCTCCTGGCGAGCGCGGGCATCGCGGGCGTCGCGATCGGCTTCGGCGCGCGCAACCTGGTGACCGACTTCCTGTCCGGGATGTTCATGATCCTGGAGGACCAGTACGGCGTCGGCGACCTCGTCGACGCCGGGGCCGCGACCGGCACGGTGGTCGAGGTGGGCCTGCGGATCACCAAGCTGCGGGACGTGGACGGCACGGTCTGGTACATCCGCAACGGCGAGATCAAGCGGATCGGCAACAAAAGCCAGGGCTGGGGCACGGCCAAGGTGGACGTCCAGGTGGGCTACCACGAGGACGTCGAGAAGGTGCGCGCGGTGATCGTGTCCACCGCGGAGGCACTGGCCGACGTCGAGCCGTGGAACGAGCGCGTGTGGGGCCCCGCCGCGGTGTCGGGCATGGAGTCGGTGACGCCCGACGCGGTCGTGGTGCAGGTCCAGATCAAGACCATGCCGGGCCAGGAACTGTCGGTCGCGCGCGAGTTGCGCGGGCGGATGAAGCGGGCCTTCGACGACGCGGGCATCCGGATCAGCGAGCCGGTCGCGAGCGCGACCCCTGCGGACGCCCCGGACCCGGGGGGTTCCGCCCCGCCCGCCGAGCCGGCTCCGGTGCCCGTCTCGCCGCCGCCCGCGCCGCC
>NZ_WWJX01000462.1 GCF_009865215.1 Streptomyces sp. SID3343 | reverse complement strand
CACGCGTCCCCAGCCCCCAAATCCCCCCGGGCCACCTGCCGTTGTAGGCGCGCCCGCTCGACTCGATCGCACGCCGATCCGGCACTCGATGTTCGACATCCGTACGCCCAGCCGGGGAGGCGAGGCCGTGAAGTCCGCGAAACCGGAGCCCCCGCCGGGCACCTTCGGGCACGGAAAGGGGTCGGCGGCCACCGCCGGACGCCGGCGTTCCGAGCGATCGACGCCGCCCGGCGGTGGGAAGCTCGCGCAGGTCCGCCTTCGTCCCGACGAGATCGAGACGCTGACGCGGGTGATGAGCACCCTGGGCCTGGCATCGGTGTCGGAGGCGCTCCGGGAAGGACTGCGCCTGCTCGGTCGCGAGGCCGCCGAGGTGGCCGCGGCCGACGAGATTCGCGGGTTTTACGGCGGCGAACCCGCTCCGTTGCCCGAAGGGGTACCGGCCGTCACCGACGCCGAACTCGCGGCGGCCGACGAGATCGAGCGGTAGTCCGGGACCCAACCGCCTTCCGCGGCGAGGTCCGGGTCTGCACACAGCGTGGAAGCGGCGATCGGCCCGACGCCGGCTCTGCGGTGATACAACGAAGGACCCGGACGCCCCGTGGGCGTCCGGGTCCTTCGGTGGTTCGGGTGGGGTGCCGGCTCGGGGGGTCAGCGGCCCGACTTGTTGCGGCCGCGCTTTTCCCTGACCTTCATCCGGATCTCGATCGGGGTGCCCGGGAAGCCGAACTCCTCGCGCAGGCGGCGCTCGATGAAGCGGCGGTAGCCCGCCTCCAGGAAGCCGCTCGTGAACAGCACGAAGCGCGGCGGCTTGGTGCCGGCCTGGGTACCGAACATGATCCGCGGCTGCTTGCCACCGCGGATCGGGTGCGGGTTGGCCGCCACCAACTCGCCGAGGAAGGCGTTGAGCCGGCCGGTCGGGATGCGCTTCTCCCAGCTCGCCAGCGCGGTCTCGATCGCCGGGACCAGCTTCTCCATGTGTCGGCCGGTGAGCGCCGAGACGTTCACCCGCGGTGCCCAGGTGACCTGGACGAGGTCCTGCTCGATCTCGCGTTCGAGGTAGTAGCGGCGCTCCTCGTCCATCAGGTCCCACTTGTTGTACGCGATCACGATCGCGCGGCCGGCCTCGACCGCCAGCGTGATGATGCGCGTGTCCTGCTCGGTGAGCCGCTCGCTCGCGTCGATCAGGATCACCCCGACCTCGGCCTTCTCCAGCGCGGCCGTGGTGCGCAGCGACGCGTAGAAGTCGGCGCCCTGGGTCAGGTGCACCCGGCGGCGGATGCCGGCCGTGTCGATGAACTTCCAGGTCTTGCCGCCGAGCTGGACCAGCTCGTCGACCGGGTCGCGCGTGGTGCCGGCGACCTTGTCCACGACCACCCGGTCCTCGCCGGCGATCTTGTTGAGCATGCTCGACTTGCCCACGTTCGGGCGGCCGAGCAGCGCGACCCGGCGGGGGCCGCCCTCCTGGAGGCCGAAGCGCTGGGCCGGGGCCTCCGGCAGGACCTCCAGGACCGCGTCGAGGAGGTCGCCGCTGCCGCGCCCGTGCACGGCCGAGACCGGCCACGGCTGGCCGAGGCCGAGTGACCACAGCGCGGCGGCGTCCGCCTCCTGGGCCATGTTGTCGACCTTGTTGGCCGCGAGCACGACCGGCTTGCCGGCCTTGCGCAGGACCCGGACCACGGCCTCGTCGCTGTCGGTGGGGCCGACGATGGCGTCGACCACGAACATGACCGCGTCGGCCGAGTCGATCGCGTACTCCGCCTGGACCGCGACCGAGAGGTCGATCCCGACGACGTCGCGCTCCCAGCCGCCGGTGTCGACGACGGTGAACCGGCGCCCGTTCCAGGTGGCCTCGTAGTACACGCGGTCGCGGGTCACCCCGGGGGTGTCCTCGACGACCGCCTCGCGGCGCCCGATGATGCGGTTGACCAGCGTGGACTTGCCCACGTTGGGTCGTCCGACGACGGCCAGGACCGGCAGTGGACCGCCGCCCTCGTCGCCGTGCTCGTCGCGGTCGGGGGCGTCCCCGTCGAGGTCCACCCACTCTTCGGGGTCGTAGCCCGCCTCCCACGCCTCCGGGTCGAAGGCGCCCTCGGTGGTGGCGTCGGCGTGCTGCTCCATGGGGGTGTTCCTCGTTCGGGTCGCGGTACGGGTGCGAGACCCCTACCGGGTGAAAACTTCGGTCAGCCGGCGCGGCCGGTCATCCGCTCGGCCTCGCGCAGGTGCGCGGTGAGCCGTTCGACGATGCGGTCGGACGCGGCCTGTACGGCCTTGCGGGTGGCCCGGCGGTCGGCGTTCTCGACAGCCGTGAAGGGCTTGCCGTAGACCACGTCGATCCGGGAGCGCAGACCCGGCAATGCACCGATCGAGGATCCCCGCGCACCGGTGCCGAGGCAGGCCACCGGGACGATGGGCGCCCCGGAGCGCAATGCCAGATATGCAAGTCCATTGTGCACCGCCGAGAAGTCGGCCTGTCCCCGCGTGCCTTCCGGAAACACGCCGAGTGCCCCGCCGCCTGCCAGGACACCGAGTGAATCGGTGATCATCCGGCGGTCGGCGACGCCCCGTTGGACCGGGATGTGGCCGATACCGCGCAGTATCGGGCCCAGGGCGCCGCTGAACATCTCGCGCTTGACCAGCACCCGGGTCGGCCGGGGCGAGAACGCGAAGAGCATCGGCCCGTCGACGAAGTTGGCGTGGTTGCCGGCCAGGATGATCGGTCCGGTCATCGGTACGTGCCACGCGCCCAGCGCGCGGATGCGCCAGAAGCTGCGCAGCAGCGGTTCGCCGATGAAGTGCGCGGCCCCGGCGAGCGGGGGTTTCGCGGCGGGGCCCGGCGTCGACGTGCTGCTCGGGGTCGAGGGGGTGCGGGGGGTCGAGGTGGTGCTCGGGGTCGCCGTCACCGCACGTGTTCCGTGACCAGGGCCAGCAGGTGCTCGACGACCTGCTCGCGGTCCAGTTCGGTGGTGTCCACCAGGATCGAACCCTCGGCCATGCCCGCGGGCGCGACCGCGCGGCCCGAGTCGAGCGCGTCGCGGCGCGCGAGGTCGGCCCGGGTGGCCGCGACGCTCGTGGCCTGCGCGCCGGTCAGTTCGGCGTTGCGGCGGGCGGCGCGGGCCGCCTCGGACGCGGTCAGGTACACCTTCAGCGGCGCGTCCGGCGCGACCACGCTGCCGATGTCGCGGCCCTCGACCACGATGCCGCCGGTGCCGATCACGGCCCGCTGGAGGTCGACCAGGCGGGTGCGCACGTCGGGGACGGCGCTGACCACGCTGACCGCCTTGGTGACGGCGTCGGTGCGGATGGGGCCCGCCGCGTCGCGGCCGTCCACGGTGATGGTGGGGGCGTCGGGGGTGGTCCCGGAGACGATCTGCGGCTTGTCGGCGGCGGCGGCCACCGCGGCGGGGTCGTGGACGTCGACGCCGTTGGTGAGCATCCACCACGTCATCGCCCGGTACATCGCACCGGTGTCGAGGTAGCGCAGCCCGAGCCGCGCGGCGACCGCGCGGGAGACACTGGACTTGCCGGAACCTGACGGGCCGTCGATGGCGACCACGGCTGTCGCGAGCGGCGTACGGGCTTCCACGGTCGCTGACCTTTCACTGGTTGGTTCACCGGGGGCCCCGCCGAGAACCGGCGATCCCGGCGGCGGGGACGACGCGGGGCGATGGGACACCGCCCGAGAGTACCGTCACCGGTAGCCTTGCTCGGTTGCCCCGTCATTCCGTCGCCGACATCCGGCCGCCTCGTCGGTCCCCCGTTCTCGGCGCAGGCCCCCTGGGAGTTCACCTCATGCGTACCGCCGCCGTGGTCGGCACCGGACTCATCGGAACATCGGTCGCGCTCGCGCTGACCTCACGCGGGGTCACGGTGTATCTGCGAGACCACGACACCACCGCGGTACGCACGGCCGCGGCGATGGGCGCGGGCCTGGACGAGGCGCCGCCGGGGCCGGTGGACCTGGCCGTGCTCGCGGTTCCGCCGGGTCGGATCGGCGAGACGCTCGCGCTGGTCCAGGCGGAGCGCCTGGCGCTGGGCTACACCGACGTCGCGAGCGTCAAGGAACAGCCGCTGCACGAGATCGAGGCGCTGGGCTGCGACGGGTCGTCGTACATCGGCGGGCACCCGCTCGCCGGGCGGGAGCGATCGGGTCCGCTCGCGGGGCGGGCCGACCTGTTCGAGGGTCGGCCGTGGGTGCTGACGCCGTCACGCGACACCGGCACCGAGACGCTCAATCGGGCCTTGGAGCTGGTGTCGCTGTGCCGGGCCGTGCCCGTGGTGATGGCGCCGCGCGACCACGACCGCGCGGTGGCGCTCGTCTCGCACGCGCCGCACCTGGTGGCGGCGCTGATGGCCGCCCGCCTGGAGCACGCCGAGGACACCGACACTCGGCTCGCCGGGCAGGGCGTCCGCGACGTCACCCGGATCGCCGGCTCGGACCCGAACCTGTGGATAGACATCCTGGGTGCCAACGCGAACGCCGTCGCCGACGTGCTCGCGGGCCTGGCGAGCGACCTGGACACCGTGGTGGGCTCGCTGCGCGCGCTGGCCGCCGACGACGACGCGAAGCGTGAACTGGGCTCGCGCGGCGTGGAGACGCTGCTGCGCCGCGGCAACGCGGGGCATGCCCGGATTCCGGGCAAGCACGGCGAGCCGGCCGCCCGGTATGAGGCCGTCCCGGTCGTGGTGGGCGACCAACCGGGTGAACTGGCCCGTCTGTTCGCGGACGTGGGCCGGGCCCGGGTCAACATCGAGGACATCCGCATCGACCATGCCCAGGGCCGCCCGGCCGGCCTGGTCGAGCTTCAGGTGGACCCCACTCGGGCCGACGCCCTGACCGTGGCCCTGCGCACCGGCGGCTGGACCGTACAGCGCTGAAGCCCGGCACGCGAAACGATCCCGGGGTCGAAGGGCGGGGAACCACTCGCGACTTCGGGATCGTTCGTTCGGGTGGGTCAGCGGGGTGGGTTCTGTTCGGACCACCTGCGGCCCAGTTCGGTGCGGAAGGCTTCGCCCCACTGGGAGTTGAGGAGGATCTCCTCGACCAGGGGGTTCGGTGAGCGGTCCCGGCGGTCGGACAGGACGCAGATCGCGAGCTGGCGCAGGATGCCCTTGGTGTCGGTTTTCGGGGCCAGGACCACGGTGAGCAGTTGTTCGAAGAGTTTGCGGGTGCGCTTCTCGCCGGCGCCCGCGGCCTCCAGGCGGTCGCCGAACTGTTCGGCGTCCAGGAGGGTTTCGCGCATCGCGGCGAGGTCGTCGGGGTTCCACGCCTCGGGGGCGAGTTGGCGGCGGCGTTGTTCCAGGCGGGTGGTCAGGCGGTCGGCGATCACCGGGAGTACGCGCAGGTCGGCCAGCCGCAGGGCGACCGCGAGCGTGACGATGTTGTCGATGCCGGCCACGGCGGCCTTGGCCGCGCCGCCGCCGAGCGCGCGTTCGCGCAGCGTGGGCTTCTCCGGCAGGCGCTTGACCGCGCGCTGTATCTTGTCGACCTCGGTGTCGGAGATGCCGTACGCCGCCCACATGCTCCACGGCGCGTTGCCGGCGCTGGTCGGCAGGCCGCCCGGGGTGGGCGGGCTCTCCTCGGGCGACTCGGTGTCGTGGTAGCGGGCTCGGTCGAGGCCGCCGCGGGTGTGGTGGTCGTCGTGGTGGTCGTCCGATTCGTCCGCGGTCGGCAGTGCCGGGATGGGGAGTTCGCCGCGCTCGTCCTCGAAACCCGGCCACGGTTCGGCGAAGGCGTCCTCGATCTCCTCGAACGACGTGGCGTCGAAGTCGTTGCCCTCGTCGGCATACCAGGTGACGTCCTCGGGCTCGACGTCCTCGGGCTCGACGGGCCGGGGCTCGACCGGCCGGGGCTCGACCGGCTGAGGCTCCGCCGGCTCGACCGG
>NZ_WWJX01000461.1 GCF_009865215.1 Streptomyces sp. SID3343 | reverse complement strand
GTGGGGGGTGGGCGGGGACCAGGGAGGTGCCTCGGTGGCGGCCGTAGGCCGTGTAGCCGCCGGCGTGGAGGGTGCCGGTGGTGTGCAGGGGCAGGGCCAGGCTCGGGAAGGGCTGGTCCTGGGCGTAGGCGTGGGTGATGGCCGCCTGGGGGGCGCCGTAGGTGGGTTGGATCGCCGCGTAGTCCTCGTTCGAGCGCTCGTGCGGGATCGCGCGGAACATCCGCCGCCACTCGGCTTCCAGGGAGTCGTAGATCGGCGTCGCGGAGACGTCCACGGCGACGACGGGATGGCCGAGGGCCCGGCTGCTGATGGAGTCGTCGAAGCTGAACACATCACGTCCAACGAACGTGACGCGCCGGCGTTGCGGCCTGAGCGGGTACAACCGCGACATACCGAGCGCGCGGCCCGCCGGACACCGGCCCGGGCGGTCAGCCGGCGTGCTCGCGGACCACGTCGATCATCGCGGCGGTGACCGCGGCCAGGTCCTCGGCGGACATCACGTACGGCGGCATCGTGTAGACCAGCCGGCCGAACGGCCGGATCCACACGCCCCGTTCGACGAACGCCGGCTGAACCACGGACATGTCCACCGGGTCGGTCAGCTCGATCACGCCGATCGCGCCCAGGACGCGGACGTCGGCTACGCCCGGGAGTTCGCGCGCGGGCGCAAGTCCGGTCGCGAGGCCGGCCGAGATCTCGGTGACCCGCTCGCGCCACGGGCCGGACAGGAGCAGGTCCACACTCGCGCCCGCGATCGCCGCCGCGAGCGGGTTGGCCATGAAGGTCGGCCCGTGCATGAACGCGCCGCCCTCGCCGCCCGAAACGACCTCGGCCACGCGGTCGGTGCACAGCGTCGCGGCCATCGTCAGGTAGCCGCCGGTCAGCGCCTTGCCCAGGCACATGATGTCGGGCGCGACGCCCGCGTGGTCGCACGCGAACAGCTCGCCGGTCCGGCCGAAGCCGGTCGCGATCTCGTCGGCGATCAGCAACACGTCGTACCGGTCGCACAGTTCGCGGATCCGGCGCAGATACGCGGGGGAGTGGAAGCGCATCCCGCCCGCGCCCTGCACGATCGGTTCCAGGATCACGGCGGCCACGGTCGAGCCGTACTCGTCGAGCAGGGCCTCGATCGCCGCGGTGTCCTCGGCGCGCGGCGCGGTGTCGAAGCCCGCCGGCGGGATCGGGGCGAACAGGTGCGCCGGCAGCACCTCGGCGAACAGGTGGTGCATCCCGCCGATCGGGTCGCACACCGCCATCGCGCCGAACGTGTCGCCGTGATAGCCGCCGCGTACGGTCAGCAGCCGGGTGCGCTCGACGTGGCCGCGGCCCCGCTGGTACTGGAGCGCCATCTTGAGCGCGACCTCGACCGCCACCGAACCCGAGTCGGCGAAGAAGACCCTGGTCAGTGCTTCGGGGGTGATCGCGACGAGCCTGGCCGCGAGATCGACCGCCGGCGGGTGGGTCAGGCCGCCGAACATCACGTGCGACATCGCGTCGATCTGGGCGTGCGCGGCGGCGTTGAGGACCGGGTGGTTGTAACCGTGGATCGCGGCCCACCACGACGACATCCCGTCGATCAGCTCGCGCCCGTCGGCGAGGGTGAGCCGGACCCCCGCGGCGCCCACCACCGGGAACAGCGGGGCGGTGCCGTCGGTGCTCGCGTACGGGTGCCAGATGTGCCGCCGGTCCCGCGAGACCAGGTCGTCGCCGTAGGCCGCGTCGTAGTGCTCCATAGCCGCCAGACGCTATCGGACGCCGCCCGACCGCTCCCGGAGTGGGGGAGGCGGCCCGGAGTCGGCCGCCTCCCCACCGCGGCCGCCGCTCAGACGCCGCTGACCGGCACCGACCCGGCCGCGAGCAGGTTGCGCCGGCCCGCCTCGTTGAGCGCGGCGGCCAACTCGTCGTTGCCGGTGTGGATGCCGATCGTGCCGACGGGGGCGGCGAACAGCAGCACCACGCCGTGCGTGCGAGACGCGTTCAGCCATGCCTCGGGCACCTCGGCCGGCGTCTGCGCCTGCCACCACGCCTCGGTCCGGCCGCCCGCGCCCGGGAACAGTACGGCGGTCAGGTAGCCGTCACTCATCTGGACCGACCAGCCGCCGAGCAGCGGCGGCAGCGTCTCGTCGGGGGTGGCGATCGGCGCGAAGCCGCGCTCGCCCAGGAGCGAGAGGAACTCGTCCTGGGCGCCCGCCGTGCCCGGCCGGGCCACGGCCGCGCCGGGCTCGACCACGAGCGCCGCGTAGGTCACGCCCGCGCACACCACCATGCTGCCGGTGATCGAGATCGGCACGGGTCCGCCGGGCACCACCGTCTGGACCGCGAGCGCCGGGTTGGCCTGTGCGGCGAGCAGCGGTTCGACCGCGGCCTCGGAGACCGGGATCACCTGCGAGGGGATGCAGCGCGTGTGCGCGAACGCGAGCACGGCGGTTTCCTCGGCGAGGTAGAGCAACGCGCTGGTCTCCACGGCGGTGGTGTCGCCCTCGCCGCGGCACGAGGCGCACGCGTAGGTCTGGGGGCCGGTCTCCCCGGCCACCAGGCGAGCGGCCTCGTCGTCTCCGATCTCGGCGCGGACCTCGGGGCTGACGTCGAGCAAGCGTGACACGAAAGGCTCCATCGATAGGGGGGTGCGGGGAACGTGGGGATCTCCGTCTGCGTTGTCGCGCCGGGACGTTACCGTCCAGTGACGGTGTGTCACCTGCGGAATGCGAGAACGTCACTCCTACGAGGCATGTGCGCCCCGATCGCGCCTGGGCCATCCGGGGGGTGGCGCCGGAGCGTGCGCCCGTGTGCGACTGTGAAGGGGTGGGCGGAAACGGAATCGTTTCCCCCTGTATGCGGTGAGCCACTCACGGTGACCAAGCCATCAATACGGTCACGTATGGATCACTGCAGGGTCACGGCCGATCGAGGGGTTCATATCGGCCGATAAATGCAGGAAATCGGGCATAATGCCCGCCCATAATGAGACCTGAATCTCCATAGGTTTCTCGGATTAAAAGCCCGGGCAAGTCACGCCCGGTAAACAAGTGCGGGATACAACTTTCTCTCGGAGAAAGGCGTTCCCCCCGGACGTGCGCCGCTGCCGTGACGTTTTTGCGGTGGCCGTGTCCCGCACCCGCAGCCCGCGACGCCGGCCCCCACATCACGGCGGTGTGCCGGCCCGAGATCGACTTCGTCGGTTTCGTCCCGTCGCGGCCCGAAAGACGAGGTGTATGTGTCCAGACTCCGGGCCGAGGGCCTGTACAAGATTTTCGGTCGACGAGCCGACGACGCTCTCAAGCGGCTCCGCGCCGGCGAAAGCCGTGACGACGTTCGCAAGAACAACGTCACGCCTGCCGTCATCGACGTCTCCTTCGAGGTCGCCGCCGGTGAGATCTTTGTCGTGATGGGCCTGTCCGGCTCCGGCAAGTCGACGCTGCTGCGCATGCTCAACGGTCTGCTGGACGCCACCGCGGGTGCCGTCTACATCGACGACCGCGACCTGACCTCGCTGCCCGCCAAGCAGCTGCGCGACGTGCGCGCCCGGCGGATCAGCATGGTGTTCCAACACTTCGCGCTGTTCCCGCACCGCACGGTGCTCGAGAACGCCGCCTACGGTCTGTCCGTCCAGGGGGTGCCCGCGGCGGAGCGCGACGAGCGCGCCCGCGAGGCGCTGGCCATGGTCGGTCTGGAGGGCTGGGAGGACTCGGCCCCGAGCCAGTTGTCCGGTGGCATGCAGCAGCGCGTCGGCCTCGCCCGCGCACTCGCCACCGACGCCGACATCCTGCTGATGGACGAGTCGTTCAGCGCGCTCGACCCGCTGATCCGTCGCGAGATGCAGGACCAGCTCCTGGAACTCCAGCAGAAACTGCACAAGACCATCGTGTTCATCACGCACGACCTCAACGAGGCCATGCGACTGGGCGACCGCATCGCGATGATGCGCGACGGCCGGGTCGTCCAGATCGGCACCGCCGAGGACATCCTGACCGACCCCGCCAACGACTACGTGGCGTCCTTCACCGCCGACGTGGACCGCACCCGCGTGCTGACCGCCGGCTCGATCATGGAGGACTCACGCGCCACCGTGACCAGCGGCGAAGGCCCGCGGGTCGCGATGCGCACGATGCGCGAGGCGCAGACCACCGCGGCGTTCGTGGTGGACACCCGGGAGAACGGCCGCCGCCTGCTCGGCGCCGTCACCGACGTCGCGGTCACCGAGGCCGTGCGGGTGGGCGAGCGGACCGTCACTCCCGATGCCGACCTGGACATCGTCACGGTCACCCCACAGACGCCGGTCGCCGAGCTGTTCACGCCGTGCGCGGAGAGCAGGCTGCCGCTCGCGGTCGTCGACGAGGCGATGCGACTGGTCGGGGTGATCCCGCGGGTGAGCCTGCTCGCCGCGCTCGGCAACGCCTCCCAGAGCAGCTTCGGTGATTCGGGCGGCACGCTCGGCGTGACCGACACCGGCAGCGTCAAGATGCTGGTGCCCGCGGGCGCCGAGGAGAGGTTGGTGCCGGCGGGCGCCGGGGAGAGGCTCGTGCGCAAGGCCGACGTGACCGCTTCCGGCGCCGCCACGGACGAGGCGGTCGCGGATGCCTAGGATCCATGTGGGCGACTGGGCCGAGAGCCTGGTCGATTTCATGCGCGACAACTTCGCGTGGCTGTTCGACTTCATTCGCGATGTCGTGGACGGTTCGGTCACCCATCTCGCCGACTGGCTGACCGGCGCGCCGCTGGTGGCGGTCGTCGTGTTGTTCGCGGCGATCGGCTGGGCCGTACGCGGCCTGCTGTTCGCGCTGATCACCGCGGTCGGCTTCCTGCTGATCGACGGCCTCGACATGTGGGCGCCGGCGATGTCCACGCTGTCCCTCGTCCTGGTGTCGGCGGCGCTCGCGCTGATCATCGCGATCCCGCTCGGCATCCTGACCGCGCGCAGCCGGGCGGTCGGCACGGTGGTCAAGCCGGTGCTCGACTTCATGCAGACGATGCCGGCGTTCGTGTACCTGATCCCGGCGATCACCTTCTTCGGCATCGGCGCGGTACCCGGCGCCGTGGCCACCGTGGTCTTCGCGATCCCGCCGGGCGTGCGGATGACCGAGTTGGGCATCCGCAGCGTCGACGCGGAGATGGTCGAGGCCGGCCAGGCGTTCGGTACGAGCGAGTGGAAGATCCTCAAGGACATCCAACTCCCGCTCGCGCTGCCGACCATCATGGCCGGCGTCAACCAGGTCATCATGCTGTCGCTGTCGATGGTGGTCACCGCCGGCATCGTCGGCGCGGGCGGCCTGGGCAGCGAGGTGTTCGGCGCGCTGTCGAACAACAACGTGGGCCTGGGCGTCGAGGCCGGCGTCGCGGTAGTCGTACTGGCGATCTACCTCGACCGCACGGTCGGCGCCGCGGGGCAGCGGGTCGAGGCCCGGGCCAAGCGCGCCGCCAAGGACCGCTCGGCCGAGGGCTTCAGCCCGCAGTGGCTGGCCGACTGGCGTCCGCGCCCGGCCGTCGCGGTGAGCGGTGTCGTCGCGGTCGCGCTGGTCGCGGGCCTGATGGGCGGCTTCGGTCTGGGCGACGAGGGCAGCGGCAAGAAGAAGATCACGATCGGCTGGATCCCCTGGGAGGAGGACGTCGTGGTCACCAACATGTACAAGGTGCTGTTGGAGAAGCGCGGCTACGACGTCGAGTTGAAGCAGCTCGACGTGGGTCCCCTGTTCCAGGGCATCGCGCAGGGCGACGTCGACCTCTTCTTGGACGCGTGGCTGCCGACGCTGCACAAGAAGTACATGGACCAGTACGGCCCCAAGCTCGAAGAGATCGGGCAGTGGTACCACAACGTCGATGTCCAGCTCGCGATCCCCAAGGACCTCCCGTACAACACGGTCGAGGATCTCAAGGGCCACGAGAAGGAGTTCGGCAACCGGATCGTCGGTATCGAGCCGGGCGCCAACATCATGGACCTGACCGAGAAGAAGCTGATCCCGGAGTACGGGCTCGACTTCAACCTCGTCACCTCCAGCACGCCCGCGATGATCGCCGAGTTGGACCGTGAGATGGCGGCCAAGAAGCCGATCGTCGTGACCATGTGGCGTCCGCACTGGGCGTACACGAAGTACGACATCAAGCCGCTCGCGGACCCGAAGAAGTCCTATGGCGAAGCGGGTTGGATCAGCGCGATCGGCCGCAAGGGCTTCGCGAACGACTACCCCGAGCTCAACACCTGGATCAAGAACCTCAAGCTCGACGACTCGGTGCTCGGGCCGCTCGAGAAGAAGGTCTTCGTGGACCTCAAGGGCAAGCCGAACGCCTCGGTCGAGGGCGTGAAGGAATACCTGAAGGAAAACCCGGACGTCGAGGCGAAGTTCCTCGCCGACGTGCCGCCGGCGGACGGCGGCGCCGGGGGGAAGAAGGACCCGGCGAAGGACCCGGCCAAGGGTGAGCAGCCGCAGTCGCTGCCGGCCGCGACCCGCGAGCCGGAGCCGGCCGGGGCTTCCTGACCGGTCGGGTGCGGCGAGTCGGAGTGTGTCCGGTTCCGTGACCGGCCGCGATCGGCGAGTCGGAGCCGGTGGCCTTCGAACGGTCGCCGAACGCGCAATGCCGAAGGGCGGGTACCCCGTGGGGTGCCCGCCCTTCGGCGTCGTGTTCGTCGGCTGTGCGGCGTCGGCTGTGCGGCGCCGGGTCGTCAGTTGCCGAACTGCCACTGCGCGTCGGCCGCGATCGGTTCGCACTTGTGGCCCCAGCCCGCCGCGCCGTTGGCGAACGCCTTGAACAGCGTCTCGGTCGGCTGTCCCAGGGTCTGCCCGGCGGGATCGTCACCGTTGTGCCGGCTCAGCTGGTACGCGACGGTGTGCCCGTCGCAGATGCCTTGTACCTTGCCCAGGACGGTCCCGGCCCGGTCGCCGTCGTCGGGGATGCCCGGGGTCGGTACCCGCTCGGAGAGCGTGTCGCGCTCGCCGGGGGCCTCGGCGCTCGGCGCGAGCCACCCGTGCACGATCGCGAAGGACAACACGCGCTTGGTGTCGAGGAACAGGTCGCACCCCTGGACCGCCCCGGGGCCCTCCGGGGTCGCGGCGGCGCTCCAGCGCCGGCGGGCGTCGCCGGCGGCGGC
>NZ_WWJX01000460.1 GCF_009865215.1 Streptomyces sp. SID3343 | reverse complement strand
AGGCCCTCCAGGGCGAGCGCGATCGCACGCGGGTCGCCGCCCGCCCGGGCCGCGGTCAGCCCCTCGGCGTGCAACTCGCGCGCGCCGGCCGCGTCGCCGCGCAGCTCGGCCACGAAGCCCAGTTCGGCGAGGAGTAGCGTCACGCCGTAGAACGCCGCGCCGTAGTCCTCCTGAAGCCGGCGATTCCACCGGAGCGCGTTGCGCAGGTGCGCCTCGGCCCGATCCAGCCGGCCCGCGCGGCGCGCCCCGAGGCCGAGCCCCACCTCGGCGAACTCCTCCGCGAACCGGTTCGACTGCTCGGCCGCGAGCCGCCGGCCGCGCTCGTGGAACTCGGCCGCGCGCTCGAACTCGCCGCGCAGCAGGGCGATCCGGCCGAGACCGGACAATCGGTAGGACACATCGGTCCACAGGCCCAACTCCTCGGCGCCGCGCAGCCCTTCGCGGTGCAGCGCGCCCGCCCGGTCGTAGTCGCCCGCCACCTCGGCCACCCAGGCGAGTTGGTCCGCCGCCTGTACCCTGCCCCACCGGTCGCCCAACGCCGCGAACCGCGCGGCACTGTCCGCCGCCGCGTCGCCGGCGGCGGCCACGTCACCGCGAAACATCGCGTGCTTGGCCGCGCTGCTCGACGCCGCCGCGATCCCCCACCGGTCGTCCGTCGCGCGAAACGCGCGCAGGGAACCGTCGATCAGCTCGCCGCCGATGTCCGCGTCGCCGACGTGCAGGTGCGCGAGGCCCAGGAACCACTGCGCTCGGGCCCGACCGGACTCGACGCCGTCGAACGCCTTGAGTGCGTCCCGGCTGTGCCGCAGCAGTTCACTGCCCTCGCCCGCGAGCATCGCGAACCCCGCCCGCCAAGCTCCGGCGCCGGCTCGGGCCGCGTCGGACACTTCGCCGACGGCCGACGCCGACGCCACGCCGCCTCCCCGCACGTAGCCGGCGTCCTTTGGGTCGCTGCCCTCGAACGGACGACCACCGGTCGGCATCCCGTGGCCGCTCGGGGCGCCGTTGCCGATCCGGGCCTCGTCGGCGTTCGACGGTCGGCCGCCGTTCGGCACGGCCAACGCCGCTGTCAGGGCCCGGTACGCCTCCCGGTAGCGTCCGCGCAGAAAGCGGTACCACGCCACCGATACGGTCAGCCGTACCGCGAGTTCGGCGTCGGCACGCTCGACCGCGCCGTCGAGCGCGGCCCGCAGGTTCGCGCTCTCGGCGTCCAGGCGGGCGAGCCACAGTCGCTGCTCGGGGCCGTACAGATGGACCGCGGCCCGCTCGGCGAACGCCGCGTAGTAGCCGCCGTGGCGCCGCCGTACCATCTCGAACTCGCCCGCTGCGTGTAGCTGTTCGACGCAGTAGGCGGCGACCGATTCGAGCAGCCGATAGCGCGGTCCCTCCGCGCCGTCGATCGCGACGACCAATGAGCGATCCACCAACCGGCTCACCAGGTCGAGCACGTCGGCGCCCGCCACGTCCCGCCCGACAGACGCCGGCACAGTCGCCGTCGTCGGCGCCCCCGCGCACACCGCTTCGGCCGCGTCGAGAACGCACCCCTCGGTGTGGATCGCCAACCGGCGCAACACCACCCGCTCGGCCTCGCCGAGCAGTTCCCAACTCCAGTCGATCATCGCGCGCAACGTCTGCTGCCGGGCCGGCGCGCCCCGCCGACCGACCCCGAGCACCCGGAACCGGTCGTCCAGGCGCGCCGCCAGGCCGTGTACCCCCAGCCCGCGTACCCGTGTCGCGGCCAGTTCCAGGGCCAACGGGATGCCGTCGAGTCGCCGGCACACCGCCGCGACCGCGCCCGCGTTGTGCGCGTCCAGGACGAACCCGGGCGCCGCGGCCGCCGCGCGGGCCACGAACAACCGTACCGCCGTGGACGACGCGAGCTCCGACAACCGCGCCTCGGGCGCGGGCAGCCCCAACGGGCGCACCACATACAACACCTCGCCCCCGACGGCCAACGGCTCGTGACTGCTCGTCAGGATTCGCAACCCGGGCGCGGCCCGCAACAGCGCGTCCGCCAACAGCGCGACCGGCTCGATCACGTGCTCGCAGTTGTCCAATACGAGCAACAGGTGCCGCTCGCGCAGCGCGTCGGCCAGCCGGGCCGCCGGTCGCGGCGCTCGGAATCCGGCCGGTCCGGAGCCGTTCTCGTCCCGGATCCCCAGCGCCGTCGCGATCGCCTCGGCGAGTTCGACCTCGTCCGGGTGCCGTTGTCCGGCCAACTCGACCAGCCATACCCCGTCCGGGAATCGGTCGGCGATACCCTCGGCCACCGCGAGCGCGAGCCGGGTCTTGCCGACGCCGCCGGGCCCGGTCAACGTGACCAGGCGGGCGTGGTCGACCGCATCGCCCACCTCACTGACCGCATCCTCTCGGCCGACGAGTTCGGTCAGCGCGGCGGGCAGGTTGCCCAGTGTGCGCGCGGCCGACGTAACGGGCGCGGGGCCGGCCGCCAAGGCCGGGTCCTGGGCGAGGATCGCCCGGTGCAGCGCCGCCAGTTCGGGACTCGGGTCGAGCCCGAGGTCGTCCGCCAACCGCTCGCGCAGTTCGGCGTACCCGGCCAACGCCTCCTGTTGCCGGCCCGAGCGGTACAACGCCCGAAGATGCGCGGCCCGCAGCCGCTCGCGCAGCGGGTGCGCCGCGACCCGCTCACCCAACTCGTCGGCCAGCAGCGTGTGTTCACCCAGTTCGAGCCGTACCTCCGCCTGGTCCTCGATCGCCGTCAGCCGTTGTTCGTCCAGCCGGCCGATCGCCGCACGGGTGAACTCCTCGTCCCGGAAATCGGCGAACGCGGGCCCACGCCACAGCGCGAGCGCGTCCGCGAGCAGCGCCGCCCGTGTACGCGGGTCCGCACTCGCGCGAGCGCGCGAGGTGAGTTCGACGAACCGGTCCGCGTCGACCGCGTCGGCCGCCACCCGCAGTTCGTAGCCGGACGGGCGATACGCGACGAGGTCGCGGCCTCCGGGCTCGGCCGCCTCCAGCGCGCGGCGTAGTTGGGAGACCTTGGTCTAGAGGGTGTTGGTCGGATTGCCCGGCGGACTGGCGCCCCACAGGTCCTCGACCAACAGGTCGGCCGACACCGGACCGTCCCGGTGCACGAGCAGATCCGCGAGCAGCGCGCGCACCTTCGCCTCGGGGACTCGCACCGCCTGCCCCTCGGCGGTCCACACGGCCAACGAACCCAACACCCCGAAGCGCATGCGAGCACGTTAGCGCAGGTCAACCGGCCCCTGATGGTCAACCACAGGCGACCGTGCGCGGATCCCCAGCCGATCGTGCGCACCCCTGGGCACAGTGCTGTCAACGAGTTCGGAACCCCGAACCGAAGCGCGAAACCCACCACACGAATCAGGGGTACACCATGTCCGCGAACACCGGCACGCCCGCCACCCCCGCAACCACCGACGCCACGCCCGTCATCGCGACCGGCCGCGAGATCCGGCTCGTCTCGCGTCCCCTGGGGGCGCCGACCGCCGAGAACTTCGAGCTGGTCACCACCGCGATTCCGCAGCCGGCCGAGGGACAGATCCTGGTGCGCAACACGTGGATGTCGGTGGACCCGTACATGCGGGGCCGGATGGACGACGCCGAGTCGTACATCCCCCCGTTCGAGCTCGGCGCGGCACTCGACGGCAGCGCGGTCGGCGAGGTCGTCGTGTCCCGGGCCGACGCCGTCCCGGTCGGCGCGACCGTGTCGCACTTCGCCGGATGGCGCGAGTACGCCGTCGTCGACGCGGCGACCGCGATCGTGCTGGACACCTCGGCGGTGCCGGCGCAGGCGTACCTCGGGGCCCTGGGCACAACCGGCCTGACCGCGTACGCGGCTCTCACCGAGGTGGCCCCGGTGCGCGAGGGCGACACGGTGTTCGTCTCCGGCGCGGCCGGCGCCGTCGGCAGCGTCGCGGGGCAGATCGCCCGCAAGCTCGGCGCGGCCAGGGTGATCGGTTCGGCAGGCGGGCCGGTCAAGGCGAAGAAGTTGGTGGGCGACTTCGGCTACGACGTGGCGTTGGACCATCGCGCCGGGGCGATCGCCGACCAACTGGCCGAGGCGGCGCCCGACGGCATCGACGTGTACATCGACCACGTGGGCGGCGACCACCTGGAGGCGGCGATCGCCAACGCCAAGGTGGGTGCCCGGTTCGCGCTGGTCGGCGCGATCAGCGGCTACAACGCGACCGGGCCGGTCCCCGGTCCGGGCAACCTGTTCCAGGCGTACGTCAAGCGGCTGAACCTGCGCGGCATGTTGATCAACGACCACTTCGCGCTGTTCCCCGAGTTCACCGGCCGGGCGATCGGCTGGCTCACGGAGGGCTCGCTGCACACGGAGGAGACCGTGTTCGAGGGCATCGAGCAGGCTCCGGCGGCGTTCCTGGGCGTCCTGAGCGGGGCGAACACGGGCAAGATGCTCGTCCGCCTGGCCTGATCCGAAGCAACGCACGCCCGCCGACCCGCAACCCCCACCCCTTCAAGAAGGTAGGACCCATGACCGCCCTCCTCGTCGTGGCCCACCCACGCAGCGACTCCCTGACCGCCAAGATCGCCGCACGGGCCCACGACCGGCTGGTCGCGGCAGGCCACACCGTCGACGTACTCGACCTGCGCGCCGAGGGTTTCGACCCGCGGATGACGCCTGCGGACGAACCCGACTGGTCCGACCGGGACAAGCGGTACAGCCCGCAGGTGCGGGCCCACATGGGCCGCGTCGAGGCCGCCGACACGATCGTCGTGGTCTTCCCGGTCTGGTGGTTCGGCCTGCCCGCCCTGCTCAAGGGCTGGATCGACCGGGTCTGGAACCACGGCTTCGCGTACGGCCGTAGCCGCCCCCGCCTGGCGGGCAAGCGGATGCAGTGGATCGGCCTGGCCGGCTACTCGAGCGAACACTTCGCCGAGGGCGGCTGGGACGACCTGATCGATCGTCGACTCCGAGTCGGTATCTCGAATTTCTGTGGCATCGAAGACGCCCACGTACACCTGGTCCACGACTCGGTCGCCACCGGCGCCCACGACGACGCCCTCCTGACCTCGGCCGACCTCGCGCTGACGAGGTTCCTCACCCACCCCGTCGGCGTCTGACGGGTTCGTCCGGGCAGCGGACGACGGGCCGGCCGGGCTGCTGCGGGTCCCGTCCTCCTCGGCGTTCCGCTCCCCCTCGGCCGGGCCCGGTACGGCGGGGCGGGGCGGGGCGGGGCAACCGACGCGTTCCTGCCGTCCCGCCGACGACGCACCCCGGCCGCGGCGGGTCGGGGGCGGTCGTCGGCGGGTCAACGAGCCACGGCCAGGCAGTAGTTCGGGTCGGTGGCGAGGAGGTTGCGATGGGTGCCCTCGGCGGTGATCACGCCGTCGTCCAGGACCAGGACCCGGTCGGCGGCGTCGAGGAGGGCCGGGCTGCTGGTGATCACGATGGTGGAGCGGCCCCGGCGCAGCTTCGCGATGTTGCGTGCCACGAGTTGTTCGGTGACCGCGTCGACGGCTGTGGTCGGGTCGTGCAGGACGAGGACGTCGGCGTCGGCGGCGAGGGCGCGGGCCAGGGACAGTCGTTGGCGCTGCCCTCCGGACAGGTTCGCGCCGCGGTCGCGGACGGCGTAGTCGAGTCCTTCGCGGTGGAGCGCGACGACGTCGGTGAGCAGGGACGCCTCGACGGCCTCGGGGACCGTCCGACTGCTGCCCGACGGGTCGATGTTCGTGCGAAGGGTGCCCGCGAAGATCTCCCCGTCGTAGGGGTTCACCAGCATGTGCTCGCGGATCGCCTCGATCGACAGGTCCGCGATCTCCCGTCCGCCGATGCGTATCGCGCCCTCGTACGCGTGGGGCGGGACGCGCACGGCCAGGATCGACGCGAGGTCGACGGCCGCACCCGGCTGGTAGGCGGCAATCGCCGTGAACTCGCCGGCGGGCACCACGAACTTCAGCTTGCGCAGGGATTCGTATCGAACGCAGTCCACCTCGAGGTCTCCGCCCGGGGTCGGACGCGCCACGCTCGGGGTGTTCACCGGCGGCGCGGCCGACACCAGCGCCATCCGCTCGGCCGACGCGCGCGCGATCGTCACGTACTTCGGCATGTCGGAGAAAAGCTTGAGCGGTTCCATGATGAACTGCGCCAGTCCCACGGCCATGACGAGTTGCCCGATGGTGATCCGGCCGTCGAACGCCAGGTAGCCCGCCGTCACGGTCACCGCGGCGGCGAGGATCGCGTTGAGGGCCTGCGCGGTGCCCGCGTACGCACCGTTGACCTTGGCGACGGTGACGGCCTGCCGCCTCGCCTCCGTGCTGACCCTTCGGTAGGACAGGAACGCCGCGCTGTTGCCGCCGAAGCCGTGCAGCGGGCGCAGGCCGGTGATCAGGTCGGCGACCTTTGCGCCCGCCCGAGCCACCCTGGCCTGCTGTTCGCGGGTACCGGTGCCGATCCGCTCGGACATCACGCTCAGGATCGACAGGATCGCGACGGTGCCCACGATGACCAACGCGCCGAGCCGGATGTCGGCCAGGCCGAGCACGATCGCCGCGATCAGCACCGCGACCAGCGAACTGACCAGCAGTGGCACCACCTCGATGATGTCGGCGGTCTGGTCGGCGTCTTCGGTGGCGATGGTCAGCAACTCGCCGGACTTGAGGCCCCCGTCGCCCGCCACCGGCTGAAGCCCGCGGCCCGCGACCTGGACGCGCAGGCGGTGTGCCTCGGTCGTGTTGGCCTTTTGCAGGATGCGCATGCCGAATCGCCACGACAGCGACACCGTCGTGATGATCACCGCCAACGCGGCGATCGACACGGCGAGCGAGCCGAGATTTCGGTCCCGCATCGTGTGTTCGACGATCAGGCCGAGCGCGATGGGGAAGGCGGTCTCCCCGGCTTGGTACAGACCCATGAGGACGGTGCCCCAGGCCATGGCGCCGATGTTGCGACGCAGTGTGGTCCGGAGGATGTCGGGCCCTTGGAGGCGTTGTTGCGCGTCGGTGGTTGTCATCGAGCCGGCCGGCCATCGCCGGGGTCGGTCGGCGCGATCGGCCGCATCACCGACGTGGAGTGTCCGTCGAGGGATCCGAAGTCGCTCACCACGCCGCCCGTCTCGTCGTCATTCGATTCCTGTTCCTGTTCCTGTGGTGAGGGGCCTCGACCCTCGGGCCTTGGGCCTTGGGCCTTGGGCCTTGGGCCTTGGGCCTGGGGGCCTGGGGGCCTGGGGGCCTTGACGCCACGAGGTCGCGTGTCACCGTCCCGATCTCCGGTCGGTCTGCGCGCCGGGCTCGTCCCGCCGCCGGCGAGGCGCCCCGTCTCCGGATGGGCCGCGTACACGGTTTCCACTAGCGGCTCCCCTCGCGCCAGGCCCGCCACAGTCGCGCGTATCGGCCGCCCAGGGCCACCAACTCCTCGTGGGTGCCCTGCTCCACCACGCGTCCCGCGTCCAGGACGGCGATCCGGTCCGCCGCCATCGCCTGGGTCAGCCGGTGCGCCACGAACAACGTGGTCCGGCCCCGGCACGCGGCCGACACGGCCCGTTCCAGTTCGGCGGCGCCCGCGCTGCCCGCCTCCGCGGTCGATTCGTCGAGCACCACCACCGGCGACCGGCCCAGCACCAACCGGGCCAGGGCGATCTTGGCGACCTTGGTGCCGTCCAGGCGCTCGCCGCCCTCCCCGATCAGGGTGTCCAGCCCGTCGGGCAGCGCCTGGACCCACCCGTCGGCGCCGACCGTGCGCAACGCCTCCAGCAGTGCCGCGTCGGTTGCCTGCGGCGCGGCCAACCGCAGGTCGTCGGCGAGGGAACCGGAGTACACGTGCGTCTCCTGGGTCAGGATGCTCACCAGCGCCCGCGCCCCGGCCTCGTCCAGATCGGCGAGGTCGGTCGACCCGATGCGCACCGACCCGGCCTGCGGGGTCCCGATGCCGGCGATCAGCGCGGCCAGGGTCGACTTGCCCGCGCCCGTCGCCCCCACCAGCGCGAGCGAACCCCCCGCCGGGATGGCCAGGTCGACGTCCCGCAGGACCGGCCCCTCGGCGTCGGGATAGCCGAAGGTCAACCCCGTCACCGTCACCGGGTACGGCGCAACGTCCGCCGACGCGACGCTCGTGTCGCCCACCAGTCGGCCCGCCGGCGCCTCCTTCAGCACCCCGACCAGCCGAGTCAGGCTCGCGCCCGACTTCTGCGCCTCGTCGAAGGTGAACATGATGGAGCCCAGGGGCGTGAACAACCGATGGAACAGCAGCGGGGCCGCCGCCACTTCGCCCAGAGCGGCGGCATCGGCCTCCAACAGGGCGTAGCCCACGACGATGATCAGGACCAGCCCGATGAACTCGGCGCGGTTCTCCCGGCCGACGAACCGGCCGAAGAACCGGAACACTTCGACGCCGAGTTCACGCACCCGCCAGGATTCGGCGGTGACCTTCTCGCGGAAGGCGCCCTCCAGGCGGTACGCCCGGACCGTGTCGATCCCGTCCAGACCGCTGATCAACGCCTGCGCGCGGTCGGCCTGGGCCACTCGCTGTTTGCGGTAGAGCGGGGCGGACCGGGGCAGGTACCAGCGCAGGGCCAGTGCGTACGCGGGCAGTGCGCCGGCGCCCGCCAGACCCAGCCGCCAGTCCAGTCCGAACATGGCGACCGTGGCCGTGACGACCAGTACCCCTGCGGAGAACACCGTGGGGACGGCGGTGCGGATGCCCTTGGAGAGCACGGCCACGTCGTCACCGACCCGGGACAGCACGTCTCCCCGGCCGACCTGCTCGACGCGTGCGCTGGGCATCCCCAGCACCGCGCGGACGGCGTCTTCGCGCAGCCGGGCGAGCAGATCCGCGCCCAGCCGCCCGATCAGGTAGGTCGATGCCGCGGCGGCCGCCGCGCCGAGCAGCGCGGCGGCGGCCATCGACACCCCGACCGTGACCAGGATCGAGCGCGACTCGCCCTCGACCACCCCGTCGACCACCCGGCTGAGCAAAAGCAGCGGGAGGACCTGGAGCGCGGCCCCGGCCACCATGGTGAACACGGCGGCGGCGGTCAGCCACGGCACCTCGCGGCAGTGCGCCGTGAGCCATCGGCCGGCCTCGCGTCCGGTCGCCGTGCTCAGGGCCGCCGGGGCGTCGCGCGTGTCGGCGGCGCTCACACCCGGGCCGCGGCGGGCCGGGGGC
>NZ_WWJX01000459.1 GCF_009865215.1 Streptomyces sp. SID3343 | reverse complement strand
GGGTGGGTGGGTTCTGAGAACCACCCAATCCTTCAACAAGGCGCTCGAATCTCGGCGCTCGAAGCCCGCCGCCCGGGGCCCGTGCTCCGAGCTTCGGGGGCTGCGAAAGCGCTCGATCTACCGGACCTGCGGCTCGGCGGCCCGGTCGACCAGGGCAGCCCAACTGGCGGTGGTAAGCGCCAACTCCGGACCGTCCTCGTGCTTGGAGTCGCGGACATGGACGGTGCCGGGCCGGGCAGCGACCTCGACGCACTCGCCGCCACCCGTATCGCTGTGGCTGGACGTGCGCCACGTCAGATCCCTCATAGGTCCTCCGCTATCCCCCTGATGAACCGGGCAGACTCCTCGATACCGAGGGCCTGCGCGCGGATCATGCCATGGCGCTGCACGAGAACTCCGATCGTTCCCGGAGCTGTGTGCAGGACCCCGCTCTCTTGACCCTCGGCGTAGGCATACTGCTCGTGTTCCGCAGTCTCCAACAAGACCAGAGGACCGTTGAGACCGGCGTGGGCACCCCGATCGGCAGGGAGCACCTGAATGGACACGTTGCGCAACTCGCCCACTTCAAGGAGATGCAGTAGCTGACCGCGCATCACTTCGGCGCCGCCGACCAGAGTGCGCAACGCCGCTTCGTAGATGACGAAGCCGAACAGGACGGTCGGGCACCGAGAAAGTCTCTCCTGCCGCTGAAGTCGTGCGGCCAGGCGCTGGTCGATGGTCTCGTCGTCCAAAGGCGGGCAGTGGGCGTTCAGCAACCCCCACGCATACTTTTCGGTCTGTAGCAGGCCGGGGACCAACGTCGTTTGGTAAAAGTGCAGGGAGATCGCGTCTTCTTCGGCCTGCATGTAGTCCTCGGCGTAGGACTGGAACTTCTCGGGCTTCAGGTACTCCTGGGCTGAGGTGAGCATGCCTCGGGCCCCGCAGACCTGATCGGCCACTTCCAGCAGGCGAGGCGTCGGGCGCCGTCGCCCCTGCTCTACGGACTTGATCGTCTCGTACTCGTACCCGGCCTCTTTGCCCAACTCCTCGCGGCTCAGGCCCGCCTGGATACGCCAGCGCTTGATCTGGTTCCCGCAGTACCGCCACGTCATCGGCGGCCGGGAGTTCGCTTGTGTCATCGCGTCCACCTCTTCGGGTGCACTGCGGGGACGGCACTATCCGTACCCGCTTCGTCACTCGTGAGGCTACTCAGTGACAGGCACGGTGAGATCCCGAACGCCGGAAGTCCTCACTCCGGATGGACGACTCGCCGATCGCCTCAGCAGCGGCCTGAACAGCTAGGACGTCGATGTCAGCGCAACCCCCGATGCCCACATCCACCCGGTCGAGGCTCTCGGACGGCCCTGGGCGGGAAATCGAGTGGCACTTTCCGTCGGACCTTCGAAGCGTCGGGTTGTCGCGGCGTCGGCTGCGCGAACAAGCTCACGCGTGGAAGATCCCGGCGGAGACGACGGAGACCGCCGTTCTGCTGTTGAGCGAGTTGATGACCAACGCGTGCCTGCACGCACAACTGCCGCCCGGCGCGGAGATCAGCGCACGGTGCATCCTTGGCGAGAGGACGCTGCGGGTAGAGGTCACGGACCCGGATGACACCCTGCCCCGGTCGCGCGAGGCGTCGTGCGACGACGAATCGGGCCGAGGGCTCATGCTTGTGACGGTACTCGCCGACGCGTGCGGTTCCAGTCCTGAATGTCCTGGAAAACCTGGAAGTTCTGGAAAGCCGGGAAAAGTGATGTGGTTCTTGCTGGGCCTGTAGTGAGCAGCAGTGCCACGAGGCTGGGCGGGGCCGGGGTCATCGGCCGGCGCGGCCGTGGAGGACGAGGGCTCGGCCGAGGGCGGCCATGGCGGCGGTGGCGGCGACGGTGCGGGCGGCGTTCCAGGCGTTCCAGGTGTTCTCGACGCTGTCGCGGAGCGCGGCGGGATCGGCGATCTTGGCGGGGTCGCCGGCGTCGGCGAGCTTGGTGTTGAGGGGGATGTTGCCGCCCATGGTGACGAACATGCCGATCAGGCCGAGGACGACGCCCGCGATGATCCAGCGGGTGGCTTCCGTGTAACCGAGCTTGCGGTGTTGGTAGATCGCGATCGCGCCGAGTATCGGAGCGCCGAAGAAGCACGCGAAGAAGGCCGGGTTCTCGATGCGTTCGTTGACCTGTTGCAGGACGTCGATGAAGGTGCGGTCGTCGACATCGGCGAGGCCCAGCATGATCGCGACGCTGAAGCAGAAGTAGACGCCGGCGACGAGGCCGGTGGTGACCATGGTCGCGCCGAGGACGAGGCCGGGGGCGCGGTTCGAGCGAGTGGTGGTGCCTGCGGCGGTGTTCCGGTTCGTTGTCATGTCCCTATTCAAGTGGGCCAGGATGAGACTGAACATCGCTGAAGAGCGCGAGTACATGTTTAATCGTCTAAGAAGTCCGACGAATTCCGACGGCTTCGGGTGAGGGGTGAGGTCGGGTCGCCGGAACGGAAGCACTGAGGCAACGCCCGTGGGTGACGCCGGACTTGGTGGATCGGGCGGCGGCCCTCGACGGTTGCGGGGAGCAACGCCCGCAGCGGTAACCGCCGTTCGGATGCCGGGTCGAGCCGTCCCGGCGGCGTCGCGCTCGCGATCACGCTCGCGGGCTCTCGACGTGCCGACGGAAACCGACGAATCACGTGTCGACCGGCACGCCGCCGCGAGGGCGATACGGAGGTGACGGTGGTCGACATGGCACTCGGGTGCCGCCGGTGATCCGACCTGGCTGTGGCGCGGCCTTTCCCGGTGCCGATCGCGGTGACGCAGACGCGGACGCGTCGCATCGTGGCGGCAACCCCGGCTTCGTACAGGTGCTTTCGCCGACCCGGCTGCGCCGGCCGGACTACCTCGGAAACTCGATGTTCCCGACCCTCGACAACCTCGAACTCAACCCGGCCGCAGGTCTGTTCCCGCCGGGATGGGAGACCGGCTCGACCCTGCACCTGTCCGGGTCGGCACGGACGGTGTGGGCCGAAGAGGAGATCGCCCGGGTGCCCGGCGCGCAACGGCTGGTCGAGTTCGAGGTGACCGACGTCGTGGAGATCCAAGGCGCGGTCGGGCTGCGCTGGAGCGACCCCGACTGTTCGCGCTTCAATCCGCCGACCGGCTGATCGCCGGTTTCCGGGTCGGAGATCGGCTCCGCGCCGGACCGGGGCCGACCGCGTCAATGGGTGATCCGGCCGCCTGCCACGTCGATGGTCAGCCCGGTCAACCACGCGGCGGCGTCGGAGGCGAGGAACAGTGCGGTCGAGGCGACGTCGTCGGGGGTGCCCAGGCGGCGCAACGGGTGCAGGGCGGCGACCTGTTCCTGTACGTCCGGCGGCATGTGGGCGGCGACCTTCTCGGTACGGATCGAGGACGGCGCCATGCAGTTGACCCGGATGCCGTGCGGGCCCAGTTCGGCGGCCAACTGCCGGGTGAGCTGCACCAGTCCGGCGTTGGCGACGGCGTAGGCGAGGTTGGCGCCGCTCGCTTCGCGGCCCGCGGCCGAGGACATGGTGAGGATCGAGCCGCCGCCGCGCTCGATCAGGCCGGGCAGGAATGCCTGAATCGTGAGGAAGGTCGAGGTCAGGTCGGCGTCGAGGACCTCGCGCCAGCGCTGCTCGGTGAGTTGCCGGGACGGGACCGGGAAGCCCTGCCCGCCGGCGAACGCGGCGAGCACGTCGACCGGACCGAATCGGCCCTCGACCTGTTCGCGGACCCCGTCGAGCGCGGCCGAGTCGGTGACGTCGGCGATTGCGCCGAACGCGGCGCCGCCCTTGTCGGCGATGCCGGCTACGACTGCGTCGAGGGCCCGGTGGTCCCGACCGACCGCGCAGACCAAAGCGCCCTGCTCGGCGAAGGCGCCGGCGGTGCGGGCGCCGATGCCGCGGGAGCCGCCGGTGACGACGACCACCTTGCCGGCCAGATCGGAGTAAGTGGCGGACATGTCGGCCTCCTTGACGAGGGTGAACGATGTAATGGACCGGCCCGGTCCCCGGAAACGTGGGTGTAGTCACCCGTGCCGTGACAAACGCGTGCGCGGGAGCATGGCCGCGACCGTCACCAACCACGCCGTGCCGCCGAAGCGCACGACCGGCAGCAGGTACGAGAAGCCCGAGCCGACCAGCGTGAGCGTCGAGAGCGCCCCGGCCGCGGCGATCACCAGGCCCACCCCCGCCAGGCCGCGCGGCAGCAGTCCGGCGAACCACGCCGTGACCGCGATACCCGCGACGAGCAGGGCGAACATCACCGCATAGGCGGGGCCGCCGGTCAGGAACGACAGGTCGGCCAACGCCCGGGCCAGGCCGGATCCCGCATCCGCGGGCAGTCGGGCGCCGCTCCAGGCGAACAACGCGCTCAGCGCGAGCGCGCTCGACGCCAGGACGCCGCCGACGAGGGCGATCGCCGACCCCGGCGCGGTGATGCCGAGCGCCCGCAGTCGGCGGTAGATCACCGCGGCCGTGAGCGCCAGTGGTACGGAGGACGCGAACAGCAGGAAGGCGCCTGCCTTGATCGCGTCGCCGTGGGCGCGGTCGTAGGCCAGTACCGCCGCGCCGGACGCGTCCGGATGCGGCGTGGACCGGTTGACGATCACCGCTGCGACGGTCAGTACGGCGTAGGCGAGCACGGGTGCGAGCAGCGGTGGCCCGGACTGTGGGCGGCGTCCGCTGTGGGCGGCGGCCTGCGGGCCGTCGGCGCCGGGATCGGTTCTTACGGCGGTGCCGAACATGGTGACTCCTCGGTGGAGGGCGAGTCGGCGGCGAAACGGTGACGCATCGACGTCAAGGACGGCGCGACGACGGCGAAGGAGTGGAGCAGACGCCACGTCGAGCGCTGTGCGACCTCACCCAATCGATATACGTAAGATAATGATTCCACGATGGAACGATTGTCAAACAACTACCATGTGGCCATGAGTACGAATGGTGAGCCTGCGCGCCCGGACGGCCCCCCGGACAGCGTCGCCTTCCTGTTGGCTCAGCTCGGGGCCCACGCGACCAAGCTGTTCGCCGAGCGGGTCGGCGAGTTGGAGCTGACTCCCGCCCAGGCCGGGCTGCTGCGGTCGGTGGCCGGCCGGCCCGGGCGCAGTCAGCGCGAGGTGGCCGCCGAACTCGGCATGCCGCCGAGCCGATTCGTTCCGTTCGCCGACGAGCTGGAGCAGCGCGGCCTGATCGAGCGCCGCAAGAATCCCGCCGACCGCCGGTTGCACGCGTTGCACCTGACCGACGCGGGCCAGTCGCTTCTCGCCGGGCTGCGCGAGGTGGGGATGGCGCACGAGGCGCAGATCTGCGCCGACCTCTCCCCGGGCGAGCGTGGGCAGCTGATCGGGCTGCTTCGACGAGTCGCCGACCACCAGGGGCTCACCCCGGGCGTACACCCCGGCTATCGGTCCGTCCGGCCGGACCACGCGCGCTGAAACCGGCTCCCCGCCCGGCGAAGCATCGATCCGGCAGGCCCCGATGCGACGAAGCCCTGTTCGACGACGCCCTGACCCGGCGAGCCCCGCCCCGGCGAAGCCGCCACCCGGCAAGCCCCGCCCCGCCAAGCCCCCCGGCGAAGCCGCCACGCCAAGCCCCGCCCGAGCCCCGCCCCGCCCGCCCCCGTCAGGCGCCGGCCGCCACCGCAGGCCTGGTCCGGGTCGCCGTCCACGTCGGGATCAGCGTCGCCCCGAAGGTGAGCACGGCCGCCGTGCCGACCACGCCGAGGTAGATCGTGATCGGGCCGGAGGGAAGCCACGATTCGGTGGCCGCCATCGCGAACGGCACCGCGGCCGCCGCCGCGGCCACCGTGCCCAGCACCACGCCGATCAGCGTCGCGAGGGCCGACTCCACGGCCGCCATGTGCAGCACCTGGGCCCGGGTCGCGCCGCTGAGCCGTTGCAGCCCGAACTCGGCGCGCCGCTCCCGCGTGGCCAGAACCAGCGTGTTGATCAGGGACAGCGCGGTGTACAGGGCGAGCATGCCGACGATCACATAGTTGACCCAGGCCTGGGTCTCCGATTCCACGGCGTGTGCGTCGAGCAGCGCGCTGCGGGACTCGGCCCGCACGCCCGGGTGTTGCCCCGCCCACGTCGTGAGCGAGGACACCAGGCGCTCGGGGTCGGTGCCCGGCGCCGCACGGACCAGGAATCGGGTGGGCAGGCCACCCGTGGTGTGCGGTGCGAGCAGGGACAGCGAGGTCAGTGCCGTCTCGTAGCCGACCCGGCCCCGGAACAGCGCGACCACGCGCACGTCCACCGGCGTGCCGTCGCCCAGACGAATCCCGATCGTGTCGCCGACCCCGCGATGCAGCGAGCGGGCGAGGTGTTCGGGTAGCGCGATCGTGGACCCGCGCAGGTCGCCGAGGTTGCCCGCGGTGGGCACGACGGCGGTGGCCCACAGCCCGGACTCGCCGTCTATGCCCTGGAGTTCCAGGCCGTGTCGACCGTTCAGATCATGGGCCGGCCGCTCGACGACCGCAGCGCTGGTCGTGTAACCACTGGCGTCCGCGACCCCCGGCAGTGCGCGAATCGCGGGCAGCAGTGCGGGATCCAGGCCGCCGGACACGGAGTCGAGCACCGCGTCCGCGCGCACGCTTTGGGTGAACACCTGCTCCGACTCGTGGTTTTGCGTCGTCTGGACGTACAGCTCACCCGTGCTGATCGCGACCGCGAGCATGATCGGCGTGACCACGGCCGCCATCTTGACCGCGCGCACCCGGGAGTTGACGACCGCAAGCCGCCCCACTGCACCGGTCACCGAGCCGAGCAGGCCGCCGAGCAGCCACGTGAGCGCCTTGGTCAGGCCGGGCGCGATGAGCGCGATCCCGATCGACGCGCAGATCACCGCCGGCCCGGCCGTGCTCGCGGCGATCGGCCCCTCCAGGACCAGTGCCGTGACCAGCACCAGCGCGACGGCGCCGGCGAGGAAGAGCACCGCGAACACGAACCGGATCCAACCGAACCAGCGCTGCTGCAACGCCGATTCGGCGAGTGCCTCGGTGGGCTTGGCGGTCACCGCGCGCCGAGCGCCGATGACTCCGCCGAGCAGCGCGGTCAGGACGAGCGCGCCGCCCGCCGCGACGGCCGGGATCCAGCCCGCGGTGAACTCGACGGTCTCGGCGACCATGCCCGCGTCGGCGAGCAGGTCGAAGAGCGCCCGGCCCGCGATCGGCCCGGTGAACCACGCGAGGCCCGCCGCGAGCAGGGTGATGGTCAGCGTCTCGCCGAGCAGCATCCGGCGGAGCTGACCCGGGGTGGCGCCGATCGCCCGCATCAGCGCGAACTCGCGGTGCCGCTGCTGTACGGACAGGCCGATCGTGCTCGCGACCACGAACACCGCGATGCCGATCGCCAGTCCACCGAAGACGCTGGACATCGCGATCAGGTCGGCACCCTCCGCCGGGATGTCGGGGTGCTCGACCGCGCCGCGGTCGTCGCCGGTCAGGATGCTCGCGTCGTGGCCGGCGAGGGTGCGCGAGACCTGCTTGCGCAGCGCGCCGAGGTCGGTTCCGGGCGCGGTGACGATCGCGATGTCGGCGACCGTGCCCGGGCGCGCGGTCAGCCGCTCGGCCTCGCCGGCGGCGAAGAACATGGTGGCCTGCGGGA
>NZ_WWJX01000458.1 GCF_009865215.1 Streptomyces sp. SID3343 | reverse complement strand
GGCCCACGATCCCCACGACCCCCGCCACCACCGGCGCCACGACCGCCGCCACCGCGACCGCCCCCACGCCCGCCACGCTCACCGGAGGCCCGCTCACCGCCACCGGCGCCAACGCCCCCGCCGGCGCCCCGCTCGGTGCGATCGCCCCCACGCCCCCCGCCCCGCTGCTCGGCCTCGTCCTCCAGCCGCAGCGTCAGCGAGATCCGCTTGCGCGGGATGTCCACGTCGAGCACCTTGACCCGCACCACATCGCCCGACTTGACCACATCGTGCGGGTCGTTCACGAACGTCCTCGACATCGCCGAGACGTGGACGAGGCCGTCCTGGTGCACGCCCACGTCCACGAACGCGCCGAACGCGGCCACGTTGGTGACCACGCCTTCGAGCAGCATTCCCGGCTGGAGGTCGGAAAGCTTCTCGACGCCGTCCTTGAACGTCGCCGTCTTGAACGCCGGACGCGGGTCGCGCCCGGGCTTCTCCAACTCCTTCAGGATGTCCGTCACCGTCGGCAGCCCGAACTTCTCGTCGATGAAGTCCTTCGGGTCGAGCGCGCGCAGCCGCGGCGCCGCGCCCATCACCGTGCGTACGTCACCGCCCGCCGCCGCGACGATCTTGCGCACGACCGGGTAAGCCTCCGGGTGCACCGACGACGAGTCCAACGGGTCGTCGCCCGCCGGGATCCGCAGGAAGCCCGCCGCCTGCTCGAACGCCTTCGGGCCGAGCCGCGCGACGTTCTTCAGGTCGCGTCGGGTCTTGAACGGCCCGTTGGCGTCGCGGTGTTGCACGATGTTGTCGGCAAGCGTCGTGCCGATGCCGGAAACCCGGGTGAGCAGCGGGGTCGACGCCGTATTGACGTCCACGCCGACCGCGTTCACGCAGTCCTCGACCACCGCGTCCAGCGAACGCGACAGCTTCAACTCCGACAGGTCGTGCTGGTACTGGCCGACGCCGATCGACTTGGGGTCGATCTTGACCAACTCGGCCAGCGGGTCCTGGAGTCGCCGCGCGATCGAGACCGCGCCGCGCAACGACACGTCCAGGTCCGGGAGTTCCTGCGACGCGAACGCCGAGGCGCTGTATACGGACGCGCCCGCCTCGGACACCATGACCTTGGTCATCCCCAGATCCGGGTGCTTGGCGATGAGTTCGGCGGCCAGCTTGTCGGTCTCGCGCGAGGCGGTACCGTTGCCGATCGCGATCAGGTCGACCCGGTACGCCGCGGCCAGCTTCGCGAGCGTGGCGATCGACTCGTCCCACTTGCGGCGCGGTTCGTGCGGGTAGATCGTCTCCGTCGCCACCACCTTGCCGGTGTCGTCGGTCACCGCGACCTTGACGCCCGTGCGCAGGCCGGGGTCCAGGCCCATCGTCGCGCGGGTGCCGGCCGGCGCCGCGAGCAGCAGGTCGCGCAGGTTGGCCGCGAACACGCGTACCGCCTCGTCCTCGGCCACTTGGCGCAGCCGCCCGCGCAGGTCCAGGCCCAGGTGGACCAGGATCCTGGTCCGCCACGCCCACCGCACCGTGTCCGCGAGCCACTTGTCGGCCGGGCGGTCGCGGTTGGTGACGCCGAACGTGTGCGCGATCGAGCGCTCGTACTCGGTGGGGCCGTCCGCCTCCGCGTCCGGCGACGGCGCGAGGGTGAGGTCGAGCACCTCCTCCTTCTCGCCCCGGAACATCGCCAGGATGCGGTGGGAGGGCAACTTCGTGAACGGTTCGGCGAAGTCGAAGTAGTCGGCGAACTTGGCGCCCGCCTCCTCCTTGCCCGCGCGCACCTTGGCCTCGACCCGTCCGCGCGTCCACATCTTCTCGCGCAGCGCGCCGATCAGGTCGGCGTCCTCGGCGAACTTCTCGACCAGGATCGAGCGCGCACCCTCCAACGCGGCCTGCGCGTCGGCGACGCCCTTGTCCGCGTCGACGAACGCGGCCGCCTCGCCGGCGGGATCGCGCGAGGGGTCGCCCAGCAGCGCGAGGGCCAGCGGTTCGAGCCCCGCCTCACGGGCGATCTGGGCCTTCGTCCGCCGCTTCGTCTTGTACGGCAGGTAGATGTCCTCAAGCCGCGCCTTGGAGTCGGCGGCCAGGATCTGCGCCTTCAGCGCGTCGTCCAGCTTGCCCTGCGCCTCGATCGACGCGAGTACGGCGGTCCGCCGCTCGTCCAACTCCCGCAGGTAGCGCAACCGTTCCTCAAGGTTGCGCAGCTGCGTGTCGTCGAGCGTCCCGGTCACCTCCTTGCGGTACCGAGCGATGAACGGCACGGTCGCCCCACCATCGAGCAACTCGACCGCAGCCCTGACCTGCCCCTCCCGTACCCCGAGCTCCTCGGCGATCCGCTCATGCACAGACAACTGCTGCACAGCCAGTTGACGCACAGGCACCTGTTCTACCGACTCCGACATCGTCACGTCCCGATCCGCTTCATTACCAAGCATCACCCGGCATTCTCCAGGCATGTCCGTCGCTTGTCGCCTCACCTCACCGGCCTGCCGAGGCGATGGGGCCGTCGATTACCGCCGACCAGCGCTCACGCATGAGGCTGCGGACCGTCTCGTCGGCAGGTAGCCGGGTGAACGATCCTTCGACCGTGCGGTACACACAATCGACGCCGTACCGGTGCAGGAAGGTCACTTCGTTGGCCAAAGGCCGTTCGGGAAACAGCGCGGTCAGCAGCCAGACGGGATGGAGGCTGTGGGGCGCGTAGTCGAGGAGTTGGCTCAGCGCCTGGCGCACCCACTTGTGTCCCGCGCTGCTCTTGGCCTCCACGATCTCGGGGCCTTGGGCGTGATCCACATGGAGGTCCGTGACGCCCGCCGCGCACCTGTAGCGTTTGGGCAAATCCAGGCCGAGGAATTCCTGGTACTCGGCCAACAGGAGCCTTTCCTTGAGCTCGGCCACCCTCAGCTTGGCGGGTTGCGTATAGGACACACGATGCGCACCGGACCGTTCGACGGGCATCAGACGAGCGGCCGGGCTTTGTGGGGACGTGTGCCGGTGCAGATTCTCGTCGAACTCGACGACCACCTGCGTCGAGGCGGGCTCGATGCCGAAGAGGTCGAGCACCCGCTTGCCCTGCTCCTCGGTGGCCAAAATCTGCCCGGGGAAGGTGAGGCTCTCGGCGTAGCCCATGGCTCGACACAGCGGTGGATAAGGAATGTGGACCCGTTCGAAGCCAGTGAGGCTGTAAACGGTGCGCCAACTGCCCGTCGGTGTCTCCGGCGGCCACAGCACATCGGCGAAGTCCGCGTTCCGGAAGATGTGCCCGATCTCTCCCACGGCGCGCACGTGGTTGCCGCCGGTGAACAAGACCACGTCGCCCGAGCCGACTTCCGCCATCCGTTTGTCGTGCGCCGATCGCGCACCCCAGAAGCGCGCCTCACCGCGCGGGTGATGTCGAAGCAGGGCCTCGCGTTGCGGACGTGTCAACGCAGCCGCGCGGAGGCGCTCGGTGAACCGGATCGGTTCCGCGAGTGTCGTTTTCCAGTGTTCCTTGGAGGCCGTACTCCCGTACGAAGGCGCAATGACAACCCGGGTCATGAAAACTCTCCTGCGAAACAGCGGAACGGTTCTACGATCGGGCCTCATTCCTACCAGTCCGCACTGACGCTTCCGCTCCCCGAACGCTCCGTGGGTACCGACCCGCCCGCCGTCGGGCGTGTGGTGACTCGCGACTGCGAGCGCGGGCCTTCATTCGTTTCCCGGTTCGGGCCGGTGCCGTTGTCGGTGGGTTTGCGGAGGGCCGGCACCCGGGAGGGGATACGGCGTTCGGCGGCTTCCAGGAGGGGCAGGGTGCGCATGGGGACGACCTCCGACAGGGCGATGACGCTTGTCGAGCGGACGACCTCGGGGATGCGGTTGACGTCGATGAGGATGTGTTGGAGGTCCTGGTTGGAGGTGGCGGCGATGCGGCAGTGGACGTCGCCCGTGCCTGTGGTGCCGTAGGCCTCCAGGACCTGGGGGAGGGCGGCGAGGGCGGCGGCGACGCCGTCGAGGCCGCCTTGGGCGATTTCCAGGGTGACGAAGGCCAGGACCGGGTAGCCGGCGGCGATGAGGTCGACCTCCGGGCCGTAGCCCGTGATCACGCCGGCCGCCTCCATGCGCTCCAAACGGGCCTGCACCGTCGCGCGGGAAACCCCGATCAACCGGGACAATTCCAACATGCCCGCTCGCGGGTGCTGCCGGCCGGTCCGAATGAGACGCACGTCCAGCTCGTCCAGCGGGATGCGCGGATTCTGAAGATCATCTCGCATGTGACGACTCTAGCTGAGCATTTTGTACAGCTCCACGGTTTGATGTTGTCAGATGTTGCATCCCGACATGTACTTCGCACATCCGTATCGACCCGAGGGGATCGCGCGTCATGAGCACCTTCACCACCCTTGAAGACACCGACGCCCTCGTAGGCGCCGTCGTGCACGACCCGGCGGGTGACCCCTTCCCCGTCGTCGCGATGGACCACGTTCGTTTCTTCGTCGGAAACGCCAAGCAGGCCGCGCACTACTACTCCACGGCGTTCGGGATGACCTGTGTCGCCTATCGCGGACCCGAGACCGGGTGCCGCGACGTCGCCGAGTACGTGCTCGTGTCCGGCAAGGCCCGTTTCCTGATCACCGGTGAAGTCCACGCCGGCACCGAGGTCGGCGTCGCGACCGTCGCCCACGGTGACGGCGTCACCGACCTCGCCATCGAGGTCCCCGACGTCGACAAGGCCATCGCCTACGCGCGTGAGCACGGTGCGACCGTTCTCGTCGAGCCGCACGACGACACCGACGAGCACGGCACCGTCCGCAGCGCCCAACTCGCCACCTACGGCGAGACCCGGCACACCCTGGTCGACCGCTCGGGCTACACCGGCCCGTTCCTGCCCGGCTTCGTCGCCGCCGAGCCGATCTTCCGCGGCAAGCCCGCCGCCCACCCCAAGCGCTACTTCCAGGCGATCGACCACTGCGTGGGCAACGTCGAACTCGGCCACATGGACGAGTGGGTCGGCTTCTACAACCGCGTCATGGGCTTCACCAACATGAAGGAGTTCATCGGCGACGACATCGCCACCGAATACTCCGCGCTCATGTCGAAGGTCGTCACCAGCGGCAACCACCGGGTCAAGTTCCCGCTCAACGAGCCCGCCGTGAGCCGCAAGAAGTCGCAGATCGACGAATACCTGGAGTTCTACGGCGGCCCCGGCGTCCAGCACATCGCGCTCGCCACCAACGACATCGTCGCCTCGGTGCGCGCGATGGCCGAGATGGGCGTCGAGTTCCTGTCCACGCCGGACAGCTACTACGACACCCTCGGCGAGTGGGCCGGCGAGACCCGGGTACCGGTGGAGACGTTGCGCGAACTGCGCATCCTGGTCGACCGCGACGAGGACGGCTACCTGCTGCAGATCTTCACCAAGCCCGTCCAGGACCGCCCGACGGTGTTCTTCGAACTGATCGAGCGGCACGGCTCGCTCGGCTTCGGCAAGGGCAACTTCAAGGCCCTGTTCGAGGCGATCGAGCGCGAGCAGGAGCGTCGCGGCAACCTGTAGCACCACAAACGGGACGACAGCGGCACGGAACAGGGACGGCGGAGGAGTCGGCAGCCATGGCGTACTACCGGAGCGTGGGTGAGGTCCCGCCGAAGCGGCACACCCAGCATCGCCGCCCGGACGGCGGCCTGTACTACGAGGAGCTGATGGGCGAGGAGGGCTTCACCTCCGACTCCTCCCTCCTGTACCACCGCGCGATCCCCTCGGCCATCTCCGACGCGAGCGTGTGGGAGCTGCCCGACCAGAGCGTCGCGGCCAACCACCCGCTCAAGCCGCGGCACCTGAAGCTGCACGAGTTGTTCGCGGACAACGAGTGGAAGGCCGTCGACGCGGTCACCGGACGCCGACTGGTGCTCGGCAACGCCGACGTACGGATCGCCTACGTCGTCGCCGGCAGCCCCTCGCCGCTCTACCGCAACGCGCTCGGCGACGAGTGCGTGTACATCGAGTCCGGCACCGGGACCGTGGAGACGGTGTTCGGCGCGCTCACCGTCGGGGCCGGCGACTACGTGATCCTGCCCCGCGCGACCACGCACCGCTGGGTCCCCGGCGGCGACGAACCGCTGCGCGCCTACTGCATCGAGGCCAACTCGCACATCGCGCCCGCCAAGCGCTACCTGTCCCGGTTCGGCCAACTCCTCGAACACGCGCCGTTTTGCGAACGCGACCTGTGCGGACCCGTACAGCCGCACCTCGCCGAAGGCAGCGACGTCGAGGTGCTGGTCAAACATCGCGGCCTCGGCGGCGAGATCGCGGGCACCCGCTACGTCTACCCCACCCACCCGTTCGACGTGGTCGGCTGGGACGGGTGCCTGTACCCGTACGTCTTCAACATCTCCGACTTCGAGCCGATCACCGGCCGGATCCACCAACCGCCGCCCGCGCACCAGGTGTTCGAGGGCGACGGATTCGTGATCTGCAACTTCGTGCCGCGCAAGGTGGACTACCACCCGCTGTCCATCCCGGTGCCCTACTACCACTCCAACGTCGACTCCGACGAGGTCATGTTCTACTGCGGCGGCGACTACGCGGCCCGCAAGGGCTCCGGTATCGGGCAGGGTTCGATCTCGCTGCACCCGGGCGGACACGCGCACGGGCCGCAGCCCGGGGCCTACGAGCGCAGCATCGGCATCGAGTTCTTCGACGAACTCGCGGTGATGGTCGACACGTTTCGCCCGCTCGGCGTCGGCGAGGGCGCAATCGCGAGCGAGGATCCGGGTTACGCGTGGACGTGGGCCGGGAAGGCGCCTCGAACATGACCGTACGCACCGATTCCGGCTTCGACGCCGGCCCCGAGCACGCGCTGCGTGTGCCCCTGTTCACCGGCCTGTGGGACGACGCCGCGCTCTTCCCGCCCGGCAACGCCCCGATGGCCGAGGCGGTGCCCGCGCACCGGCTCTACCGGATCGAATGGTTCGCCGAGTTCGTCCGCTACTTCCTCGTCGGCGCCGCGCACGTGCCCGAACTGCTGCCGCTCGCCGATCCCGACGAGCCGCTGCGGGTGGTGCTGGTGGCCCCCGGCGGGCCGAGTACGGTCGGGCCGGCCGTGCACAGCATCGTGGACACCCCCGGGTTGATCCTGGAGGGCATCGAGGTCGCCGGCGACGGCGAACTCGGCAAGGCGGCCGCCGTGCTGCACCGATACCTGCCGGACATGACGGCGGGCTACGTCGAGGTCCTCAAAGGCGCGGGCCTCGACGCAGACCTCGACAGTCTGGCCGGCACCTACGGGCGGCCCAAGTTCCGCACCGGTGGCACGGCGCCGCACGCCTTCCCGGACGAGGCCGAACTGGCGGCGTTCGTGCACGGATGTCGCATTCGCGAACTCCCGTTCAAGGTCACGGCCGGGCTGCACAACGCCGTGCGGCACACCGACCCGACCACCGGCTTCGAGCACCACGGCTACCTCAACCTGATGCTCGCCACCCACGAGGCCGTCGTCGGTGCCGACCCCGACGCGATCGCCGATGTGCTCGCGATCCGCGACAGCGTCGAACTCGCGCGCCGAGCACTCGCGTTGACCCTGGTCGAGCGGACCCGGCTGCGCGGATACCTGACCTCGTACGGCACGTGCAGCGTCGCCGAACCGCTACAGGACGCGCTCACGCTCGGCCTGCTGTCCGAACCGGAGCCCGAGTCCGAGCCGGCTTCGGATCCCGAACCCGAGCCCGATCCCGATCCCGAATCCGAGCCCGTTTCGGAGCCCGAGTCCGCGTCCAAGCCCGCGCATCACGCCGGCGACTGAGATCGAGGAGCCGAACGTCATCATGCCCACCACCTGGGTACCGCTGCCGACCGACACGGTGTACGGCGTCGACAACCTGCCCTACGGCGTCTTCAGCACCGACACCGAGCCGGACCGACCGCGGATCGGGGTGGCGATCGGCGGGCACGTGCTCGACGCCGGCGCGGCCGCGCACGCCGTCGGAGCGCCGGTCGACGTGCTGGACGCGCCGAGCCTGACCCGGCTCCTGGCCGCGGGCCGCGAGACGTGGACGGCGGTTCGCGCGGCGCTGACCACGTGGCTGACCGACCCCGGACTGCGCGCGAGTGTCGAACCACACCTGATTCCACGTCAGGACGTGGTCATGCGACTGCCGTTCGAGGTGGCGGACTACGTCGACTTCTACGCGTCCGAGCACCACGCGACCAACCTGGGCAAGATCTTCCGGCCGGGATCGGAACCGCTGACCCCCAACTGGAAGCACCTGCCCATCGGTTATCACGGCCGGGCCGGCACGGTCGTCGTCTCGCACACGCCCGTCGTGCGGCCCAGCGGGCAGCGCAAGGCCCCCACCGACGACGTGCCCTCGTTCGGGCCCTCGCGGCGGCTCGACATCGAGGCCGAGGTCGGCTTCGTGGTCGGCACCGGCTCCGCACTGGGCACCCCCGTCGCACTCGGCGACTTCGCCGACCACGTGTTCGGCGTGTGTCTGCTCAACGACTGGTCCGCGCGCGATGTGCAGGCATGGGAGTACGTCCCGCTCGGCCCGTTCCTGGGCAAGTCGTTCGCCACGTCGGTGTCGCCGTGGATCGTGCCGCTCGACGCGCTCGCCGGCGCGCGCGTGGCACCGCCCGCGCGCGACGTCGCCCCGCTGCCCTACCTCGACGACCGGGACGCGGAACCCTGGGGCCTGGACCTGAGCCTGGAAGTGCGGCTCAACGGGCACCTGATCTCGCGTCCGCCGTTCGCGTCGATGTACTGGACGGCGGCGCAGCAACTCGCGCATCTGACCGCCAACGGCGCGTCCCTGCGCACCGGCGACCTGTTCGCGTCCGGCACCGTCAGCGGTCCCGCCGTCGGCGAGCGCGGCGCGCTCATCGAGATCACCTGGAACGGGGAGAACCCGCTCAAGCTTCCCGACGGCTCCACCCGCACGTATCTGGAGGACGGGGACGAGGTCACGATCACCGCGACCGCCCCCGGGCCCGACGGTACGCGCATCGGCTTCGGCGAGGTCAGCGGCCGGATTCTGCCGGCTCGCTAGTCTCGCGGATATGCACAGCGGCGCATGCCGGCTCCCGCAGCTTGCGGGAGCCGGCATAGCGTGGAGGCCGTACAGCAAGGGAGCCCGCTTCGCCGCGGGCTCTCGCATGGCACGGTCGCAAGGGGGATAAACGGGTGTCGTCCTACCCGAGGAAGTCCTGGAGCAGCATCGTCGTCTCGCCCGTGTTGGGCGCGCTCACCGCCGCGTTCCTGGTCGCCGGCCTCGTGGTCACCGTCGTCTTCGGCCTCGGCTCCGGCATCGGCCTGCTCGCCGCCGCACCCCTGACGGGCCTGTTCACGATCATCCGCGTGCGCACCGACGAGATCGGGCTCACCGTCGAGTTCGGCCTTCTGCCGTGGGTGCGCAAGCGCATACCGATCGCGAAGATCCGCGAGGCCGGGCACCGTGACGTGCGGGCGTTCCGTGATTTCGGCGGGTGGGGCTACCGGATCAGGGCCGGCGCGAGCGGGGTCGTGCAGCGCTCCGGTGACGCGCTCGCGGTACGGCTGGACTCGGGGCGCGAGTTCGTGGTCACCGTCGACAACGCGCGTACGGGGGCGGCCGTGCTCAACGGGTTGCTGACGTCGCGCGATTGACGTCGCACGGTTTGCCGTCGCGGGATCCGATGCCGCGTGCTTGAGGCCCTGCGTTTGGTGCCTTGCGGGTTGGTGCCTTGCGGTTGGTTCCGCGTGCTTGAGGCCCTGCGGTTGATGCCCTGCGTTTGACGCCCTGCGGTTGGTTCCGCGTGCTTGAGGCCCTGCGGTTGATGCCCCGCGGTTGAGGTCCTGCGGTTGATGCCTCGTCACGGCCGGGTCGCCGCGCCGCGTCACCGCCCGGTCAGGGCCGGGCCGCCGCAGGGCGTTCGGCGCGCGTCGGTTCCGAAAGCCGGCCCATCCGGGCGCGTCCGGTGCCCGGTTGCGTCCCGTGCGGCTTCGACCCGCCTCGCTCCGAAACGGTGACCAGGTATCGCGAGGCGACCCGTCGCACGAAGGCGTCGACAGGGACGCCCACCGGACCGTCTGGGCCCGTCCGGGGCCGCCAGAGGCCTCCGGAGGGCTCCGCAAGGGGCACAGGGGCCCTACCCGGCGCACCACGCCGACGCGGCGCCGTGCCCGCCCGCCGTGCCCGTATCGCCGTCACGCCCCACCGCCGTCACCGCAGTGACGCCCCACACCCTCGTCCCGCCGCACCGTAGTGCCGCGACGGCCCGACCCTGGTCGGGTGGCCGGCCGACGCGGCACCGGACGTGCGCTTGCTCGATGTGCTCGACCGCTTGCGCGGTCGTTTGCTCGACCGCTTAGTTGCCCGGCCCGTCAGACCGCCTGGTACGAACCGCTCCGGTCGTAGTACCCGGGCACGGCCACGAGCGCGGTGCGGAAGTACAGGCCCTCGCCGACGACACGCGCGTCGTCGCCGTGTCCGGGGACGAAGGGCTGCCACAACGCGACCAGAAGGTCCGGGGCCACCAACGAGGCGCCCTCGGTCTCCACTCGGACGGGTGTCAATTCACCGAGCAGGCGGGTGACATCGGTGGCCGGCGTGCCGAACACGTCGACGCCCAGACACAGCACCGTGTCCGCGAAATCGTCCTCCGACCGGTGTACCTCGACGGCCTCCACCAGCTCGTCCTTGCCACTGACCACATGGATCGAGAGGTCCGTCCCGAAACGGGCGAACCCACGCGTGCGTTTGGACAGATCTCCTCCGAGTTCGCGCAGAGCGGCCTCTGCCTCGTCCATGGACATGCCGATCTTGATCGGCCCTACGCCGTACGGCGGATCCAACTCGAGCTGCACGTGATCTCCCTCGCCTCGAACACCCGAGTATGACGCACCGTCATCGTGCGTCCTCGCACCCGGTTACCCATGCGCCGGGTCGGCGTCGGCCGGCGGTTCGCTCGCGGGCCGGGGCGATCCCGGGTGGTCGCGCCCTCTCGCGCCCGCGTTCCGCGCGATCCTCGCGGCCTCCACCCGACCCCTGTCGAGCGCGTGTCGCGGAGGCCGGCGCCCTTGCCGCCGGGGAGGTTCACCTGCGCGCCCGCCCCGATCACGGTGCGCACGACGTCCTGATGCGGCGCCCCGCCGTCACCGAGAGGACGATCGAGCGCCGCCGTAGCGGCCGACGAATCGGGCGAACGGCCGTCCCGCCATCGAAGACGGGGGCCACCGCCGAATCGACCGATCGGCCCATGCCGACCCGCCCGGCCCGGCGTACGTCACCGGCCGCGGCGCGCTCGACGTCTACCGAGGCGTTCCGAAGACCTGAGTCCACGACGTCCCGTACGTGCCGCCCGTCACGTAGCCCACACCGATCTCGGTGAACTCCGGCGTCAGGATGTTCTTGCGGTGCCCCGGGCTGTCCATCCACCCCTGGACCACTTCGGCCGGTGTCTCCTGGCCGCACGCGATGTTCTCTCCTATCCGGCTGTACAGGTAGCCGGCCGCGACCGCCCGATCCCACGGCTCGCGGCCGTCCGGGTCGGTGTGCGAGAAGAACGCGCGGGTGATCATGTCGGCGCTGAACGCCTGCGCGCACGCGGTGAGTTGCGGCTGCGGCGTGAGCGGGCGCAAACCGTGTCGGGCCCGCTCGATGTTGGTCAGCTCGACCACGCCGCGCTGGAAGTCGGAGAGCTCGGCGGGAGTGTGCGTCTCCTCCTCGACGTCCACGCCGAAGTCACGGGCGATGCCCGCGAGTCCGTCCGCGTAGCCCTGACCGAGCGCGCGCACCTTCCACTGCGCGCCGCGCCGATAGATCTCGGCCAGCAGCAACACCGTCTCGCTGCGCGGGCGCGGCGGCGTGAAGCGCGCCAGCACCGTGCCCCGATCGTCCGTGAGCAGCATCGTCGGCGGTGGCAACTCGCCGAGCGTGTGCGTGGTGTCGGCGGGGCTGACCACCACCGTCACCCGCGTCGCGCCCGCCCGCAGGCGCGGCGGATCGACCGTCACGGTGTCCCCGCCGAGCCGTACACCGGGCGCGGAGAGCTGATTGAAGAACACGAAGTCGCCGTCGCCGCGAACCCGCCGATCGTCACCGGTGATCAGCGCGGAGACGTCGAACGGGCCGGGGACGCGCACGTGCACGACGCCGCCCGGCAGAGATTGATTGGCCCCGGGCGGCAATTCGTTCATGGGCTCGCATCCTAACGAGGACTCAGACCTCGGTGACCCGACCGTCCGCCACCCGGATGCGCCGCGTCGTGCGCACCGCCGCCAGCATCCGGCGATCGTGCGTCACGAGCAGCAAGGTGCCCTGGTACGCCTCCAACGCCGACTCCAACTGCTCGATCGCCGGCAGGTCCAGGTGGTTCGTCGGCTCGTCGAGCACGAGCAGGTTGACCCCCTCGGCCTGCAACAGCGCGAGCGCGGCGCGGGTGCGCTCACCCGGCGACAGGGTGGCCGCGGGCCGCAGCACATGGGCCGACTTGAGCCCGAACTTCGCGAGCAGCGTGCGCACATCGGCCGGCAGCCAATCCGGAACCACCGCGCAGAACGCGTCGATCAGCGGCTGCCCGCCCAGGAACAACCCGCGCGCCTGGTCGACCTCGCCGACCACGACACCGGGCCCGAGGGCGGCCCGACCCGACGTCAACTCCGCGCGACCGAGCAGCGCCGCGAGCAGCGTCGACTTGCCCGCGCCGTTCGCGCCGGTGATCGCGACCCGATCCGCCCAGTCGATCTGCAGCGACACCGGACCGAGCGTGAAGGAGCCACGGTCGATCACCGCGCCGTCGAGGGTTGCCACGACCGCGCCCGCGCGCGGCGCGGCGGCGATCTCCATCCGCAGCTCCCACTCCTTGCGGGGCTCCTCGACCACGTCCAGGCGCTCGATCATCCGCTCGGTCTGCCGGGCCTTGGACGCCTGCTTCTCGCTCGACTCCGAGCGCAGCTTGCGACCGATCTTGTCGTTGTCCGTCGACTTGCGGCGTGCGTTGCGGGTGCCCTTGTCCATCCACCCGCGCTGCATCCGGGCCCGGGCCTCCAGGTCGCCGCGCTTGTCCGCGTACTCGTCGAAGTCCTCGCGGGCGTGCCGGCGAGCCACCTCACGCTCGGCCAGATACGCCTCGTAGCCACCGCCGTAGGTACGGATCTGCTGCTGGATCAGATCCAGTTCGACCACGCGGTCCACGGTGCGGGTCAGGAACTCGCGGTCGTGGCTGATCACGACCGTGCCCGCGCGCAGCCCGGTGACGAACTTCTCCAGCCGCTCCAGACCGTCCAGGTCCAGGTCGTTGGTCGGCTCGTCCAGCAGGAACACGTCGTAGCGGCTGAGCAACAGCGACATCAGCCCGGCCCGCGCGGCCTGGCCGCCGGACAGCGCGGTCATCTCCCGGTCCAGGTCCACCGCCAGACCCAGGTCCGCGGCGATCTCCTCGGCCCGCTCCTCCAGATCGGCGCCGCCCAGGTCCAGCCAGCGGTCCAGCGCGACGCCGTACTCGTCGTCGGCGCCCGCGCGCCCCTCGACCAGGCCCTCGGTCGCGGTGTCGAGCGCGGCCTGCGCGTCGGCCACGCCGGTGCGCCGGGCCAGGAACGCCCGTACCGTCTCGCCGGGCCGGCGCTCCGGCTCCTGCGGAAGATGGCCCACCGACGCGGTCGGCGGGCTCAGCTTGACCGACCCCGACTCGGGCACGTCCAGGCCGGCGAGGAGTTTGAGCAGCGTGGACTTCCCGGCGCCGTTCACCCCGACCAGGCCCACGACGTCGCCCGGGGCGACGACGAGATCCAGTCCGGAGAACAGGACACGGTCACCGTGTCCGGCAGCAAGGTCTTTGACGACGATCGTGGCACTCATGAGGCTATGAATCCTAGCCGTCGCCGCGAGGATGACGGCGTCCGCGTACAGCCGCCGTGAAAGGACCACGAGATGACCGAGCCCAGGCCGCAACCGTACGAGGCGCTGCCCGAGGACTGGGACCGCGCGCTCGCGATCGTCGCGCACCCCGACGACCTCGAATACGGCGCCGCGGCCGCGGTGGCGCGCTGGACCCGACAGGGCAAACACGTCACCTACTGCATGGTCACCAGCGGCGAGGCCGGCATCGACGCCATCGAACCCGACAAGTGTCGACCCCTGCGCGAGGCCGAGCAGATCGAGTCGGCGCGCATCGTCGGCGTGGACACCGTCGAGTTCCTCGGCCATCCCGACGGCGTGATCGAGTACGGCCTCCCGCTGCGTCGCGACCTGTCGCGCGTGGTCCGCCGGCACCGGCCCGACATCGTGATCACCGGCAACTTCCGCGACACGTGGGGCGGCATCGCACTCAACCAGGCCGACCACATCGCGACCGGCCGGGCCGTCGTCGACGCGGTTCGCGACGCGGGCAACCGGTGGGTCTTTCCCGAGTTGATCGACGAGGGCCACCAGCCGTGGGGCGGGGTCCGCGCGGTGTGGGCGGCGGGCTCCCCGGACGCCGGGCACGCGGTCGACACCACCGAGGACTTCGACCTGGGCGTGCGGTCCCTGGAGGCACACGGCGCCTACCTCGCCGGCCTGGGCCCGAACGGGATGGCCGACCCCCGCGAATTCCTGGAGGGCATGGGCCGAATGGCCGGCACCCGGCTCGGGACGCGGTTCGCGGTGTCGTTCGAGGTCTATCCGATGGGGTGAGCGCGGGCCGGCTCGCTCACGTGACCCCGCGCGCTCGACCGCGAGTTCGTCGACAGCGCCGTCCGGGACCGCCGGGACCGCCGGGACCGCCGAGAAGCCCGCCGAGGGGCGGTTGCCCGCCCGCGGCCAGGTCGCCGAAGCAGAGCTTCACCAGGCTGTCGACGCCGGCGAGGACCGGCGCGAGGTCCACCCGCGAAAGAGAGCCGTTCGCACCCTTCATGCGACGTCCCCCCACGAAAGGGAGCCGTTCGCACCCTTCACGCGAGAGCCGTGCGCACCCGTGAAGGGGCAGCCCCGCCCACACCCATGAGGGGAAGCCGTACACACCCCGAGGGGAGCCCGCACCCGCCGAGAACCGCTCGCTTCGGCGGGTGCGGAGCCGTGCTCAGTCCGTCGAGGCGATCTCGGGCGCGTGCTCGTGGATTCGGATCACCGCGTCCGCGAGCAACCGCACCGTCGCGTCGTCCATGTGCGACCACAGCGGCAGCGTCAGCACGCGCGCCGACACGTCGTCGGTGATCGGCAGCGACCGCGCCGGCAGGTGGGCGTACGCCTGTTGGCGGTGCACCGGCGGGTGGAAATAGCGGCGCGAGTCGATGCCCTCGGCCCGCAGCGCCCGCGCCAACGCCGGCACGTCCAGGCCGAACGCCGCCGGCTCGACGATCAGGGTCAGGTCCTTCCACGTCGACACGTCGCCCTCGGCGAGCGCCGGCAGCCGCAGCCCCGGTACGCCGCGGACCGCGTCCGCGAACAACGCGACCAGGCGCGAACGGGTCGCCACCCGCTCCGGCAGGCCCCGCAACGACACGAGCGCGAGCGCCGCGTGCAGTTCGGACATGCGCGCGTTGAGCCCCGGGAACACGCAGTCGTAGTCGCCCGGATTGCCGTAACCACGCCCCAACCGGCACGCCCGCGCGAGTTCCTCGTCGCGCGTGGCGATCAGGCCGCCCTCGCCCGCCACGACCACCTTCGTCGGGCTCAGCGAGAACACCTCCGCCGCGCCGAAGCCGCCGACCGGCGTCCCCGCGCGGCGGCTGCCGAGCGCGTGCGCCGCGTCGTACACGATCGGCACGCCCGCGTCCTCGGCCACCTTCGCGAGCTCCTCGACCCGGCACGGCGTCCCGTACACGTGCGTCGCCATCAACGCCGACGCCCCCGACTCGGCCAGCAGCCGCGCCGCGTCCACCGGGTCGAGCGTCAGGGTGTCCGCGTCCACCTCGGCGAACACCGGCGTCGCGCCCGCCCAGTGCGCCGCGTGCGCGGTGGCCGCGAAGGTGAACCCCGGCATCGCCACCGCGCCGCTCACCCCCAGCGCCTGCAGCGCGAGCATCAGGCCGCTGGTGCAGTTCGACACCGCCACCACGTGCGGCACGTCCAACTGTGCCGCCGCGGCCTCCTCCAACTCCCGTACCGTGGCGCCGTCGGTCAACTGACCGCTCGTCAGGATCCCGTCCAGACGCCGCGCCAACTCCTCCCGCTCGGGCACCTTCACGCGCGTCAGCGGCAGCCCCTCCGCGAACAGCGCGTCTCCACCGAGCACCGCCGGCCTACCGGTCTTCGCCATGCCGTCTCCCCCCTGCGATCGCTTGGATCCATCGATGTGGTCCGGTCCGGTCCCACGACCGCGACCGGAAACCGCTGCCGACTTCGGGCAACGCTTCCCGGCGGCGGTTCGCGGTCACTGATCGGCCGGCTCCACCTCGGAGCCGGCCGCGACGGACGCCGTCCGACGTCCTGCCACCCGCCGCCGTCTCCGTTCCGCACTCCCACCCTTTTCGGACTCCGTCCGATCCGGCTTCGACACCGCGAGCAACACCAGCACGAACGGGAAGACCTGCACCCGTTCGCGGGTGAGGATGCCGAAGTTGCGGATGTTCGCGAACGCGAGCGCGAACACCAGCGTGTAGACGATCACGAAGGCCACGTAGGGTCTTCGGATCAACAACCCCGGGATACGTTTCAATCGGGGCAGCGCGACCACGAACAGGCCCATCAGTACGACGCCTTCGAGTGACGCGACCAACGCCTGGATGTTGTGCGCCTCGAACGGGAACGGCCGGAACAGCACCGTCACCAGCGACTGCGGCAGCGCGGCGGGCGAGATCGACAACGCCGCCGAGTCGTCCACCGCCTGGGCCGAACCGCCCTGCGCGGTCTGCGTCTGGGTCTTGGCGATCACCTGATTGGCCTGCGCCGCCCCGATGCCGGGAGTCCCGAAGAAACTGCCCACCTGCTGAAGTGCGAGCACACACCCCACGCCCAGCACCAAAATGCCGAGCGCCGCGCGCAACGGCCCGAGCGCGGAGGCCTGTTGCGGCCGATTGCGCAGCAGGTAGCCCACGCACAGACCGCACAGCAACAGCACCGTCACGTGCGGACGCACCATCGTGGTGCCCACCGCGCCCAGGATCAGGAACACGAACGCGCCGCGCCGACGCACCAACAACAGCGCCACACCGTACGCCGACAGGCCCAACGTGAACATCATCCACGTGTCCTTGCCGATGCCCGACGGCCAGAACAGCAGCGACGGCAGGAAGAACAACAGCTTGCCGTAGCGCCGCCGATCGCCGTCCGGATAGGCCACGTTGAATGCGCGCCAGAACAGGTACAGGCCCCAGAACCCGAGCCACGAATAGACCAGATACCCGGCCAGCAGCGACTGTCCGACGATCGCGTACACGATCCCGGTCACGATCATGATGAAGCCCGTGCCGATGACCTTGCGCCCGATGTCCACGGTGAAGTCGCCGTTGCGAAACTGCGGCGCTATCGCCCGCCCCACCAGGTCGTAGGTCGCCGCGTCCGCGCGTCCCTCGTACAGGATGAACGACATCCAGTAGCGCGCGAAGCACGCGAGCAACTTGGCGACCAAGGCGCCGATGACCAACCGCCGCACCCACGGCGGCTCGTCCCGGGAGAACCGGGAGAGCAGCGGGATGCTGATCGTCAGGAGCAGCGGGAAGACGATCAGCGCGCCCCAGATGTCGTACGGGCGATACTCCATCGCCCACGCGAACACCGCGACGTACACCGCGACCGCGGCGAGCGCGAGCAGCGAACCCCAGGGCAGCCGCGTCCCGGAGAGCCGGACACCGGCGAACCGGGCGCCGGCCGCCCGCGAACCGGGCATCCGCAGCGAGTACGACATCAGACGTGACGACAACGGGACTCCTTGCCGGGACGGCGAACCGGTGCGGCGTCGAGGCGGACGAGCGGTCGAGCGGCGGGGTGATCGGGTGACCGGGCAGGGGCAGTACGGCAGTAGGGCAGTAGGGCGGTCCGTCGGTCCGTCGGGGCGGTCGGGGCGAGGCCCGGTCTCGGCTAGAAGACTTCGAGGTCCCCCAACGAGAGCTGCCACGACCGCAGATCGTGCAGGTCGATCGGCAGCGGGTGCACCGTGCGCGCGACCATCGTCATGCCCGTCCGCGGCGGTGTCGCGTAGCCCGCGTAGCGGGCCGCCCTGGCCGCCTCCGAGCCGCGCGCCAAATGCGTCGCGACGTGGTCGCACCCCGACATCGCCACGCCCGAGAACAGCTTGCGCGCGGTGTCGCGGTCACCCGGTCGCACCACCATCTGCGACAGCGTGAACTCGACCAGCGGCCCGCGTTGGCGCGGTCGACCGAACACCACGCCGGTCAACTCGCCGTTCTTGTACGACGCGACGATCCGGTAGTCCAGGCCCGGCGCGTCGCCGTAGCGCCAGCGCAGGAAGTCACCGGTGAGCGAGGTCCGCAGCTTGTCGTGGCCGATCGCAGCGTCACCCGCGTCCGCCTCGGCCACCAGGTCGTCGAAGCCCACCGCGGCGGCCGGGTCCGAGAAGAACTGACGGGCCGTGGGGAAGCGACAACGCGCGACCGTGTCGACCACGTCCCAGTCCGCGCCGGTGCCCGAGAGGTCCCCGGATCCGCGCAACTCCTTGAGTCCGCGCGCGAACGCGATCGGTCGGATCGGGTGCAGCGAGATCGGCACCTTCCCGACCTCGTGCCAGCCCATCCGCAGATAGCCCGGCAGACTGTTGCCGTTGGGGGTGTTGAACACGAGCGAGGTGTCCACCTCGATGCGCTCCAGGAGTTCCGTCGTCAACCGACGAAACAACCCGCGTCCCTGCACGTCGGGATGCGTCGCGGTGTCCACCGCGCGCACCGCGCGGACCACCTCGCCGCCGAGCACGAACTCCCAGCGCAGGAACAGGCGTACCGCGACCACCCGGCCGTCGGCCTCGGCCACCAGGCCCGGGCTGGAGCCGAACGGGTTGTCCCGATGCTTCCACCGGAAGAACTCCGGCGTGCGCTCACCCGTAGGCCCGCCCGACAGCGTCTCGCTCAGCAGGGTCAGTACCCGCGGCTCGTCGTGCTTGCCCAACTCCCGCACAGTGAAGGAAGAATTCCCGCCATCAGGCCCGGTCACCGCGACTCCTTCAGCACCGACGCGTACACGTCCTCGATGCGACGCTGCGCTCCCGCGACGTCGAACTCGTCCGAGCGCTTGCGCGCCGCCTCGCCGCACGCGCGGCGCCGCGGCGCGTCGCGGGCGAAGTCCACCAGCGCTCCCGCGAACGCCGCCGGATCACCCGGCGGCACCACCGCCCCCTCGATGCCGTCGGTGACGATCTCCGGCATCCCGCCCACGGCGGTCACCACCGACGGCAGCCCCACCGTCATCGCCTCCATCAGCGACACCGGCAGCCCCTCCTGACGCGAACTCAACGCGAACACGTCGAACCCCGGTAACAGCGCCGGTACATCCCCACGCGACCCCGCGAACACCACGCCGCCCCGCAGATCCGGGCGCGTCGCCCGCTCACGCAGCGTCGCCTCCAACGGGCCGGACCCGATCAACACCAGCATCGCCCCCGGCTGCTCGGCCCGCACCAGCGCATGCGCCGCCAGCAGGCCCAACTGATCCTTCTTCGGGGTGAAGTTGGCGACCGACCCGATCGTGAACGCGTCCTGGTCGAGATCGAGTTCGCGCCGGGCCTGCTCGCGCGCCCCGGGCCCGACGAACGCGTCGCCGAGATCGGGGCCGTGATGGACGACCACCGGCTCCACGCCGCGCCGGAGCCGGCCGCGGTCGATGCTGTGCGCCACCGCCGCCGACACCGCGATCACGCCGCGATTGCGACCGTAGGTCCACGCGTTGGCCAGCCGGGTCGGGCGCCGATAGCGCGCCCACATGTTGTGCTCGGTGTGCACCAACGGAACACCGCCCGACAGCATCCGGGCCGCGACCGCCGGCAGTGGCATATGCGTGTGGATCAAGCCGTAGCCCCGTCCGCGCACCAGCGCGCGCAGCCGCAACGGCCACGCCCGCCCACCTCCCAGGCAGTGCACCCGCACGCCCAAGGCGCGCAGCGTCGGCACCAGCGCGTCCTTCCACGGCAACACGTAGGCCACCTCGACCTCGTAGCGCTCCTGGTCCACATGGCGGGCGCAGTTCACCAGCAACTGCTCGGCCCCGCCGCGCCCCAGGCCCTTCGCGAGCCACAGCACGCGGATCCGATCCGTCATCAGCGGTCCTCCGAGCCGAGTTCCACGGTCGACCACGTGTCGAAGTTCGGGCCCGACGCCGCGTCGTCGCCGCCGTTGCGAAACGCCCGCTCCTGCGCGGACTGCACGCGGTAGCCGGGGCTGGGGGTGTCCCGCGCGCCCGACTCGCTCTCCGGGGCCGGCGGGTCCGCGCGGTGCGTGCCCTTCTTTCCGTCCTCGGGCGACTCCGCCGCGCCCTCGGTCAGTTGGCCGCGGCGCGCCCAACTGGGCGCCGGCCGGTCCTCGTCGTCGGCGTCCGCCGGGCCGTCCGAGCCTCGACCGCGCAGCACCAGGCTCGCCGCC
>NZ_WWJX01000046.1 GCF_009865215.1 Streptomyces sp. SID3343 | reverse complement strand
CCGGGGCGGCGCTTGGCCAGACCGGTCGACGCGACGGCGGGCGCGGCGGTGGGGACTTCGTCGTCGTGCGTGGAGGCGGGCGGCGCCGGGACGGTCGCGGGCTCGATCGGCGCGGCACGGCGTACCGCGGCGGCGGGAGCGGGAGCGGCGCGCTTGCGGGGTTCCACTCGGGCCTCGGTGATCAGTTGACGCGGGATCATCACGACGACCCCGGTGCCGCCGCGCGAGGACGGCCGAAACGACACGGTGAGGCCGTGCTTGCGGGCCAGGCAACCGACGACGGCCAGGCCCAGGCGCGTACCGGAAAGCGACGTGAGGTCCAACGACTCGGCGGAGACCGCCTGTTCGGCGCGGCGCAGGGCGAACTCGCCCATCACCAGCCCGCCGTCCTCGACGGTGACCACGACGCCCGCGGGAACGTCCTCCACGTAGACGTGCACCTGCTCGGAGGGCGGCGAGAACTTGGTCGCGTTGTCCATCAGTTCGGCGAGCGCGTGCATGACGCCCTCGGCCGCGTAGCCGGCCACGGCCGCTTCGCTGGAGGAGTGCACGCGCACGCGCTGGTAGGCGCTGATCCGGCCGACCGCGCCGCGCAGGATGCTCTCCATGACGATCGGCTTGGTCCACCGGCGGCCCGAACGCGCGCCGGTGAGGACGGCGATGCTGTCCGCGAGCCGGCCGGCCTGGGCGGTGCTGTGGTCGAGCCGCAGCAGGTCGCCGAACACCTCCTCGTTGTGTCGGCCCTCCATGTCGCGCAGGTCCGCGAGCATGCTCGTGGACAGCGCCTGGACGCGGCCCGCGGCGTTCGCGCACGCGGACATCGCGGCGGCGCGCATGCGCTCGCCCTGGCCCACCTCGCGCGCGACCGTGGTCAACGTCCTGGCGAGCACGTCGTGTTGCGGCGTCGCGACGCCGGCGAGCGCGGTGTCCACCGCGGCGCCGTCGCGCAGGAGCGCCACGAGGGCGGGCAGCGTCTCGTCGGCGAGGCGGGTGGCCTCGATCTCGAACGCCGACACCCGGTCACGGTTGGCGTCGTTCCACCGAGCCTCGTCGGACTCCATCTCGGAGATCCGGGACCGCAACAGGTCGGCCACCCGGGTCGCGTGCACGGTGGCCGCGACGGCGGTCGACACGGCGAGGGCGATCAAAACCCCGCCTACGGTGACCGCGGTGCGGTGTTCGGTGGACGTCGCGGACACGGCCCACACCACTGCGCCGGCGGTGACGATCAGGACGATCCCGAAGGCGAGCAACGTTCTGCCCATCGGTGGTCGTTGGGACCGGGCGTGAGGGGGCATGTGTGCTGACATCAAGCGGATCCTCGTTGCCGGGGGTGGGGGTCGGGCGTGAGCCTACCCGGCTTGATCATCAGGTGTTCAACCCGACGTTCCGGACGCCCGCGTAGCCTGACGTATGGTCAACCGCCCTGTTTTGTCCGGGACTTACCGATGTCCGAATGATCCCGTCGGACGCGGCGAATCGACCCGCTACGCGCGTTGTTGGTCGGGGCTGAACCGGCCCTCCGTCCACGAGCCGGCCGTCCGGCGCCGGCGTCCGTCGACCCGCCGAGGCCGGCGCGGGCTCGGCGAGCCCCGCGACGGTGACCAGAGTCACGTCGGCGATGCCGCTCACGACGACCCGCAGGCGGTCTCGCGCTTGCCTTCACAGCCGCCGGATCGCTTGCCTTCGCATCCGCGCAACCGCTTCCCGGTGCCCCGGAATGCCCCCTTGGTCCTGGATGCCTCCCCGTGCGCCCGACCGACTCCCTATACATACGACTGTGCACGGCTACGACCGGCGCCGCCGACGAAGGCGCGGGGCCGGAGATTTCGCTCGGACGGGTCTCGGCCTTTCCCGTACCGACGTGACAACGCTGCGTATATCCTCGCGAGGGTCGTCCGTACCAGGACTTCGGCAGGACACGGGTCCGGCCCGGCAGCCCGCTCGTCGTGGGGACGAAGGCACGCCGACGCCCGGGAGGCGATGCGCGTCCTGTTCGGCACGTCGTGTCGCCCACTCCACGGGCGCATGTCACCGCCGGCGGACGAGGGCGGCCGGGGCTGTCGCGGAGCCCACGAGACGCACATCACACCATTGGCCGAGCAACCTAACCGCTCGCGAGACAGTCAATGAGGCGGAGGCTCGCGTTGCGCTCTTCCTCTCTCGACCTGTTTCACCCGTAGACATGTGTGAAGGGAATCCCGAAACGTGGCAGGCAAAGCGATGCGACGGCGCACCGTTCCGGCCGTCCTGGTCGCCGGCGTAATCCTGTTCACGGGGAGCTGCGGGCTTCTTGGGGACGACAAGGGTGACAAGGCGACCAACGCGAGCAGTGACTCGAAGATCACGCCCCCCGCGGACGGCTCCGCCAAGCCCGGCGCCGCCGGCGGCGGCGCCGGCGAGTCCGGCAAGCCCGAGGAGAAGCCGAAGGGCGCCACCGCGCAGGTGATCGTGACGCCCGAGGACGGCGCGACCGGCGTCGATCTGGCCGACCCCCTGGCGTTCGCGGTCGACGGCGGCAAGCTCACCGAGGTCAAGGTCCTCAACGCCAAGGGCGAGGCCGTCGACGGCGCGCTCGCGGCCGACGGCAAGTCCTGGAAGCCGAAGGTCCCCTTCACCCCGAGCGGCGTGTACACGGTCAGCGCGACCGCGAACAGCACCGACAACCAGCCCACCACCGTCAACTCCAAGTTCACCACCGCGAGCCTGGGCAAGGAGGTCACCGCCTCGGTCTTCCCCGACAGCGGGACCGTCGGCGTGGGCCAGCCCGTATCGGTGCGCTTCGATCGCCCGATCGTGAACAAGGCCGAGGCCGAGAAGGCCATGAAGGTCACCGCGACGCCGGCGGTGACCGGTGCGTGGCACTGGTTCGGCAACACCCGCGTCGAGTGGCGGCCCAAGGAGTACTGGGCGGCCGGCACGAAGGTGAAGGTCGACCTGAACCTGCGCGGCGCCGACCTCGGCGGTGGCGTCGGCTCCAAGCAGTACAAGAGCTTCAACTTCGCGATCAGCGCCGTCGCCCGGATCTCGACCGTCGACGTGGCCGCCAAGACGATGACCACGACCGAGAACGGCAAGGTCGTCAAGACCACCAAGATCACCGCCGGCGAGTCCCCCAAGTACGACACGTGGGGCGGCGTGATGGTGGTGATGGAGAAGTACACCAAGACCCGGATGAACTCGGCGACCGTGGGTCTGGGCCAGGAATACGACATCGCGGATGTGCCGTGGGCCGTGCGTCTGACCACGTCCGGCACGTTCGCGCACGGCAACTACTGGTACGACAAGACGAATCCCCCCTTCGGCAAGGCCAACACCAGTCACGGCTGCGTGAGCATGATCCCCGACGACGCCAAGTGGTTCTACGACCACGCGGACCGCGGCGACGTGGTCAAGGTGATCAACTCGAAGGAGCGCGCGGTCTCGCCCGACAACGGCTACGGCGCGTGGAACCTGTCGTGGACCCAGTGGCTGGCGACGAGCGCCACCAAGGGCGCGTGACCCACGCGGGCGCGGCGACCGAGGACGGGGACACGACCCCGCCGCCGGACGCCGCGCCTGCTCGACGACCACGCGCTCGCCCGCTCCTCGGTCGTCGCGAACAACGCGATGAACCGCGAGCGGGGTCTGCGCGGCGTCAACAGCTACGCCCGTGAATTGGGTTTCGACCCGCTGACCCGGCTCACCGCCGGCGACGCGTGGCTGGACCTGTGTTGCGGTTCGGGTCGCGCGCTGATCGAGGCGAGTGGTGACCCGCGGGCGAGGGATCTGCACATCACCGGAGTCGACTTGGTCGACTTCTTCGTCCCCGCCGTGCGTTCCGCCGGGCTCGACCTGATCGCCGCGGACGTCGTGACGTGGTCACCGCCGCGCGCGTACGACCTGATCACGTGCGTGCACGGTCTGCACTACGTCGGCGACAAGCTCGGTCTGCTCGCCCGGATCGCGTCCTGGCTGACGCCCGCGGGCCGCTTCGTCGCCGACCTCGACCCCGTCCAGATCGACGCACCCGGCCCGGTGACGAGTGAACTACGGCGCGCCGGTTTCGAGTTCGACACGGCGCGTCGGCGTATCGCGCTGCGTGGTGGTCGCGATATCGCGTTCCCGTACACATATCTCGGCGCCGACGACACCACCGGACCCAACTACACGGGTCAGCCGGCGGTACGTTCGTATTACACCCAGGCGTGACCGATACCACACTTCGAACCTTGCCCGAAAGGGCGTATGAAACGTTGAACACATGAACAGCGGGTACGCCAGCACGGAAACGAACTTCCGCGGCGAGACGAGGCACCCGTGTGTTGGAGCGCTGAGGCCGACCTCGTGATGGGCAGCGGCATCACGGCCGTGGGGATCGCGAGTGTGGCGTCGGTACGACGGGTCAACGACCTGCCGATGGCCCTGCTTCCGGTCGTGCTCGGGGTACACCAGCTGATCGAGGCGGTCGTCTGGAAGGGCGAGCAGGGCCGTGTGTCCGAGGGCACGGCCGAGATCGCCCGTGAGGCGTGGGCGGTGATCGCCTTTCCGCTGTTGCCCGCCTTCCTGCCGCTCGCGGTGCTCGCGGCGTCGTGGCCGTTGGCACGCGGCCGCGAGCGGGTACGAGCCGCCTTCTTCCTGGTGGTCGGCCTGACCGTGGCCGGCGTGCTCGGGCACGTGGTGGCGTCGGGGCCGGTGAGCGCGGAGGTGTGCGGCCGGACGGTGCGCTATTCCGTGGGGGTGCCGGCCGCCCCGTGGGTGATCACCGGATATCTCGTCGCGACCCTCGGTCCGCTGTTGCTGGCCAGGGATCGAGTGTTGCGTTTCCTGGGACTGATCTTCACGATCGGCGCGGCCGTCACCGCCCGGCTGTGGTTCCATTCCTTCGCGTCCTCGTGGTGCGCGGTGGCGGCCCTGTCCAGTGTGCTCGTGCTGTGGTGGGTGCGGTCCGACCACGACCACCACTCAGGGAAGCAGAAGCGAACTGTCCCCGAATTCGTGCCATAGGTAGCCCTCGGCGAGGGCCTCGTCGTAGGCCCGGCGGACCACGTCGGCGCCCACGACCGCTTCGAGCAGGAGCAGGTGGGTGGCCTCGGGGGCGTGCAGGCCGCTGACGATCCCGTCGACCACCCGTGCCGGGCGGTCGGGGCCGAGCAGCAGATCGGTCCATCCCTTCGCGGCGGTGACCCGGCCGTCGGCGTCCGCCGCCGACTCCAGGGCCCGGGTCACCGTCGTGCCCACCGCGATCACGCGCCGGGCCTGCCCGACGAGCGCGGCGGTGCTCTCGGGCACGTGGTACCACTCGCGCAGCGGCGGTTCGCCGATCTCCTGCGAGGACACCCCGGTGTGCAGCACGACCGGCGCGACCACGACGCCGCGGGTGATCAGGTCGACCACGAGTTCGTGGGTGAACGGGCGTCCGGCGCTGGGCATCTCGGCGCTGCCGCCGTCGCGCGCGAACACGGTCTGATAGGCCGTCAGCGGCCAACGCTCGCGCATGTACGCGTAGGTGATCGGCCGGCCGCGATCGGCGAGGAAGGTCTCCACCCGGGCATGCGGCACGGTGATCCGTGCCTTCCACAACCGGCGCGGCGCGTCCTCGTCCGGGTAGGGCTCCAGGAGCAGCGCCATCGCGCACCCGCCGCCGGGAAAACGCACCGCCTCGAACCGCCGCACGTCCCGGATCGGGCCGGGCGTGCCGTCGGTGTGCCGCAGTTCCAGGGCCCAGGTCTCGTCGTCGAACCGGGTGGCGAAGTGCACGGTCACCGGCGAACCGTCCGCGCGGTAGCCGTCGACCGCGGCCGGCAGCGTCGCCGACGTGTTGACCACGAGCAGGTCGCCCGGGCCGAGGAAGCGTCCGAGGTCGCGAAAGACGGTGTGTTCGATCCGCCCGCCGCTGTGGGCGAGCAACCGGATTCCGTCGCGCGTGAGTCCGCGCGCCTCGGCGGGCTCGGTCGCCTCGCGGGCGACGAGCGTGCTCACGAGATCACCGCCGCGGCGAGCTCCGAGGCCCGGTAGCGGCCGCTCGTGGGGCGTTCGTCGACCAGCCGGAGCAGCGCGGGCACCACGCTCGCGGGGTCCGGTCGATCCGAGATGTCCTCGCCCGGATAGGCCTGTTGGTGCAGGTCGGTGTTCATGTCGCCCGGATCGAAGGAGTACACCGCGAGTTCGGGCCGCTCCACGGCCAAGGTCGCGCCGACGTGGTCGAGCGCGGCCTTGGCCGCGCCGTAGCCGCCCCAGCCCGCGTACGCCTCGACGGCCGCGTCGGAGCTGATGTCGACGACGGTCCCGCCGGCGGCGAGCAGGGGCAGGGCGAGTTGGACGAGCGCCAGCGGGGCGATGACGTTGACGTCGAAGACGTGCGCGAGGTCGGCCAACGGATAGTCGGCGAGCTCGGGTTGCGGGCTCGGGCCGAGCACGCTCGCGTTGTTGACGAGCAGATCGAGCCGGCCCGACTCGCGGACGACGTCCAGGAGTTCGGCGCGGTGTGCGGGGTCGGCGACGTCACCCGCGACGGCGATCACGTCGGCGCCGAGGGCGCGCAGTTCGTCGGCGGCTCGGGTGAGGCCGGCCGGTGTGCGGGCGTCGACGACGAGGGTCCAGGCTCGGGCGGCGAGGGCGCGGGAGAGGGCGAGACCGAGCCCTCTGGACGCGCCGGTGATCAGTGCGACAGGCATGGTGGCTCCACGGGAATCCACACCCACCCGGTGATGGGTTGCCCCCTTACACTGCAAGCTCAAGTGCACTTCAGGTCAAGGCGAACTACGGGTCGGGAGGAAGTCGTGCTCACCGGGACGGACTTGTTGACGGTCGGCCAGATGACCGCGCGCAGCGGTTTCGCGGCCTCGGCGCTGCGGTTCTACGAGGCGGAGGGGCTGATCAGCGCGAGCCGCACGACGGGCGGCCAACGACGCTACGAGCGGCACGTCCTGCGACGCCTGGCGTTCATCCGGGCCGCGCAGAACATCGGGTTGACGCTGGAGGAGATCCGCAACGCGCTGCACAAGCTCCCGGAGGGCCGCACGCCCACGCCGGCCGACTGGGCGCGGATCAGCAGGGCCTGGCGTGGGCGGTTGGACCAGGAGATCGAGGCATTGGTCCGGCTGCGGGACGGCTTGGAGCAGTGCATCGGGTGCGGGTGTCTGTCGATGAAGCGCTGCCGCATCTCCAACCCCGACGACGTGGCCGCCCAGTACGGCTCGGGGGCGGTGACCCTGCCGGAACTGCTGCGCGAGGATCGCCGAAACCCGCACTGCTCGGATCGATCGGGCTGCTGACCGAGCCGACCGGCCGATCGGGGGTTCAGTATCGGTCGCGCACCGCGACGGCCCGGGTGTCGTCCGCCGCGCCGCCCGGTCCGGCGGGAGCGGGCGGGGCGG
>NZ_WWJX01000457.1 GCF_009865215.1 Streptomyces sp. SID3343 | reverse complement strand
CGCGCCATGCACGCCGACCTGAACCTCACCTTCGGCGTCGACGACACCACCACCGCCGTCTTCGTGCCTCACGACGACCGTCGAACCGCCTAACCCCGGCGGTCCAGCAGCGCCAGGATGTGGGCGCGGCCCCGGTCCGCGAAGGCGGCTTCCAGGGCTTTTTGGTCGGTCTCGGTGAAGGGGCGGTACGGGCCGGTCTTGGTGTCGCGCCACCACAGCGGGTCGGGGGCGGTGTACCACGCCTGGCGGACCAGGACGCGGGTCAGGATCTTGTTGGTGCTGGTCTGCGGGAGCGTGGCCGCGATGCGGACGTAGCGCGGATGCCAGGACGTCGACAGGTCGGATTGGGCCGCCAGCCACCCGGCGAACGCGTCGGGGTCGAAGGTCGCCCCCTCGCGCAGCACCAGGGCCGCCATCGCCTGGTCGCCCGCCGCCTCGTCGGCGACGCCGTACACCGTCGCGACCGCGACGTCGGGATGCCGGGAGAGGATGCGCGCCACCGGCGTGGAACCGAAGTTCTCGCCCGCGACCCGGATCCACTCGCCGCTGCGACCCGCGAAGAAGACCAGGTCGTCGGCCGTGCGAAAGGCCAGGTCGCCGCTCCAGTACCAACCCTCGCGCATCCGCTGCGCGGTCGCCGTCGGGTTGTTGTAGTAGCCCTCGAAGGACCCCGCGCCGCCCACGTTGACGAGTTCGCCGACCGCTTCCTCGAAGTTGGTCAGCCGGCCCTCCGCGTCGAAGGTCGCCGGCGGGCACGCCTCGCGGGTCTCCTGGTTCAGGATCCGGATGTCGCCGTTGGGCTTGCCGAGCGCGCCCGGCGGCATGTCGGGGACCGGGACGAACGAGAGTCCGCCCTCGGTCGAGCCGAAGCCGTCACGCACCGAGCAGCCGAACCGGCGGGCGAACCGCTCGACGTCCTGTGGACCGCCTTCGTTGCCGAACACGCGCGTGAGCGGGTTGTCCGCGTCGTCCGCGCACTCGGGCGTGGCCAGGATGTACGACAGCGGCTTGCCGACGTAGTTGGCGTAGGTGACCCCGTAGCGGCGCACGTCCGGCAGGAATCCCGACGCGGAGAACCGTCGCCGCAGGACCAGTTCGGCGCCCGAGGAGACCGCCGGCGCCCAACACGTGATGATCGCGTTGGAGTGGAACAGCGGCATCGCGCAGTACGCGACGTCGTCGCCGGTGAGCCGCTCCATCGTCACCACGCTCGCGCCCTGCGACGCGATCTTGCCCTGCGAGCACATGACGGCCTTGGGGTGCCCGGTCGTGCCCGAGGTGAGGATCAGCATGAACGTGTCCTCGGCCGCCGGTCGCTCACTCGGCAACGCGGCCCCCGCGTGCGGCGCGAGGGCGAGTGCCCATGCCGGGTCGTCGACGCACAGCAGCCGGTCGGCGGGAAAGTCCGGCGCGGCCTCGCGCAACTGCGCCAGGTGCGCGGCGTCGGTGAGGACGAGCGAGCAGTCGGTGTGGTCGATGTCGCGCGCGAGTTCGGTGCCGACCCGAGTCGGGTTGAGCCCCACGATCACCGCGCCGGACAGCGCCGCGGCCCCGAGGAGAAGCGGAAACTCGGGAACGTTCTCCAGCATCACGCCGATGTGCCACGGCGCGCCCTCGACGCGTCGCGCGCGCAGGAACGCGGCCCGTTGCGCGGATTCGGCCACCACCTCCGCCCACGTCCACCGGCGGTCCTCACAGCGCATGGCGGGCGAGGTGTCCTCGGCCCGATCACGCAGCAGGGTGTCCAGCGTGCTGTTCCAACGTCCCGACACGGCACGGCTCCTGACGGACGGTCACACCTACATGGCACGATCAAGCTTGCGATCCGCAACCTAACCCGCGGGCGCGAAGATCGGAAGACGACGAAGATCGAAACGAAGCCCGAACCCGAACACGACCCGGATCGGATGTTTGCCGCTTGCCCGCACGTGACGCGTCGGACAGATTGAGGCCGTACGCATCGGGGGAGGCAGGCATGGACATGAGCATAAATTCGAGCATTCCGGGCAGAATTCGTAGCGCACTTTTTCTTGACTTTGACAATATTTACAGTGGGCTACGGGAAACCGATCGCGCCTCGGCGGAGATTTTCGCCCGTAAGCCTTCCCAGTGGTTGGAGTGGTTGGAGAACGAGTCGGCCGAGCACGGCCTGCGTCGCTCGCTCCTGGTACGCAACTGTTATCTGAACCCCGTGATGCACGACCGTTATCGGGCGTTCTTCACCAGGTCGGCGTTTCGCGTGATCGACTGCCCACCGCTGACCGGGCGGGGCAAGAACAGCGCCGACATCCACATGGTGATGGACGTGCTGGACACGCTCCAGCACTCGACCCGGTTCGACGAGGTCATCATCATGAGCGCGGACGCGGACTTCACGCCCGTGCTCCTTCGGCTGCGCAGTCACGACCGCCGCACGATGGTGATCGCGAGCGGGCCGGCCGCGCAGGCGTACGTCGCGGCGGGTGACGTCGTGATCAGCGACCAGGAGTTCATCGAGCGCGCCCTGCGCGACGAGATCGACGTCGCGCCCGCCGACGAGGGTGTGCGCGAGCAGGTCATGGCGCACGTACGCGACCAGGTGGCCGGGTCGGAGGATCCGATCGTGCTCGCGACGCTCGCGCACTCGGTACTCCAGCGGGTCGGCCGCGAGCAGGTCACCCGCACCCGTTGGGGCGGCGCGACCACGTTCTCGTCGCTGCTGGAACTGATCCTGGACCAGGGCGCCGACGAACAGCTCACGATCAGCCGCGTTCCACCGGGCTACATCTACGACCGCACCCGCCATCAGCCGCCCTCGGTCCGACCCAACGGCCACGGCCGAATGGACCACGTGCGCGAGCCGGTACGGGACCTGATCGACCGCGTGGCCACCGTCACGGGCGCGCCCCGGCTCTCGCCGGGCGAGTACCACGTGCTGTTCGAGGAACTGCACGCCGAGGTCAGCGAGAACGGCTTCCAGGGCAACCAGACCTCGGGCGCGGTCCGCGACCGCTGCGCCGAGCGGATGCAGACGATCGCCCGCAAGGCCATCGCGTTCGTGACCACGGGCCTGGTCTACTCGGGCTACTGGTCCTCGACCGCCCACCCGGTGGCCTCCGCCGACGACCTCGCGGCTGCCTTCCTGCGCAACGTCGAGACCCTGTGCGCGAACGCGCGCCTGTATCTCACCGACAGCGAACGCGGCCTCCTCGCGGAGTGGCTGCACGGCGGCGTGGTCACCGACGCCGACCACGTCGCCCCAGACCTCACCATCGTCCCGGACACCGACGGCGGCTGACCCGGCCCGACGGGTGCGGCACACACGCCGCGCCCGTCACGGCGACGAAACGGGGACCTGGACGGGGGCCTGGGTCGCCTCGGTGAAGCACGGCGAGCGGACCTCGACCACGATCGCGTCGGACTCCGGCTTGTCCGTGGTCGTCGGCGCCGAAAAGAGCCGCAGGTTGTAGCGGCTCTTCTGATCCGCAGCGATCATGAAGGCGGACTCCCCCGGCCGCCCCGCGCTGTCGGACGAAATCGTGATCCCCCGCGCGCGCATGCCGGCCCGCACCCGCTCGAACGCGGCCGGGTGGAGCGGTTCCGCCAGGTCCATCCGGAACGTGCTCTCGACTCCGAATCCTCCTACCGCATCGTGGCTGCACTCCATCGGATCAGTCCACGTGTTCGTGGACACCGGCGCGATGGGCCCGCTGCCGATCCACCCCGCGACGTCCGACGCGTACCCGGAGGCCGCCCGCCGCACATCGGCGGTCACCTGCACGGGCGCGGGCTTGGTGGATCGCGGCGGTGTGGCGAGCGTCCGGTCGAGGCCACAACCCGCCAACGACACGATCGCGACCACCGCGACGACCAGCGCACGAACTCGGGTCCGGAACATGAGGATTCGCCTTCGTCGGTGGTTTCGGGAACACCCCCGACCCTGGCCCCTCACGAGTCCCGGCGCGTGAGCCCGCGTACTCATCCGACGCCCGCGCGGGACCCACCTTCGGCCACCGCACGAGCGCACGTCACCCGCGCCGGCCACCCGTCACGACGACGGAACCGCCGCGGCCGACGGCGCGCTCGGCGCCGTCGTCGGCGCCGGCACGAAGCACGGCGTGGAGATCCAGATGGTGATCTCCTTGGCGGGGGAAGTGCTGGACAGCCGCATGCCATAACCGGTCTGCGGATCCTTGGCACTCATCTTCCCGCTGGTCCCGGTCTCGCTCCACCCATCGGACCCCGCGTCGTAGCTCGTGATCTTGAACCCGCGGGCGGTCATCCCGGCCCGCACCCGCTCGAAAGCGGCCAGGTGTTTCGGGCTTTCCAAGATCACGTTGTACGCGAGAAGGATGCTTCTCGGGCCGCCTTTGGCCGACGTGTTGCCGCACGGCGGCTTCTCCGTGCCGGCTCCCTGGGGGGTGATCGGCGCGTCGATCCATCCGATGATCTCCGAGGCAATCAACTGAGCGGGCCTGATCATCTCCTCCGGCGCCTTCGTCGGCACGCTCTGCTTCGATCCGGGAGCCCCGGACGATTTCCCCGAATCCGTGTCGCCCCCGCATCCGCCCGCCAACACCATGAGCGCGAACACCGCCGGAAGAATCAACCTGTTGCTGCCTGTGCGCGTCATGACGTCCTGTTCGCGGAGGGGCCGGCCGTGATCCGGGACACGGCGGTCGGCGCCGCCAGGAAGCACGGCGACAGAACCCAGATCGTGATCTCTTTGGCGGGCCACGTGCTCGACAACAGCAGGTGATATCCGTCCCGCCCGGATATGGCGTTCAATCTGCCCGTGGTGCCGGCTTGCTCGGCCACACTCGGCCCCACGTCGTACTTCGTGATCCGAAATCCCCGCGTCGTCAGCTCGTCGCGCACGCGCTCGAAGGCGGCCTGGTGCCGCTGCGTGGGAATGCGCACGTTGTACGCGCGAAACACGCTCTTGGGCCCGGAAGCGGTCGCGCCCTTGCAGGGCATCATCTCTGTCGAGGCCCCCGACTCGGTGATCGGTGCCCCGATCCAGTCGATCACGTCCCGAGCGTGTCTCTCGGCTCGCTCGATCAACGCGCGGGGAGTCAAAAGCGGTTCGTTCTGCGGGCGGCGCGATTCGGCGGGCATACGTCTTCCTCGATCCTCGACAGACTTCTTGCCGGCCAAAGCCGCTGCCACCCTGGTTGCCCCGAATCGATCATCCGGCTCGATCATCCGGGCATCCGCCCGTCGACGAGCTGCGGTTGCATGCGTGAGTCCGGGTTGTTGTAGTTGCCCATGATCACGCGGGCCTGGTTGTCGAGGCTGATGTCGGGAGTGCGGTCCTCTTTCAGGTCCCAGTACGAACTGTGTGCGGGGAAATCCAGGAGGCCGTCCGGGCTCCTGCCGGCGTCGTTCGTGGTCATCCGGTTGCCGCCGAAATCGTCACTGGTGGGCGTGACGAACTGAATCGGCGAATCCATGTCCAGCGAGATGCCAGGCCCGTGACCGTCCCAAGTCATGTCGAAGTCGAGGGGGTTGTGGGCCCGGACACCACCGTGGAAGGGCGCGCCTCCCTCCGGTACGGGGTCGCCCGGGGCCTCCTCGGCCCAGACGTGTCTTGGGTCGATCCGGAGGTCGTCGGCACTGTCGACATGCATGCCCGGGCTGCCCAGGACCACGATGTCGTCCACCGCGAGGCCATTGCCGCTGCGCGCGGCGTCCCCGATCAGCGTGGATCCGTAAGAGTGCCCGACGACCGTCATGTGCGGGGTGTCGCCGTTTTGTGCCTGGAAGCCGTTGAGGAAGGTGTCGAGGTTCGGCGCCCCATCGGCGGCGTAGCCCCTCGACCCCGCGTTCGGGATCGCGTCCGGCGCGTCGTAGTCCAACCACAGGATGGTGGCGACGTCGCCGGGGTTGTCGGGCGTGAGCCGGTCGGCCGCCATTTGCATGTTGTAGACCCGGTCGAGGTCTCCGTTGTCGGAGGTCGCACCCGTCCCCGGGACCAATACGGCCACGTTCGCCGCCTCGTCCGGATCGCCCACCGCCAGGATCACGCGTCCGTCGCCCTCGGCGCCGAACTTCAGTAGCTGCAACTGCTGTTCCGCCGACCTGCTCTGACCGTCGACCAGCTTCTTGTCGATGTCCAGCAACTTGGCGAGTTCCGAGTCGTGCCTGGCCTTGTCTCCGGGATCCGGCGTCTCCTGCTGCCTGAACTCGATCTGCTGGGCCAAGGCGATCCGGTTGGCCTCGTCACGGACCTTCGACGGCAGCCCGTCGGTGGCGCCGATGGCACTCGGCCACGCTTCGACGAAGGTCTCGCGCTGCTCGTCGGTCAAGCCGGCCCACCACTTGGCGGCCTCGGCGGGGTCCTTGGGTATCTGGGCCGCCCGGGCATCGGTCGCGCCCCCAGCGTCACTCACGACGTTCTGCCACGCACTGGGGCCGGCCAGATCGGCCGGGTGAAGGCGGTCGACCTCCCCCGCGAAGCGCCCGTCCGCGTCGGTGGCACGCTGCACGATCCGCTGGAACTCTTCCTGGAATCCGGTCATCTGCCGGTTGCGTGACGCTTGGTCTTCGGGGCTCGTGGCCTGCCTGCCGTCGGGCATCTCCTGCCAGGCCAACGATCCGCCGGGACCCACGGTGAAGCGCTGTGCGGTCGCGCGCTCGACGGCGTCGCGCAGCGCGGTCTGACAACTGGTCAACTCGTCCATCGCGGCCCGCAGGGTGTTCACCATCGCGGACGCCTCGATCGAAGCCATCGACAGGCGCTTGCCGATCCCGTCCGAGGCCGCGGCCGCGCCGTTGGCCGCGTCCCCTTTCCACTCGGAGTTGCGCAACCCCTGCGACAGTTGCGTCGCGGTGTCCTGCTGAGCCTGTTCGAGCACCTTGTTCGCGTCCACCCAAGTGGTCAGTGGATGAACCAGCCACTCGGGTCGGGCGTTTCTCAGCTCGTCGAAACCGACCACGGCTCAGCCGCCCGGCGTGAACGAGCCGCGGACCAGGTTCTCGTTCTGCTCGTACGCCCCTGCGGCGTCCGTGATCTGCCCCGATAGGGTGAGGGTTTCGCCGACGAGCGCCATGACCCAGTCGGCCCACTCCGTCGACACCGTGCCGATGCGGCCCGGCAGGGCGAAACCGGGCATCGCGCCGGCGGTGTCGCGGCATTCGTTTTCGAGCCCTCGCACGGACTGCTTCAGCCGATCGGATATCTCGCCCGCGGCGGAGCCGCAGGTCCTGATCCGGCTGGTGTCGACCCCGAACGCCCCGCTCCCGTCGGCGCCGTCGGCGGACAACAGGGCCGTCTGCGCGGGCCGTTCGGCCGGCGGCGCGGGTTCCTTGCCCGGCTCGTAGCGCCAAGGATTGACTATCCGGTCGATCGATGACATCGGTCCCCCATGCTCACGGCCGTCCATGATCCGTCAGCGCTCGAACCACGTGTCGTCGCGGTGCGGTAGGCGTCGCCGCAACCGCCCGGCCGAGGCGGCGAGTTGCCTGCCTCGATCCGCGCCTTGGGCGACGCCGTACGGCCGTTCGAGTGCCGATTGGAAGACATTGATACACAGGTGATCAACCATGCGCAAACAAAGATCACCCACAGTGATGATCATCGGAGCGTCCGAGCCGGGCCGCCGTGTGCCGGGACGACCGGGCGGTCCGGAATCGGACCGCCCGGTGCCTGTCGACTAGAACTGACCGCGGCGGTACAGGCCGACGACGGCCGCGCCGCCGAGGCCGATGTTGTGGGTCAGGCCGACCTTGGCGTCGGCGACCTGGCGCGCGGCGGCCTGGCCGCGCAGTTGCCAGCTGATCTCGGCGGCCTGGGCCAGGCCGGTGGCGCCGAGCGGGTGGCCCTTGGAGATCAGGCCGCCGGACGGGTTGACCACCCAGCGACCGCCGTAGGTGGTGGCGCCGTCGGCGACGAGCTTGCCGCCCTCGCCCTCGCCGCACATGCCCAGCGCCTCGTAGGTGAGGATTTCGTTGATCGAGAAGCAGTCGTGCAGTTCGATCACGTCCACGTCCTCGATGCCGAGCCCGGACTGCTCGAAGACCTGCCGGCCGGCCGCGGCCGACATCGGCTTGCCGACCGCGTCGATGCACGTGTTGGAGGCGAAGCTCTCGGCGGTGTCGGTGGTCATCGACTGGGCCAGGATCTCGATCGCCTGGTTCTCCAGGCCGTGTTCGCGCACGAAGCGCTCGCTCACCACGAGGGCCGCGGCGGCGCCGTCCGACGTGGGCGAGCACTGCAGCCGGGTGAGCGGCGAGTGGATCTCCTTGGCGCCGAGCACCTCTTCGAGCGAGTACTCGACCTGGAACTGCGCGTACGGGTTGTTCACCGAGTGCCGGTGGTTCTTCACACCCACGTGCGCGATCTGCTCGGCGGTGGTGCCGTAGCGCTCCATGTGCTCACGCGCGGCGTTGCCGAAGATCTGCGCGGTCGGCGGCGCGGTCATCGAGAAACCGTGCACGTCGCCCATGATCTTGTAGTGCTGCGCGACCGGCGAGGTCGAGAAGTCGCCGTCGCCGCCCCCGCCGAGCGAGCCGCGCTTCATCTTCTCGAAGCCGATCGCGAGGACGCAGTCGTTGATCCCGCCCGCGACGAACTGCCGGGCCATCATCAGCGCGCTGGAGCCCGTCGCGCAGTTGTTGTTGACGTTGTAGACCGGCACGCCGGTCAGGCCCAGCTCGTACGCGGCGCGCTGGCCGGCGGTGGACGCCTGGAAGCAGTAGCCGACCGGGACCTGCTCGACCTTGTCGTAGCCGACGCCCGCGTCTTCCAGCGCCTTGCTGCCGGCCTCCTTGACCATGTCCCAGTACTGCCAGTCGCGGCTTTCCGGCTTCTCGAACTTGGTCATGCCGACGCCGACGATGAACGCCTTTTGTGCCATGGGGAAAACTCCTGTCGAAAGAAAGGAACCGAAAAGGAACGGGTGACGAATCGCGCGGACTACTTCTCGGAAGGCTGGGGGTCGCGCGGCAGGCCCAGGATGCGCTCGCCGACGACGTTGAGCTGGACCTGCGTGGTGCCGCCCGCGATGGTCAGGCAGCGGCTCATCAGGAAGCCGAAGGCCGCCTTTTGGCCGTCGCCCTCGTCCACCGCGCCCAGCGGGCCCAGCAGTTCGAGGGACAGCTCCGACTCGCGTTGCTGGTGCGGGGTGCCCACGAGCTTGCGGACCGACGCGCCGGCGCCCGGTTCGAGTCCGGACAGGCGGGCCAGCGTGGTGCGCAGTTCGATCAGCGCGAGCGAGGACGCCTCGGCGACCAGGGCGCCCAGGCGCTCGCGGAAGCCGCCGTCCACGAACTCGCCCGCCGGGCCGTTCACCGACGCCACCAGGTTGGCGATGCCGGCGCCGAACGAGCTGCCCGCGCCCATGTGCACGCGCTCGTTGCCGAGCGTGTTGCGGGCCACCTGCCAGCCCTCGTCGACCTTGCCGACGACCATGTCGTCGGGCACGAACAGGTCTTCGAGGAAGATCTCGTTGAACATCGCCAGACCGCTGATCTCCTTGAGCGGGCGGATGTCCAGGCCCGGCGCGGTCATGTCGACGATGAAGTAGGTCAGGCCCTCGTGCTTGGGCTTGTCGGGCGAGGTGCGTGCGAGCAGGATGCCCCACTGCGACTCGCGGGCCCGCGACGTCCACACCTTCTGGCCGTTGATCAGCCAGCCGCCCTCGGTCCTGGTCGCGCGGGTGCTGATCGCGGCGAGGTCGGAGCCGGCGCCCGGCTCGGAGAAGAGCTGGCACCACTGGATCTCGCCGCGCAGGGTCGGTGGCGCGAAGCGCTGTTGCTGGGCTTCGGTGCCGTAGGCGATCAGTGACGGGATGACCCAGTTGCCCATCGTGATGTCCGGGAGTCGCACCCCCAGCGCCTTCATCTCCTGCTGGATCACCAGCTGTTCGACCGGACCGGCGCCGATGCCGTACGGCTTGGGCAGGTACGGGGCCGCGTAGCCCAGCGGGGCCAGCCGCGCCCGCTGTTCCGCGCCCGACTCCTGCGCGACCTCGGCCAGGATCGCGCGCGCGGTGTCGCGCAGCCGCTCGGCCTCCTGCGGCAGGTCCAGTACCAGTTCGCGGCGGGCGCCGGCGCTCGCGAGCTCGCACACGCGCAGCCGCCAGAACGCGGCGGGGCCCGCGTACTGGCGCAGCGTCAGGCCGCGGCGCAGGTAGATGTGCGCGTCGTGCTCCCACGTGAAGCCGATCCCGCCGAGGATCTGTACGCAGTCCTTGGTGGTGGTGAACGCGGCCTCGACCGCGTAGGTCGCGGCGATCGCGGCGGTGAGCGAGCGAGTCGGCGCGTCGCTGCCGGCGTCGATCGCGCGTGCCGCGTCCCACGTGACCGCGCGCGACTGCTCGACGCGCACGAGCATGTCGGCGCACAGGTGCTTGATCGCCTGGAACTGGCCGATCGGGCGGCCGAACTGCTCGCGCACCTTGGCGTACTCGGTCGCGGTGGTCAGCGCCCACGCGGCCACGCCGCACGCCTCGGCGGACAGCAGGACGGCCGCGTAGTCGCGGGCCAGGTCCTCGTTGACGCCGTCGAGCACGCGCGCGGCCGGGACCACGGTGTCGACCGTGACCTCGGCGCTGCGGCGGGTGGGGTCCACGCTCTTGAGCGCCCGCACGCTCACGTCGGCCGCGTCCACGACGACGTGCGCCACGGTGTCGTCCGCGCGACGAGCCGCGAGCAGCAGGACGTCGGCGAGCGCGCCCCCGAGGACGGGCGTGGCGACGCCGGTGATCCGCAGGCCGCCGCCCTCGGCGCGGGC
>NZ_WWJX01000456.1 GCF_009865215.1 Streptomyces sp. SID3343 | reverse complement strand
AGACGATCACCACGCCGCCGGCCATCGCGACCCGGTCCCGGCGAAAGCGGGCCCACGCGATCTGCCCGAGCGAACGCCCCTCGATGCGCACGCCGCCGGCATCGGCGACGGCTTCGGGACGTGCCTCCCGGTCCATGCCGGTGGTCTCGATCGGCGCCGTCAACTCGGCCTCCCCGCTCACGGATGCGACGGCGGCTCGGGATCGCCGATTCCGTCGCCATATCCGGCTGTGCGATCCCGATGATCTTCGGGATCTGTCGTCCGGGTGAGACTCCTCCGTGACGGGGGTCACGAACAGTGCTGAACGAATACTTTTACTCAACCGTGATTACAGCGACACGAGTAAACGGTTGATCCGCGTAGAACGGTCACGAAATCACAACAAGGAAGCGCTTCGTGACGTGACGTCAGTTTTTTGGGGCATCAGTTGCTGTTGCCCGCCGCGGGTGCGACCACCGCGCCCGGTCTCAGTGCCGGTTGCGCACGGCCTCGTCGAGCATGTCGATGCCGATGAAGGGACGCGTGTTGTCACGCATCCACGCCGCCACCGGATCGAACGGATCGTCGAGGGCGACCGAGGAGATGGTCAGTTCCGCGGGCGCGGCCTCCGACGCGCGGGCCATCGCCTCTCGCATCTTGCGCATCGTTTCGGGCTGATTGTCCGTCAGGCGCAGTCCGATCACGAGCCGTTCGGGTCCGATCACGGGCTTGACCCACGCGCGGTGCGCGGCCCGGACGACCTGGGTCTGGAAGAGCTGACCGCCCAGGAACGTATAGAACGCCGGGTCCCACAGGGTCGGTTCGCCGACCTCCAGGGGGCCGGCCATCAGTCGGTCGAGGCCGCCGACGATGCGCCGCAGGTCGAGGTGGGGCACTCCCACGCCGCCGCCCTGGGCGTGTGGATTCAGCCACAGACCCCAGTGGTCGGTGTACAGCGAGGAGGCGATCTCGGCGACCGGGACGACCTCGAACGAGCGATCCCAGCGGCTCGACCGCAGCTCTTCCTCGGACGTGAACGCCGGGGCGTAGCGCCAGCCGGCCACGTCCATGTTCCCGTACTGCGCGTCCGAACTCCCGGGCTGCCCCTGCCAGAGCAGCATCCACACGCTCGCGCCGTCGAGGGCTTCGAGGAGCCGCTCGTAGGCGTCGTAGCGCCCGGGCGCCACCTGGCTCAATGCCTGCTCGACCTGGTTCACGACGTCCTCCCCGACCCGAACGGATATACAGATGTTGACGGTTGCCGACACGCCCGGTGAGCCGCAACGCCCGGTGCGCCGGTGACCGGGTGCCCCCGGTGACCCGACGGCCACTCACGACACCGGCGGGCACCGGCTCGGATCCCACGAGAGCGTGTCGCGACACAGTCGGCGCCGACAGCGGCGCGGTCAGCGCTGGTCGACCCGCAGATAGAACGGCTGGGTCTGCCCCAGCATCCAGTCCCCCACAGGATCCTGCGCCACGTCCAGAAGCACCACATTGACCGGCCACGGCGACGCGGCCCGGCCGAGCGCGCGCTCCAGGGCGCCCAGTGCCGCGAGCCGGTCCTCCTCCTGCCAGCGGTCCAGTTCGACGCCGATGAACAGGCACGGCGGATCGTTCTCGACGACACCGAGACCGCGGCGCGCACTGAGCACGACGGGCACGTGGGTGAACTCGGCGGCGGCCGCGATCAAAAAATCCATCGGCTCTTCGGGAGGCTCGTACAACCGCACCCGCGCGCCGCGCCCCGAGCCGGATGTCCTGGCCAGTTCCAGGACGCCGGGCGGCGGGATCGGAATGCCCACCTCGCCGCCGGGATTGATCGCGATGCCCACCTCGGGAGGCAGACCGCGCGCGAACTCGCGCAGCGGCGCGACGGTGCACTCCATCGGCCCGGCGAGCCGACGGAACTCCTCCTCGGAGGAGAACACCGGCACGTAGGGTCCGCCGTCGATCCAGGTCGTCGGCAGGGTCAGTTCGTGGTCCTCACGCGAGCCGCCCGCGGGCAGCGGCACCCACACGTCGCCGGCTGCGAGGGCCTCGAAAAGGGCCTCGGCTCGGGACGGGTCCCGCATGGCCGCGACGAGCGCGCTCTCCACGGGATTGGCCGGGAACGGCATGGTGGTGCTCCTCTGTGTCAGCCGCAGTTTACGGCCGGCGTCGCGGCCGGGAACGGATGCCGGTCAGCGGCCCGCTCCCGCACCGGATCGGGAGCCGCGGCGGACCTGATGGGGCAAAGGTTCGGTGAAGACGATCGCGGTCAGGCCGGCCGCGGCCGTACGGTCGAGCAGAACACACGACGCGAACCCCGCCGGCGGCGACACCGGTGGCGGGCCGGACGCGAACCACGGCGTGAGCGCGGCGAGCAGATCGCGCCATTCGCGGTGGTGGCGCGCGAAGACCGGGGTGGACACGCCGCGGCCGCGCTCGCGCTGACCGGACAGCGCCTGATGGGCCGTCACGTCGAGCAGGAGCGCGTGTACGGAACTGCCCCGTCTTCGGGCCGCGAGCATGGTCGCCCTGCGCATCAGCGGATTGCGCCCGCTGTCGTGCACCACCACCGCGCCGGGTCCGCGCAGCGCGCCGACCACCTCGCGATAGTGCGACAGCCGAACCAGCGGCCGATAGAAGCGATACGGGATCCGGCCTGCCCGCCGCTCCCAGCGGGCCCGGACCCGATCCGCGTCCAGTACCGCCACGTCCCACCGCGGCGTCACCGTGCGCGCGAGCAGTGTGCTCTTGCCCGCGCCCGGCAGGCCGGTGACGATCAGCACACCCGACGCCGGATAGACCAGTACGCCGATCCCACCCGTCGTCGGGCGACCCGATGTCGAGCAACCCGCCGTCGAACAACCTGTGACCAAACAACCTGTCGTCGGGCGCTCCGGTGTCTGGCAACCTGCCGTCGGGCCGTCCGGTGTCGAGCCGCTCGGTGGCGGATGTCGTTCCTCCCGGAGGTCGTGCAGAGCCCGAGGGGCGAGCACGCCGCTCGATGCGGCGCCGGTATGCGCCCCCGCCGACTCCGTCTCCACGAGCCCTCCCAAGAAATTCACCGCCGCCCCGCGCATGCTCGCGCGACAAGCCGCTAGCATGCCCGGCACAACCACATACCGGCCGTCGACCCCACGCGGAAGAGTTCCCGCCATCGAGCGGGGCGCCGAAGGAGCAACTCCTCCCCGGAAACTCTCAGGCACCGTCACCGCATGGGTCAGGCACTTCTGGAAAGCAGTCGCCCCGCAGGTGCGGCTCACCCACGGTGCAAACCGTCTTCGTTGCGCGAGGACGGTGAAGCTCTCAGGTTCCGATGACAGAAGGGGAGGGCACCCCACTTTTCGATCGATTCCGATCGAAAAGGGCTTAAGCCATGGCAGGGAGCCCCCTTTGTCCTCGAATGTGCCCTCGAACCGACCGGCCGCGCAGCAGTTCTCGTACTCGTACCCGTCGCCACCCGCACGGCACACCGCCACCCGCGCCCCCCGCTTTGCGCTTCCCCGCGCCCGGCGGGCCGCTCGGCATGCCCGCGGCCGGTGTCCTTCCGAAGGAGTCTTTGCATGATCACCGACCGCCGGACCCCGCTCGACGCCGTGCACGACGCGCTCGGGGCCACGATGACCGACTTCGCCGGGTGGCGGATGCCGCTGCGCTACGGCAGCGAGCGAGACGAGCACAACGCGGTCCGTACCACCGCCGGCCTGTTCGACCTCACCCACATGGGCGAGATCGAGGTGACCGGACCCGACGCGGCCCGCGCGCTCGACCACGCCCTGGTCGGCTTCGTCTCCAAGATCGGGATCGACCGCGCCCGCTACACGATGATCTGCACCGAGGACGGCGGCATCGTCGACGACCTGATCGTCTACCGCCTCGGCGACGAGCACTTCGTGGTCGTGGCCAACGCCTCGAACGCGGACGTGGTCGCCGGCAGCCTCAAGCACCGCTCCCGGGACTTCGACGCGGTCGTGCGCGACGCGTCCGAGGAGTACACGCTGCTCGCGGTCCAGGGACCGGCGTCCACCGCGATCGTGGGCGGTCTCACCGACGCCGACCTGCCGGCGCTGAAGTACTACGCGATCCTGCGCACCGAGGTCGCGGGCGTGCCCGTGCTGCTCGCCCGCACCGGCTACACCGGCGAGGACGGCTTCGAACTCTTCGCCGCGCCGGGCACCTCGGTCGCGCTGTGGGACGCGCTGCTGGCCGCCGGCGCGCCGCACGGCCTGGTCCCGGCGGGCCTGTCGTGCCGCGACACGCTGCGCCTGGAGGCGGGCATGCCGTTGTACGGGCACGAGTTGACCCGCGACGTGACCCCGTACGAGGCGAACCTGGGCCGGGTCGTCCGGCTCGACAAGCCCGAGGACTTCGTCGGCCGCGACGCGCTCGCCGCGCGGGCCGAGGCGGGTGCGGCCACCACGCTCGTGGGGCTGACCTCGCCGGGCAAGCGGGTGCCGCGCGCGGGCTACCCGGTGGTGGACGCCGACACCGGCGAGCGGGTCGGCGAGGTCACCTCCGGCGCGCCGTCGCCGACGCTGGGCGTGCCGATCGCGATGGCCTACGTGGCGTCGGACCGGGCCGAACCGGGCACCCGCCTCGCGGTCGACATCCGCGGCAAGGCCGAACCGGTCGAGGTCGTCGCCCTCCCGTTCTACAAGCGAGCCTGACGCATACCACCACGAACCATCGCAAATCAACCCGTGGCACACAGCCACCTCGTCCGAATGGAGAATGGACTCGTGCACGCACCCCAGCACCTGCGCTACAGCAAGGAACACGAGTGGCTCGACGAGGCGGCCTCCCCCGCCCTCGTGGGCATCACCCAGCACGCCGCCGAAGCGCTCGGCGACGTGGTGTTCGTCGAGCTTCCCGAGGTCGGCCGCCAGGTCACCGCGGACGAGCCGTGCGGCGAGTTGGAGTCCACGAAGTCGGTCAGCGACATCTACGCACCGGTCTCCGGTGAGATCGTGGAGGTCAACGACGCCGTGGTCGAGGACCCCTCGCTCGTGAACTCCGACCCCTTCGGTGCGGGCTGGCTGTTCAAGGTGCGCATCGACGGCGAGGCCGCCGGCCTGCTGTCCGCCGACGATTACGCCGCGTTCTGCGGCGAATGAGCGAGATCGACCCGATCGAGGAGCTGACAACCGTGACGATCCTGGACCGTCCGCTGAGCGAGGTGGACCCGCAGGTCGCCGCCGCCGTCACCGACGAGCTGCACCGCCAGCAGAACACCCTGGAGATGATCGCCTCCGAGAACTTCGCCCCCGTGGCGGTGTTGGAGGCCCAGGGCTCCGTCCTGACCAACAAGTACGCCGAGGGCTACCCGGGCCGGCGCTACTACGGCGGCTGCGAGCACGTCGACGTCATCGAGCAGCTGGCCATCGATCGGGTGAAGGAGCTGTTCGGCGCCGAGGCGGCCAACGTGCAGCCGCACTCGGGCGCGTCGGCCAACGCCGCCGCGATGTTCGCGCTGCTCTCCCCCGGCGACACGATCCTCGGCCTGGACCTGGCCCACGGTGGCCACCTCACCCACGGCATGAAGATCAACTTCTCCGGCAAGCTGTACCAGGTCGCCGCCTACCACGTCGACGAGAAGACCCACCGCGTCGACATGGAGGAGGTCGAGCGCCTCGCCAAGGAGCACCGGCCGAAGCTGATCATCGCGGGCTGGTCGGCCTACCCGCGGCAGCTCGACTTCGCCGAGTTCCGGCGGATCGCCGACGAGGTCGGCGCGTACTTCATGGTGGACATGGCGCACTTCGCGGGCCTGGTGGCCGCGGGCCTGCACCCCAACCCGGTGCCGTACGCCGACGTGGTCACCACGACGACGCACAAGACCCTGGGCGGCCCGCGCGGCGGTGTCATCCTGTCCAAGCAGGAGTTCGCCAAGAAGATCAACTCGGCGGTCTTCCCGGGCCAGCAGGGTGGTCCGCTGGAGCACGTCATCGCGGGCAAGGCGGTGGCCTTCAAGGTCGCCGCGTCCGACGACTTCAAGGACCGCCAGCAGCGCACCCTGGAGGGCTCGGCCATCCTCGCCGAGCGGCTCACCCGCAAGGACGTCACCGACGCGGGCATCAGCGTGCTCACCGGCGGCACCGACGTGCACCTGGTGCTCGTCGACATGCGCCACTCGGAGCTCGACGGTCGCCAGGGCGAGGACCGCCTGCACGAGATCGGCATCACGGTCAACCGCAACGCGGTCCCGTTCGACCCCCGCCCGCCGATGACCACGTCGGGTCTGCGGATCGGCACGCCGGCCCTGGCCACACGCGGTTTCGAGACGGCCGACTTCGAGGAGGTCGCGGACATCATCGCCCAGGCCCTCCTGCCGGGCTTCGACGACGCCCGCAAGGCCGACCTGGCCGAGCGTGTCACCGCATTGGCGGCCAAGCACCCGCTGTACCCGAACCTCTGATCTTTTCGGCCGGGTTCGGTGAACGACCTCGGGGCCGGTGGGGCTGCTCGCCCTGCCGGCCCCGAGGTGTTTTTCATGCGTTGTCACGAACATCCGGTGTCAGGAGCACCCGGTGCCGCGAACGCCCTCTGCCGCGATCGTCCGGCGTCGCCACCGCACGGCGTCGCGACCGCTCAGCGCCCGGAGAACTTCGGCTTGGCCTTCTCCACGAAGGCCCGCATGCCGGTGGTGCGGTCCTCGGTGGCGAACAGCGCGGTGAACTGGAGGCGTTCCAGTTCCAGACCGGTGGCCAGGTCCACCTCCAGGCCGCGGTCGACGGCTTCCTTGGCGGCCCGCAGCGCGTACGCCGGGCCGTCGGCGAACTGCGTCGCCCACTTCACCGCCTCGGCGTAGACGTCCCCGGCCGGAACCACGCGATCCACCAGACCGATCGCGAGGGCCTCCTCGGCGGCCACGAAGCGCCCGGTGAAGATCAGGTCCTTGGCCTTGCTCGGGCCGATCAGGCGCGGCAGGCGCTGAGTGCCGCCGGCGCCGGGGATGATGCCCAGGGTGATCTCGGGCTGGCCGAGCTTGGCGTTGTCCGCGCATACGCGTACGTCCGCGCACAGGGCGAGTTCGCAGCCGCCGCCGAGGGCGAAGCCGGTGACCGCCGCGACGACCGGCTTGGGGATCTCGGCGACCGCGGTGAAGGACGACTGGAGCGCCGCGCCGCGATCGACCATGTCGGTGTACGACATGGTCTCCATCTCCTTGATGTCCGCGCCCGCCGCGAACACCTTCTCGCCGCCGTACAGCACGACCGCCCGTACGTCGGCCCGCTCGGTCGCCTCGTGGGCGGCGGCGCGCAGTTCCTCCTGCAGTTGCAGGTTCAGCGCGTTCATCGGCGGCCTGTTCAACCGGATGGTGCCGATGCCGTCGGCCACTTCCAGGTTCACGAATTCGCCCATGACGTCTCCTCTGTTCTTGCCCTGACGGTCCGCTACGGTCCGGATTCGACCCTAGTGCCGAGAGCGAGACGACCGCCGGACGGGCCGAGGTCGGCCCGTCCGGCGGTCGTGGGAAACGCCGGCTCGGTCTTCGTCAGGACGTGGCGGGGGCGGTGGACGATCCGGTGGACGGCGTAGTGGCCGACTCGGTGGACGGCGCGGTCGACGCCGAACCGGCGCTGCCCGCGATCCACTTCTCCCACGGCATCGTCCAGTCGGCGTAGCCGTTGTCGGGGGCGACCATCTCCTCGTCGGAGCCGGTCACCTCGATGACGTCACCGGCGATCACCCGGTCGTACAGCCACTTGGCGTTCTCCTTGGTCATGGAGACACAGCCGTGGCTGGTGTTCTGCGAACCGAACACGCTCGGGTCGGCCCAGTAGTTGCCGTGCACGAACGTTCCCGAGGTGGTGACGCGCATCGCGTACGGCACGTCGGCGATGTCGTACTCGCTGCCCAGACCCACGGTCTGCGAGTTCATCCGGGTCTGCTCGAACTTCTCGGTGATCGCCATCTTGCCGTTCCAGGTCGCGTACTTCGGCGACTCGCCGGCGGTGATCGGGATGGTCTTGACCAGTTCCTGGTTCTCGTAGACCTTCATCGTGTGCGCCTTGGCGTCGACCTGCGCGATCCGCCGCACGTCGCTGATCTTGAAGCTGAAGCTCTTGAACTGGTTCGCGATCGCGCCGTTGCCCACGTCGACGCCGCGCAGGTTCAGGTTGACCTTCACCGTCGTGCCGGCCGCCCAGTAGTCCTGGGGCCGGTAGTCCACCCGGGTGTTGTCGAACCAGTGCCACGCGCCTTCGACCTTGGGCTCTATGTCGAGCGAGAGGGCCTTCTCGACGGCGGCCTTGTTCTTGACCGGGTGGTCGAAGTTCAGTGACACCGGGTAGCCCACGCCGACGGTCGAGCCGTCCTCGGGGCTGAACCGGGCGGTGACCTTCTTGTCGCCGGACAGGGTGCTGAACGTCGCCTTCGCGGTGGTCGGCGTGTTGTCGGCGTTGGTCGCGGTCGCGGTGACCGTGTACTTGCCGCCGAGGGTGAACGCGACCTTGGGCTTCCAGGTCTTGCCGTCGCCGTCGAGGGCGCCGTCCACCGGCTCATTCGTGGCGTTGACGACCTTGACCTCGCCGAGCTTGCCGCCGTTGACGGCGATCGTGACGGGCGCCTGCGGGTCGATCGCGTTCGCGCCGTCGACGGGGGTCAGCGTGACGGCCGCCAGATCGGCGCCCTTCTTGTCGCCCTTGGCACCCGAGCCGCCGCTGTTCGAGGTGTTGGTCTTGTCCTTGTCGTTCTTGCCGCCGCCACCGTCGGAGCTGCACCCCGACACGAGCAGGAGAGCTCCGAGCAGCGCTGCGGGCACCACGCGCCACCGAACCCGCGTCCGCCTCGAGAGCGGCATCGATCCTCCTGACATGTCAGGCAACCCCCTTTTGTTTCGCCCGGACAACCCGGACGACCCGAACATTCGAAGAATCCGCACCGGGATTCGAGATTCGGTCCACGCCCCGAAGCGGGCCGCGAACACATCTCGTTCGACGTTGCGGCGCCGCCCATCGGTTCCACCCACGGGATCAAGCAATCGGCAAATGATCCGACGGTCCCCATCTTTCCCGACAATCGCCGACAACCTCGGATCCGTGCCCGCACGGGTGCGCGTTCGAAGTCCCCGGATCGGCGCGGCGATCCGCCTCGATCAGCTCCCGAACCAGCTCACGATCCGCGCGTTCGGGCCGGTCGTGGGCCTGCTCCGGGAGTTGACAGACAATCAATTCGCAGCCCCGTACGACGGTTCGACCCGACCGCAGTGGCAAGACCGTGACGATCCGTTGCAGGTCCGTGTCCTGCGCGGCCTCCAGCAACCACTGCCAGGTATCCGCCGGAAAACCGCGCCCGTCCGGCCCTCGATCCAGATGCAGGACGGTGTGCGCGCCCTCCAGGACGGCGCCCAGGCGCAGCGGGTCGGACAGGTCGGTCACCGCGACCCGGATCCCGGCGGCGCGCAACGCGCCGACGGCCGCGCGGGTACGCACGGTGGCCCGCACTTCGCCGCCGGTCGCGGCGAGTTCCAGTACGACGGCGCGACCGAGTGGTTGTTCGGCGCCGGTGACGACTACAGGCATGCCGGCAACCTAACCCCAAACCCGAAAACGGTGAAGGTCGGGTAAAGGTGGAAGCTCGAACTCCCCTTGTCCGCCTTGCGAGCCGAGCCGAAGCGCGGTTCCACGCTCCGCCGGTAGAGGTGTCACGCACCGTGCGTCGACAAAGTCACGATATCCGGCAGAACGGGCGAAATCTCAAGGCGTCGGAGCGAAAATCCGCCGGAAACCGCAACCCTGCGTGTCGAAGCTCGTTGGGGGGTTGGGGCTCCCCTGTCACTCTCCCGAGGGAAGCATGGGCTCAAGGCTGGATTTGCGGTGACCGTTTGCGACAGCTTGGTCACACGACGTCGTCCACCGGGCCGGATCGATCGGCCCGTCGGACGTAGCCGTGCTGTACCTGATGCCGCCCGGGCGCCTGTCCGGTCTCGCAATACGGAGGACACACATGAACCGCAAGCTCGGCCTTCTCGCCGTCTCTCCTTTGGCCGCCGGTCTGCTCTTCCTCGGTGCGGGCGCCGCCTCCGCCGACGGTGGCAACGGCACCGTCGGGGACAACGGCGCGAGCGCGTCGACCACGACCTCCAACACCACCAACTCCGGCAGCGGCAACGTGCTCGGCGGCGTGGACGGCAACTACAACGCCACGCAGCAGAGCGCGACCGGTTCGGGCGCCTCGAACCAGAACAACAACGCGGGCGTCAAGGGCAACTCGGGTGTCGTGGTGATCGACCAGGGCAACGCCAACGTGCAGGACCAACACACCGCGATCCACGCCTGGTTCCCCTGGTTCTGAGCGGATCCGATCGACCGCACCGACCCGGTCGATCGCCTCGTTCGCGGCGGCGGCATCCCTCGGGGGGTGCCGCCGTCGCGGCGTTCACGTGTAGGGGCGGGGCCACAGCGGGAACATCCTGGTCACCGGGATCGGGAGGCGGGCCGTGATGCTCGAGGGTGAAGCGACGAACACCGCGGCCGACGCGCGTGGCACACACGACGCGGCGTTTGACGCGCCGGGCACACACGACCTGCACGGCACCTTCGACGCGGTCGACGCGGTCGGTGTCGGCGAGGGGTCGGGGGTGCCCGCCGCGGTCGACGGGCGGCGGCCGACGCCGTGGCCGGGCCGCAGACTTCCCCTCGGCGCGCGCCACGACGGCACGGGCACCAACTTCGCGGTGTGGGCCGGTGACGCCGACGCGGTGGACCTGTGCCTGTTCGAGGACGGGCCCGACGGGACGACGCGCGAGATTCGACTGCCCCTGCGCGAACGGACGTTTCGGGTGTGGCACGGCTATGTACCGGGCGTGGGTCCCGGTCAGCGGTACGGCTACCGCGTCCACGGGCGCTGGGACCCGGCGACCGGCGCGCGCTGGAACCCGGCCAAGGTGCTGCTCGACCCGTATGCCCGGGCCGTGGACGGCGAGTTCGTCCTGAACGACGCGGTGTACGGACACACGCGCGGGCGTGACGACACGGTGCGCGACGACCGGGACTCGGCCGCGTTCGTGCCCAAGTCGGTGGTCGTGGCCGACGACCACGACTGGTCGCACGACCGCAGGCCCAAGATCCCGTGGGCCGAGAGCGTCGTCTACGAACTGCACGTCAAGGGCTTCACCGCGCGCCACCCGCGGATCCCCGAGCACGTGCGCGGAACCTACGCGGGTCTGGCCCACCCGGCGGCGATCGACCACCTCGTGCGGCTGGGGGTGACCGCAGTCGAGTTGCTGCCGATCCATCAGTTCGTGTCCGAGGAGCACCTGTCGCGGGCCGGCCGGACCAACCACTGGGGCTACAACACGGTGGGGTTCTTCGCGCCGCACGCCGGGTACAGCTCGGCGGGCGGGCGCGGCGGCCAGGTGCGCGAGTTCCGCGACATGGTGCACGCGCTGCACGAGGCCGGCCTGGAGGTCATCCTCGACGTGGTCTACAACCACACCGGCGAGGGCGGGCCGGGTGGGCCGACCCTGTGCTTTCGCGGCCTCGACAACGCCGGCTACTACCGACTCGCCGACGGCGGGCGCGCCTACACCGACTTCACCGGGTGCGGGAACACGCTCAACGTCGTGCAGCCGCACGTGCTGCGGATGATCACCGACTCGTTGCGCTATTGGGTGACCGAGATGGGCGTGGACGGGTTCCGGTTCGACCTCGCGGCGGCGCTCGCGCGCTCGACGCACGACGTGGATCGCCTGTCTCCGTTCCTGTCAGTGATCCAACAGGACCCGGTGCTCTCGCGCGTCAAGCTGATCGCCGAGCCGTGGGACCTGGGTCCCGGCGGGTATCAGGTGGGCGCGTTCCCACCGCTGTGGACCGAGTGGAACGACCGCTACCGCGACGCCGTACGCGACTTCTGGCGTGGCGCGCGGCCCGACGTGCGCGACCTCGCCTACCGGCTGTCGGGCTCGTCCGACCTGTACCAGCGCGACGACCGCAACCCGTACGCGTCGATCAACTTCGTCACCGCGCACGACGGTTTCACGATGCGCGACCTGGTCACCTACGAGCGCAAGCGCAACGAGGACAACGGCGAGGACAACCGGGACGGGACCGACAACAACCGGTCGTGGAACCACGGGTACGAGGGCGAGACGGCCAACATCGACGTGGTGTCGCTGCGCAAGCGGCAGATCCGCAACCTGATGATCACGCTGCTGTTGTCCACGGGCGTACCGATGATCACCTCGGGTGACGAGATGGGCCGCACGCAACGCGGCAACAACAACGCCTACTGCCAGGACAACGAACTCTCGTGGCTGGACTGGTCCGCGTTGGACTCCCCCGAGTGGCGCCCCCTGCTCGATCTGACGGCCCGGTTGATCCGGCTGCGACGCGCGCATCCGGTGCTGTGCAGGCGGGCCTTCTACTCGGGGCGACCGGCCGGTCCCGACGGGTTGCGCGATCTCGCGTGGTTCACCCCGACCGGGCGTGAGATGACCCGCAAGGACTGGTTCGCGCCGACCGCGACGCTCGGGATGTATTTGTCGGGTCTGGACATCGAGCAACGCGGGCCGCGCGGCGAGCGGATCGTGGACGACAGCTTCCTGTTCGTCCTGCACGCCTCGTCGCAGCCGATGCGCTTCACCCTGCCGGACGAACCGTGGGCTCACGCGTACGAGGTGGTGCTCGACACCGCGCTCGACGGCGACCCGATGGCCCGCTACAGCGAGCCGGTTCCCGGCGGCGCGGGGCTGGTGTTGGCGGGACGCTCGGCCGTGCTGTTGCGGGTCGAACACGGCGTGTGGGCGCCTACCTGAGCCCGCCGTACGCTCACGTAGGGTGTTGGTGATCGTTCGCGATCCCGCCCCTCTTTCCCCGCAGCGAAGGACCCGCGCACCATGACGTCCCCGACGCCGACCCTGGTCACCGCCCCGAACTTTCGCGAAGCGGGCGGCCACGCCACCGCCGACGGCCGCAAGGTACGCACCGGCCTCGTCTACCGTTCCGACGGCCTGGGCTCGGTGGACGCCGCGGACGCCGTGACGCTGGTCCGACTCGGCATCGCCCTGGTGATCGACCTGCGCTCGGACACCGAACGCGACCGCGAGCCCGACCTGATCCCCGAGGGCGCCGAACTGCTGGTCGCCGACGTCATGGGCCGGCAGAACGACGAGCTGTTCGGCGAGGTCTTCGCCGACCCGGACCGCGCGGGCGAATTGCTCGGCGGCACGGCCGGGCGTGAGCTGATGTGCGAGGTGTACCGCCGGTTCGTGAGCACCGAGGGCGCGCGCACCGCCTACCGCGACGTGTTCGCACGGATGGCGGCGGTGGAGGCGCCGACGGTGTTCCACTGTTCACAGGGCAAGGACCGCACGGGCTGGACCTCGGCCGTGCTGCTCACCCTGCTGGGCGTGCCGCGCGCGACGATCGTCGAGGACTACCTCGCGAGCACCGAGCACCTCAAGAGCAAGAACAGCGAGATCCTGCGGCACATCGCCGAGCGCGGTTTCGACCCGGCGCACCTCAAGCCGGTCTTCGACGTGCACGAGGACTACCTGAACACGGCCTTCACGACCGCGGAGCGCGAGTACGGGTCGGTCGAGGGATACGCGCGGGAGGGCCTGGGGCTCTCGGACGCGCAGATCGAACGGCTGCGGGAGCGGTTGCTGACGACCTGATCGGTGGCCGCGTCGGTCGGGTCGGCGGCGTGGCGGGTCCACTGCGGGGCCGTGAGCCGGCGCGGGTTCAGGCCCCGAGGACCGTCCGCAGGCCCTCGGCGATGGCAGGGATCTCACTCAGGCTGCCGTCCGCGATCGACATCACCAGATCGAACGTCGCGTCCTCGTCGAGGTGTTCGACGTTCACGCCGTTGTATTCGAGGAAGACCACGGCCGCGACCAGGCCGGTGCGCTTGTTGCCGTCCAGGAACGGGTGGTTGGCGACGATCGAGTGCATCAGCGCGGCGGCCTTGGTCCACACGTCGGGATACGCGTCCGCGCCGAACACCGACGTGCCGGGGCGGGCCACGCCGGACTCGACCAGGCCGGCGTCACGGATCCCGGGATTGCCGGTGGTTTCCTCGGCGACGGCGATCGCGTCGGCGGCGGTGAGCAGGTACATCTCACGCTTCCTTGAGTCGGCGCAGCAGTTCCGGGTGCCGTTCGGCGAACCTGCGGGCGAGTTCGCGCACCCGGGGCTCGGCGGGCGGCGGCGGGGGTGAGTGGTCCGCGGCTTGATCCATGAACCCGGACCGTACTCGCGGCATCAGCGCTTCGACCAGTCCTTTTGCGGCAGTTCGGCCCGCCCCTGCGGCGCGTCGGCGTTGGCCCGAAGCAGCACCGCGACCGGCGCGACGCCCGCGGGTATGTCGAACCACAGGTCCTCGACCAGGGTGTTCGACGCGCCGAGGACGAAGTCACGCAACTGGCGCTTGATCTCCATGGCTTCGAGGTCCATGCCGACCTGGGTGCCGTCGGGCAGTACGAGCCGCTGCTCCAGGTTGGCGATCGGCACGGCGGTCAGGGCGGTGTTCGTGACGGACACCTTGATCCGGCACAGGCGCCCGCGCGCGAAGTGTTCGGCATGGGTGCCGGTGATCCACTCCATGCCGCACGTGATGCCCTGCGGGGCCAACACGACCTTGTCACTGCGCACGGACCCGCGCTTGATCGGGATCTCCCACTCGCGCATGGTCGACTTGATCGGCTCGTCCTTCTCCGGCCAGTACAACGCCGCGGCCCCGGCGGCCACCCCGGCGCCGATCAGCAGCCCGAGCACGAACCCGATCGACACCCACTGCCGAATCCGCCGCCGCATCCCCAACTGCCCGGCGATCTCTCCACGTAACGCCCCGACCCGCTTGGCCACCAGCCCCATCGGCCACCCCCGTCTCGCCCCCGACGACGCACGCATCGTACGGGTGCACCACAACTCGTGACGAGCGATTGGCCGACGCTGTCCGGTGGGTTCGGCCGGGGGTCGGGGTCGGAGCGGGAGCCGGCGATCGGGCGGCCGGGCGTGCGGCGCGGCGCTACGCGCGGCCCGCCTGCACCAGGCCCGATTCGTAGGCGAACACCACGGCCTGGGCGCGGTCGCGGACGCCCAGTTTGGCGAAGAGGCCGGTTGCGTGGTTCTTGACGGTCTGGATGCCGATGCCCATCGTCTTCGCGATCTCGGCGTTGTCGAATCCGGCCGCGATCAGTCGCAGCACCTCGACCTCGCGAGGGGTCAACTCGGACAGGCCCGCCACCTGGGAGCGCGGGGTCGACGGTGTCTTCACGTAAGCCTCGATCAGTCGGGTCATCAGCCTGGGTGCGACCGCGGCATCGCCCAGGTGCACGGTGTACACCGCCGCGATCAGTTCCTCGGGCGATACGTCCTTGGGCAGGAAGCCGGACGCACCGGCGCGCAACGCGCCCACCACGTACTCGTCCATGTCGAACGTGCTCAGGGCCAGGACGCGGCACCTGGGAAGTTCGGCGGTGAGGCGAGTGGTCGCCTGTACGCCGTCCATCACCGGCATCCGAATGTCCATCAGGATCACGTCGGGGTTCAGCCGGTGCGCCGACTCGACCGCCTGGAGGCCGTCGCCGACCTCGCCGACGACCTCGACGCCGGGGTCGGACCGCAGGATCAGCGCCAGACCGTGTCGCACCAGCGGCTGGTCGTCCGCGATGAGGACCGCGATGGTCCCGCCCCGCTCGTCGTCGCCGGAAGCCAAGCTCATCGGGGCCACTTCTCCTCGTCCTGTGTCGGCGGTATCGGCACGGTCGCCGCCACCCGGTATCCGCCCTCGTCCCGGCCGCCCGTCTCCAGGGTGCCGCCGTGCACCGCGACGCGTTCGCGCATGCCCAACAGACCGTATCCCGCGCCGGCGACGGCGGGCGCGCGCCGCTCCCCGATGCCGGTGCCGTCGTCGCACACCTCGATCACGACCCGATCCGGCAGGTACTCGACGCGCACCCGGGCCCGGGCGTGCCCGGCGTGCTTGCGGGCGTTGGTCAGCGCCTCCTGCACGATCCGGTACACGGTGAGCCCCGTGGCCAACGGCAGTGGCCGGGCCGGGCCGGCGACCTCCAACTCGGTCGGCAGGCCGGCGGCGCACGACTCGGCGATCAGTCCGTCGAGCTGCGCCATCCCGGGTTGCGGCGCGGACGGCGCCTCTTCGGGAGCGTCCGAGCTGCGCAGGACGCCGAGCAGTTGCCGCATCTCGCGCAGTGCGGTGCGGCCGGAGCCTTCGAGGGTGATCAGCGCGGACCGGGCCGTCTCGGGGTCCCGGTCGAGCGTCGATCGGGCGCCGCCGGACATCAGATACATGGTGGTGATGTGGTGCGCCACGATGTCGTGCAGCTCGCGGGCGATCCGCCGACGCTCCTCGATCACCGCGCCGTCGGCGAGCAACTGCCGGTTGATCGACTGCTGTTGCCGCCACGCGAACACGCCGGCCCCGGTGGCCACGACCAAGCCGGTCGTCATCACGTCCGCGAGCCCGGCCCACGCCAGGGGGTCGGTGCCTCGTTCGTCCCGAAGCAGTTGCGCGGCCAAGGTGGCGCCCGCGCCGAGGGCCACGGCGAGGCGGCCTCGGGAGCGCGAGACCGCGTACAGCGCGACGGCGGTGGACGTGGCGAACATATGCGGGCCGGCCTCGCGGAACGTGAAGCCCACCTGCATCACCAGGACGGCCGCGAGGACCTGGACCGGATACCGCCGCCGAACGAACAGGAGCAGGGCGGACAGCGTCAGCAGGACCACCCCGGTCGTGCTCGTCGACGGCCCGTTCGCCCGGCTCAGCACGATGTAGCCGAGCACGTCGGCCAGTCCGGTCGCGGCGACGATCAGCGCGTCGTTGAGATTCCACGACAGCCTCGCCGGCCGCCTCGGCGCCGCCCCGCGAGCGGCCAGCCGCACCAGGAGGCCGCCGGGTGCGGTCGCGCGGGGGTGATCGGTACGCATCCGGGGCCTCCTTCGCGGGGTCGGGGTTCGTCTCGGGGGTGGGGTTCGCGCCGGCGGTGTGGGGGCTCCTCGGCGGCGGTTTCGGCCGGGTGTCCAAGTGGGCGACGGCTCTTCGGCCCTGTCTCTATTTGACCGTGTCGGGCCCCTGTTGCCGATCCCCAGCACTGAGGATCTCTCACCCCGGACCCCGGTCCTGGGTGGCCGGATCGCCCGGACCACGGTCCCGGTCGCGTCCCGTCCCCCCGGTCGATGCCCACCGGGGTATTCGCATGATGGTCTTGGATCAGTCGAATCCCCCTTGATTTCCCCTGTTCAGCAGGCCCGCCGGCGGAGAAGGAAAATGATCCGTAGCACTACAACGTTCGCCATTCGGCATCGATGGCTCACCATTATCGTCTGGGTCGTCATCGGCGGAGCGCTGATGGTCGCCGGCAAAGCGTGGACGAGCAGCGTCACCGAATCCGAGATCGGCGGGTTCCTGCCCGAGAAATACGACTCCGCCAAGGCGATGCAGATCGCCGAGGACAAATTCGACGAGAAGGCCGACCCCAATACGGTCACCATCCTCGTAGCCCGCTCCGACGGCTCGAAGATCACCCCGCAGGACCGGCCGAAGATCGCCAAGACCGCCGCCGACCTGGGCAACCGCCGGTTCGAGATGGAGCCGGCGCAGTTCGAGGAGAACTACTCCCAGACGCCGAAGCTCGTCGTCGGCGAACCGGCGCCGGACGGGAGTTTCCAACTCGTCTCCATGCACCTGAAGGGAAAGCTGAACGACGCGGGGCTCCAGGACGTCTATCGTGACGTCCGCGAAGCCTCGAAAGCCGAATTCGACGCGGCCGGATTCCGGACCGGATACACCGGAGGTCTCGCGTCCACGGTCGACGATTTCGACGCGGACGAGGAAAAGCAGAAATTCGCGGCGATGTTGACGATGATCCTCATCGTCCTCTTGAACGTGCTGGTTTTCCGTAGCGTGCTCGCCGCGATCGTGCCGCTGCTCGTGACGACCGTGATCGGCGGCGCCGCGCAGGGAGCGGTCGTCGCCATGGCGAAACTGACCGGCATCAAGCTGGACACGGGCACGCCGTCGATCATCACCGTCGTCCTGCTCGGGATCGGTATCGACTACTTCCTCTTCCTGATGTTCCGCTTCCGGGAGCAATTGCGTACGCATCCCGACCAGAGCGGCCGCGCGGCCGCCGTCGAGGCGTCCGGCAAGGTCGGTACGGCGATCACGTGCGCGGCACTGACCATCGTCGCCGCGTTCGCGACGCTGGGGGTGGCCAGCTTCGGACAGTTCCGGGTGCTCGGGCCGGCCATCGCCGTGTCGGTGTTGGTCATGTTGATCGCGAGCCTGACTCTGCTGCCGGCGTTGCTCTCGGTCTTCGGTCGCGGCCTGTTCTGGCCGGCGAAGGCATGGAAGAAGGAAGGCGCGGGCGGCCTGAGCGCCCGGCTCGGGCTGAACATCAGCCGTCGGCCGCTGATCTGGGCGGTGGCGAGCCTGGCCGTCCTGGCCGCGCTCGGCGCCGGCGCGGTGGGCGTCAAGATGAACTACGACCAGACCAACGCGCCCAAGACCGCCGCAGTCGAGGTCGCCGGCGAGATCGCCCGTTCGCTGCCGGCCGGTGTGACCGACCCGCACACCGTGTTCGTGGCGGGCAAGGGCGGTGCCAAGATCGACGAGCGCGGCCTCACCGGCCTCACCGGAGCGCTCGCCAAGGTCGAAGGCGTCGGCCAGGTGGCCAAGCCGACCCTGAACCAGGACGGCACCGCTGCCCGAATCGACGTGTTCCTGGCCCACAAGTCGGACAACCAGGAAGCCCGAGACCTGGTGTCGGGTCCGGTCCGGGACATCATCGCGAAGAACACCCCGGCAGGCACCGAGGCGCACATCACCGGCCCGGCCGCGATCTTCGCGGACGTGTCGACCGCGGTGAACAAGGACCTGAAGCTGGTGTTCCCGGTCGCCGCGATCCTGATCGCGCTGATCCTGTTCATGCTGTTGCGCTGCGTGTTGGCGCCGCTCGTGCTGATGATCGCGGTCGGACTCGGCTTCGTGGCCACACTGGGCGCGAGCACGCTGGTCTTCCAGCACATGCTGGATCGCCCCGGCGTCTCGTTCACCCTGCCGTTGATCCTGTTCCTGTTCGTGGTCGCGCTGGGCACCGACTACAACATTTTGATCAGCGACCGCATCCGTGAGGAGATGGACAAGCCGGTCACGGCCAGGCACGCGGTGGCCGAGGCGGTCAAGCACACCGCCCCCGCGATCGCGACGGCCGGACTCGTGCTCGCCGGTTCGTTCGCCAGCCTGGCGGCCAGCCCGGCACAGCAGGAACTGGGCTTCGCGACCGGGCTCGGCATCCTCCTGTCCGCGATCGTGCTGTCGATCGTCCTGGTACCGGCCCTGTCCGCGATGCTCGGCCGGGGCATGTGGTGGCCCAAGCGGCCGGGACGCGCGCACCGCAAAGGGAGTGAAGGCCAGGACTCGGTCACGGTGACCGAACAGCCTTTGGCCGCCGCCTATCCGGGCGGCGCGCGGTACGCGGCGAACCCGCACCCGCAGGGCGGATACGGCCGACACCAGCCCTACCCGCCGCAGTCGGGGCAGTATCCGGGTCGGTAGCAACCCGGTAGTGGTCGGCGGAGAAACCCGAAGGGGGCGGTGTCGGCGAACCGACACCGCCCCCTTCGGCCTGTCCACGACCGACCGACCGGCTCAGTTCGTCGACCACTTGTCCCAGGTCATCGTCCAACCGCTCCAGCCGTTGTCGGCGGCGATCACCTTGTCGGGCGAGTTGACCACCTCGACGACGTCGCCGATCAGCGAGTTGTCGTAGAACCACGCGGCGGCCATCTCGGGGTCGCCGCCGCCCTTGACGTCCTGGAGGCTGACGCAGCCGTGGCTGGTGTTCTCCTTGCCGAACGGCGCGGGCTTGCGCCAGTAGTTGCCGTGCACATAGGTGCCGGACGTACTCAGCCGCATGCCGTGTGGGACGTCCGGGATGTCGTACACGCCCTTGCCGAAGCCGGGCACGGTCTGCGAATCCATGTGCACGGTGGGCTCTTTGGACATGATCAGCATCTTGCCGTTGTACGTGGTGTTCTCGGCGTCGCCGAGGCTCGCCAGGAGCTTCTTCGGTTCGCCGCCGTCGCGGGTGATCGTGAGCGTGTGCGCGTTGTTGTCCGCGACGCTGGTCTGCGAGCGGCCGATCGTGAAGGTGACGTCCTTCTTCTGCTTGCCGTAGACACCCGGCGAGGTCTGCTTGCCGTCCAGGTTCAGGTGCAGGGTGACCTTGGTGCCCGGCGTCCAGTACTTCTCGGGACGGAAGTCCAGGCGCTGGTCGCCGAACCAGTGGCCCTTGACGTCGACCGCCGGCTCCGAGGTCACCGTGACCGAGGAGTCCACGACGGCCTTGTCCTTGACGGCCTTGGTGAACTCCAGCGAGACGATCATGCCGACGCCGTAGGTGGCCTTGGCGTCGATGTTGAAGTTGCCGAAGTTGGTGTTCGCCGGAGTCAGCGTCGTGAACGAGGACTGCAACGCCGAGGTGAGTCCGGCCGGGTCGGTGGCGACCGCGGACACCGCGTACTTGGTACCGGTCTGGAGCGCCGAGGCGGGTTGCCAACTGGCGCCGTCCGCCGACGTCTTGCCCTCGACGGCCGAACCCTCCGACGTGGTGACCTTGACGTCGGTCAACTTGCCGGCGCTGGCGCTCACCTTCAACGCACCGTCCGTGGCGACGCCGGTCGCGCCGTCCTTCGGGGCGATGGTGACCACGGCCGTGGACACCTTGGGTGCCTCGGGCTTGTCGCCGCCTCCGCCGCCTGCGGTGCCGCCGCCGGTCTCCGGCGCCTTGCTGCCGGTCGAAACGGCGTCGGGCTTCTTGGACTTCTTGTCGTCGCCCCCGCCCCCACAGGCCCCCACGCCCAGCAACGCAACGCACACCGCGACCGCCGGCAGCGCCGTACGTATTCGCCGCGAACGACGCCCCCCTACGCTCACGCCACTTGACGCGCGTACTGCCGATCTCGGCATGTGTCTCCCTCACTCGGTACGTACCAAGAGACATGACGACGCGACCGGACACCCTCGTTGCCACACGGCAATATGAGCTGGATCACGCCACCCTCCCAGGCATCAACCGCGACCGTAGGGCCCCCCTGGTGGTGGGGGTGAGGCGGGGTGGCCGGCCACAACGAAGCAACCACAGGCTCCCGAGCCCGACATCGCCGAACGACAAGCGCCACAAGACCGCCGACCAACAAAACAGCACCACCGACGCCGAACGCGGTGGTCGCCCAAGCCGCCGACCACCACAACCTCCGCCCCGCCGGTCGAGGCCACCGAACCGGCAGATGGAGCAGTCGACTTCGCGCAGCGAGGTCATCTCGACGATCGCGTGCGGAGCACCGCAGACATCAACCGCGCCCGTATGGCCCGCCCTGCTGGTGGTAGTAGGGCGGCGGGGCCGGCGGCCAGGGTGGCGGTGCGGCGGCGGCGAGTTCGCGGGCTCGGCGGCGACGGATGGCGAAGGCCCCGAAGCCGCCGACGAGAAGCACTACGCCGCCTACACCGATCAGGACGGGGACCAGGACACCGCCGTCGTCGCCGCCCGAGTCGCCGGATGCCGCGGTATTGGGGGCGACCGCCGGCGCCGCCGAA
>NZ_WWJX01000455.1 GCF_009865215.1 Streptomyces sp. SID3343 | reverse complement strand
GCGGCGGCGAGCCGGTCGGCGGCGTCCTCGGGCGACGCGGCCCCGCCGTACAGGTCCAGGCCCGAGGGCGAGTCGGGGTTGCCCACCACGATCTCGCGGTCCCAGCCGTCGAGGCGTTCGAACTCGTCGCCCTTGCCGTCGATCACCACGAGCGACGCGGTGCCGGCGAGCGCGCGCAGGCTCATCGTCTCGATCACGGGTTCGAGCAGTCGGGCGGGCTCGCCGGCCCGCGCCGCGCCGACCACGATCATCGAGGTGCCCAGCGACTGGGGGTCCAGGGCGAAGCCGGTGCCGCGGTAGACGGCGTCGTTCTTCGGGTCGGCGGTGCCCGTGCCGATCCGGACCTGGCCGGTGAGCAGGTCGTGATGGGACCGGCGCGGTCGTACGTCGCGTTGTCCCGATCCGTGCCGACACGCCGCGGCCCCGTTGTCGGCGATCTCCTCGGCGACGTCGGCGAGGTATTCGCGGTCGTGGTCGCCGGCCTCGATGACCCGGCGCAGGCGCAGGTAGTCGACGTCGCGCAGGCGCCCGGTGTCGGCCTCGTCGTCGAGCAGGTCGGCCGCCTCGTGCTGTCCGGCCTCGCGCAGTTCGGGCCACAGGTCGGCGTCGGGCGCGCTCTCGTCGTCGCCCTCGGGCCCGGGCACGCCCTCGCGCGGGGTGAGCAGGTACGGCTTGAGCACGACGCCCCACCGCCCCAACCACGCGGCGTCGGCGAGGAACGCGCCGTTGTACAGGAGCCGGACCAGCCACTGCCAGTCGTGCAGCAGCGAGCGCGGGAAGATCAGCAGGAGCAGTTCCACGAACGGGGTCATCAGTGCCATCCACAGCACGAATCCCACGACCAGGAACAGCGCGGCCCGGCGCACCTGTTCGGGGCGCGGGCGTCCGTTCAGCTCGGCGCGCCGATCCATCCGCTGCCAGTACGGGCGCAGGTAGGGCCACACGAGTTCGTGCCAGCGGCCCAGGTAGGCGTACAGCGGGATCAACACGACGTAGGGCACGACGTAGAGCAGGACCGACCACAGGAACTCGGGCATGGTCTTCATGACCAGCCAGACGTAGACGTAGAGCGCCCCGGTGAACGTGAACAGGGCCACCACGAGCCACAGCGCCGCGCGCCGGATCAGCGTCGCGTCGGGCCGCACCCGGGCCTCGCGCTCGATCCGCGCCTGCTTGATCCGCCGCGCGTCGCGCCCGAAGCCGTACACGCCGGGGGCCTCGCTGTGCCGCGGGGTGCGAAGCCACGTCCGCAGGTCGAAGGCGTCGCCGGCCCGGCGCGGGGCGGGCGGCACGCGCGCCGGCGTGGTCCGCTCGCGCCGCCCGGACGCCTTGGCGTCCGTCGTCTCGAAAGCCGGCGAGCCCGGCCGTTCCACGTCCACGTCACGCCCTCCCGGAACCACGCCCTCCGACCGAACTCAATGTAGGCGCCCGACCCTGTGTCGTGATGATCATTCCGGCACGATTCCTCGGCGTGTTCGGTTGCGTGTTCCCCCCGGGGTGTTCCCGGTGGGCATTTGTCCATCCCGGACACAAGCAACCGGGTGATTGACCACAGCGGCGCATGCGTCGGTGCCGACACCGCCCCTAGCCTGACGAGTAGTGACGAGTAGTGCCGTCACAGCGAACAGGCCGTCCTGGCCGACAGTGCCGTCACCGCCGACGGCGCCGTCACGGCCGAGAGAGCCGGCACAGCCGAAAACGGGGCCGCGGTTTCGCCGCGATCCCCCACCACAACCCACAGGAGACCAGCATGGGCGCCTCGCAGCCCGGTGGGCCCTCGCTCCCGCAGGAGCGCCGGCTCGTCACCGCCATCCCCGGCCCCAAGTCGACCGAGCTCATGGCCCGCCGGAACCAGGCGGTCCCGCGCGGTGTCAGCACGACCCTGCCGGTCTTCGTGACCCAGGCCGGCGGCGGTGTGGTGGTGGACGTGGACGACAACTCGCTGATCGACTTCGGCTCGGGTATCGCCGTGACCAGTGTCGGCAACGCGGCGGAGGGCGTTGTGCGCCGCGCGTCGGAGCAGCTGCAGCGGTTCACCCACACGTGTTTCATGGTGACCCCGTACGAGTCGTACGTGGCCGTCGCCGAGCAACTCAACGAGCTGACCCCGGGTGACCACGACAAGCGCACCGCGCTGTTCAACTCCGGCGCCGAGGCGGTGGAGAACGCGATCAAGATCGCGCGGGCGCACACCAAGCGCCCCGCGGTGGTCGTGTTCGACCACGGCTACCACGGTCGGACCAACCTGACGATGGCCCTGACGGCGAAGAACATGCCGTACAAGGAGTCGTTCGGCCCGTTCGCGCCCGAGGTCTACCGCGTCCCGGTCGCCTACCCCTACCGCTGGCTCACCGGCGCCGAGGACTGCGCCGACGAGGCCGCCGCGCAGGCGATCGACATCATCACCAAGCAGATCGGCGCGCACAACGTCGCGGCCGTGGTGATCGAGCCCATCCTGGGCGAGGGCGGCTTCATCGAGCCGGCCAAGGGCTTCCTGCCCAAGATCGTCGAGTTCTGCAAGGCCAACGGCATCGTCTTCGTCGCGGACGAGATTCAGACCGGTTTCTGCCGGACCGGCCAGTGGTTCGCGTGTGAGGACGAGGGCATCGTCCCCGACCTGATCACCACCGCCAAGGGCATCGCGGGCGGCCTGCCGCTCGCCGCCGTCACGGGCCGCGCCGAGATCATGGACGCCGCCCACGCGGGTGGCCTCGGTGGCACGTACGGCGGCAACCCGGTCGCGTGCGCCGCGGCGCTCGGCGCGATCGAGACCATGCGCGGCCTCGACCTCAACGGCGCGGCCCGTCGGATCGGCGAGATCATGCTCGGCCGACTCGGCACGATGCAGGACAAGTTCGCCGAGATCGGCGAGGTTCGCGGTCGCGGCGCGATGATCGCGATCGAGCTGGTCGAGCCCGGAACCAAGGAGCCGGCCCCGGAACTGGCCGCCGCGGTCGCCAAGGCGTGCCACGCGCAGGGTCTGCTGGTGCTGACGGCCGGCACCTACGGCAACGTGCTGCGGTTCCTGCCGCCGCTGGTGATCCCGGAGCACCTGCTCGTCGAGGGTCTCGACGTGCTGGAGCAGGCGTTCGCGGACGCGGTCCGAGCCTGAGCCGACGCGGCCCGGGGTCACGCGCTTGGAGCGGACGCGGTCCCGATCCCGGCCCGCGGCACCCGTGACGCACGAATCCCCGCCCACCGGAGCGATCCGGTGGGCGGGGATTTTTCGTGTGTGCGGCGAACTCGGCCGAAAAGCGACGTTCACCGCCGGGACGGCGGCGAGCGGGTCGGTCAGATCCGCGGCCGGCGCTGCGCCGGGGCGATCCGCTCGACCATGGTCAGGCCCGGTACGGCATCCCAGCCGCACAACCCGAGCACCCGGACCATCTGCCGGCTCGCGCCGACGAGCACCATGCGACCGTCGCGCAGGGCGAGCGCGCCGGCTTGGTCGACGAACACGCGCAAACCGGCGACGTCGATGAAGGCGAGCTTGCTCACGTCCACCCGGATGTCACCGCCGTCGCGCGCGGCCGATGCGAGGACTCGTCGGACCACGTCCACGTTGGCGAGGTCGATCTCGCCTTCGAGGCGCAGCCCACGCGGCCGGGTCGTGCGCACGACGCGCAGTTGGCGGTCACTGGTCAGGACCACGCCCGTCGAACCGGCGCCCCGACCCGGTCGGGGCTCCACCGAGGAATCGAACACGGAACCGCCCGCCTTGACGCCCTTGGAAACCACCGGAATCTCGGTCCGGCGGACGCGCCCGCTCCCCGCGGGGGCCGGGATGCACGGCACGCGGTATGTCGAGTAATCGGACTCTTCAACCACCTGGCCAACCCTACCTTTGCGTGCTGACAGCAGAGGGGCGATCAGCGACATTGCGTCAATGCCACGTCACTCAAGCCACCGTCGATTTGTCCTACTAACAGATATTCTCCGAATGCTTGGACCCGTAGGGGTAAACGGGCTCACGTGATACACGCTGTGACGCCGCTCACACCCGCCCAGCCCCAAGGTACCGCGCGCATCTCTCGCCTTCCAGAGCGTGGAGAACGTGTGCAGGCTTTGTGACAAGGCCGCCATCAGGGAACTTGTCGCCCCACCTGCCGCGTATCTTCGAGTGAGATGCACAGACCTTCCTCCGACACCGGCCCTGAGCAAGCCGGTGGCCGCCCCGGGACAACGCCCCCCGTTCCGGGGCGGTGGTCTGTTCACTCACAGTACACGCGTGGCCTCGGACTGCCGCTGATTCTCCTGTTCGCCCTCGCGGCGCTCACCATTCAGGTAGTGGCCGAAAGCGGGCCCTCGATCGCCCTCGATCGCATCGTTCGCGACGGCGTGCGCGACCTCGCCGCCCGCTCCGACCTGGCCTGGCTCGACGATCCGATGCACACGATCGCCGATCTCGGCGGGCCGGTCCCGGCCGGCATCGTCCTCGCCGCGGCGACGCTGTTCGCCGCGTGTCGGCTCCGCCGGGCGTACCCGGTGCCGCTCGCGCTCGGCGCGGTCGCGGTGGTGCTGGTCGGCGTGATCGGCGGCAAGGACCTGATCGGCCGGCCGGGCCCCGGCGAATCGCCGGTGACCGCCGACCAGTGGGGATTCTTCCCGTCGGGGCACACCGCGACCTCGACGGTCTGTTATGGCCTCGGCGCGCTGCTCGTCGGGCGTGTCGTGTCGGCGCCCGCACGCCGCCGCCTGCGCGTCGGCGTGACGCTGCTGTGCGTGCTGATCGGCTTCTCGCTGCTGTGGTGCCACTACCACTGGTTGGCCGATGTGCTCGCGGCGTGGGCACTGTGCGGGATCGTGCTGTGGGCCGCGGCCCTGGTCCCGGTGCGAGCCCGGCTCAGACCTCGGCCGCCCGCTTCGCCGCCGTCTCCATCGCCGCGCGAAAGCCCGACATCGTCCGATCGATGATCGCGGCCGCGGTCTCGACCTCGTGTACGAGCCCGACCGACTGACCCGCGGACGCGAGCGACGCCTCCATCTCACCGTCGAAATACAGCCGCTTCACCGCCGCCAGGGAACTGTTCGCGGGCCCGCCGGAGGCGACGAGCGCGCGGGAGAACGCGGTGCCGAGCACCCGCATGGTGGGGCTCCCCGTGCGGTTGACCACGACCGTGCCGGTCTCGTCCGCGTCGAGCACGGCCTGCTTGTAGTGCGCGTGCACCGGGCTCTCGGCGCACGCGAGGAACCGCGTGCCCATCTGTACGGCTTCCGCGCCGAGCGCGAACGCGGCGGCCATGCCCCGGCCGTCCACGATCCCGCCGGCCGCCACCATCGGCAGGTCGGTGATCTCGCGGATGCCCTGGAGCAGCACGAGCAGCGACACCTCGGCCGGGTTCTTGAAGCCGCCGCCCTCCGCGCCCTCGACCACGAGACCGTCCACGCCGGCGCCGATCGCCTTGCGCGCGGCCCGGATCGACGGGACCACGTGATACACCGTCAGGCCGTGCTCCTTGAGCAGGTCGACGAACGTCGCCGGGTTGCCCGCCGACGTCGTCACGAACCGCACGCCCGCGTCGGCCACGTGCCGCACCAAACGGTCGTCGCGCAGGAACATCAGCGGCAGATTGACCCCGAACGGCAGCCGTGCAGCGACCATCGTGTCGATCTCGCGGCGGCACGCGTCCACCTCGCCGGACGACGTCTCGATCATGCCGAGCCCGCCCGCGGTGGACACCGCCGAGGCCAGCCGGGACCGGGCTATCCACCCCATCGGGGCCTGGATGACCGGCACACGTGCGCCGGTATGGGTGAGGACACGGTTGGCCATGGGGCGGAGGGTATCGCCAGGTGAATTGTGAGGGAACTTTTCCCGCAGTTCAGTCTGCGGATTACGTGCCGTCAGATGCCAGCTTAAAGCGTTATTCGGGGAAATCTGTGCCTACAACCTACGGAATCAGTTGCTAACGGGATCTTGACGCATGATCAAACGGGCGTTTGTATTACCGGCGCACCGCTCGGAAGGTTTCGACGGCTGCTCCACATCCGTCCCGGAGGCGATAACCGCACCCCGCCGGCCTTTCGAGGTAGCGCACATGGCTGTAGAAACAACCCCACCGCCGCCCGGGACCTCGACTCCGACAGCAGTCACCACTCTCGACGGCAGTGGCGCGGGGCCCGCACCGCTCAAGCGATCCATCGGGGTCCTCGGCGGCACGCTGCTCACGCTTTCCTGTCTGACCCCCGCGTCGTCCCTGTTCGTGATCGTGCCCGACATGTTCCTCGACCTCGGCTCAGGCGTATCGCTGGCCCTGATCGTCGCGGCCGTGCTGTGCGTGGGCGTCGCGTTCTGCTACTCCGAACTCGGCACCCTCGTGCCCAGCGCCGGCGGCGAGTACGCCATGGTCGGCACCCTCATGGGCCGCTTCATGGCCTGGCTCGTCTTCGTCATCGCCACCATCGTGGTGATGGTCGTGCCCCCGATCATCGCGTTGGGCACCGCCGACTATCTGACCTCGATCGTGACGATCGACAAGATGTGGGCCGGCGCCGCGGTGATGATCCTGGCCACCGTGATGGGCCTGCTCGATCTGCGCGCGAACGCGTGGGTGACCGGCATCTTCCTGGCCCTGGAGGTCATCGCCGCGGGCGTGGTCGCCTTCCTCGGCTTCGCGAACAGCAACCAGCCCTTCTCGACGCTGGTCAAGCCCGAGATCGTCGATGCCGCCACGCACACCTCCGACCCGATCACGATGGGCGTCCTGATCGCCGGCATGGCCGGCGCGCTCTTCGCCCTGCAAGGCTTCTCCACCGCGGTCTACCTCGCCGAGGAGATGGAGAACCCGCGCCGCACCGTCTCGCGCACGGTGTTGTGGACGCTCGGTCTCGGCGGCCTGGTGCTGATCGTCCCGACCGTCGCGATCTCGCTCGGCGCGCCGAGCCAGGAGGCACTCGCCGAGGGTGACTTCCTGAGCATCGTCGAGGGCTGGGCCGGGCACGGTACGGCGACCTTCGTGGGTCTGTGCGTCGCGCTCGCGATCATCAACGCCGGCGTGGTGATGGTGATCCAGAACTCGCGCGTGGTCTACGCGTCGGCCCGGGACAGGGCGTGGCCCGAGCCGGTGAACCGGGCGTTCGGCAAGGTCAACCGCTTCGGCTCGCCGTGGATCTCCACGCTGGTCGTGGGTGTGCCCGGCGCGCTGCTGTGCTTCGTCACGCTGGACACCCTCGAGGACGTCACCGGGGTCGCGGTGGCCGCTCTGTACCTGGTCGTTGCGATCGCGGCGCTCTATGCCCGGCGCGGCGTACACAAGAGCGCCCAGGCGTGGCGGATGCCGCTTTGGCCGGTGATCCCGATCCTGCTGATCGCGTTCATGGTGTACGTCCTGACCAAGCAGGAGCCCAAGGCCCTGCTCATCAGCGGCGGGGTGCTCGTCGTCGCGGCGCTGTACTGGCTTCTGTACCTGCGTCCGCGGCAGGACACCCGCTGGAAGATCCAGCTGATGGCCGACGACTCCTGAGAGTCCTGAGAGTCCTGAGACTCCTGCGACTCCTGCGACTCCCTGAGTCTCCTGAGTCTCCCGAGTCGACGGCGAGTGACCACCGAGGGCGGTGCCTCCCACGCGGGGGCGCCGCCCTCGGCCCGTCCGAGTCGGCTCAGTCCTCCAACAGCGCGGTGCGCAACCGGGCGAGCCGGTCCGCGTCCAGGCCGAGCCCCTGGTCGAGATACGCCTCGAAACTGCCCCAGTGCGTGTCCATCACCTCCAGTGCCCCGCGCAGGTATTCCTCGCGGACCTCCAGGAACGGCTGGAACAACTCCAACAGGCCCGGCCGCATCGCGAGTTTGTCGGTGTTGGGCTCGTAGCGGTTCTCCGGCGCGTTGCTCACCAGGTAGTTCGCGATCACGTCGTCGTGCGAGACGCCGACGATGCGCTGCACGAGAGCGGCCGCGATGCCCGCGCGGTCCTTGCCGGCGGAGCAGTGCACGACGACCGGCAGGCCGTCGGCGTCGGTCAGCGCGCGCAGCAATTGCGCGTGCTTGTGCACACGAGTCACCACCTGGTCGCGGTAGTCGGCCGCGATCGACTTCTCCGCGCGCCCGTTGCCGAGCCGCTCGCGCAGCACGCTCATGTCGGCGTTGCGGATCTCGCTGAAGAAGTCGGAGTGCCGCGCGGGGTCGGACATCGACAGGTTCAACCAGCGCGCACCGTCGGGCAGTACGTCGGCGCCGTCCAGTTCGATGTCGGCCGGGCTGCGCAGGTCCACCACGAGCCGGATGCCGAGGCCGGCCAGGGCCGCCTTGTCGGCCTCGGTGGGCGTGCCGAGGTGGCCGCTGCGGAAATAGCGTCCCGCGCGCATGCGGCGGCCGTCGGCGGTGGGCAGGCCGGCTGTGTCGCGAAAGTTGCGGACCCCTTCTAGAGTGAGTCCGGCGTTCGCCTGATGCTGTGTCACGTGTCTCCTCGTACCGATCCGACCGGGGCGTCCTGGACACCTCGGGCCTGCCGTGGGCGGTTCACGCGCCGCGCACCGGGCGCGGTTCACCAAAGCGCTGCTCGAACTGCTCGTCCGTCATCTCGCGCATGTCCTCGATCGTCACCACACCCAACATCAGGTCGGTGAGGAAGCGCGGCGCGGGCTTGGCCCGCATGGCGTCGGTGATCGGGCCGGGCGCGGTGTGCGCCGCCGACTCGACGCGGCCGTCGGCGTACAGGGTGAACGTGCGGTAGCCGGGGCCGTCGAAGTGCTTGCCCGTGTAGTCGATGCTGTACGTCGTCGACGGGGCCACGAACACCGGTACGCCGCCGAACTCGCCTTCCAGGCTGCCGTGCAGGTGACCGCCGGAGATCGCCCGGATGTGTGGGAAGTCGCGTAGCAGCGCGCCGAGCCGACCGGAGGGGTCCAGGCTCGGGCAGATCGACGCCAACGGCGGTTGGTGCACGAACAGCAGCACGTGCTCGGCGTCCGAGTCCGCCAGGATCGCGCGCATGCGGGCATCCTCGGCGGGGCTCAACTCGGGGCCGTCGGCGCGGGTCATCCGGTCGTCGAGGTCGCGGTACACGCCCTCGCCGACGTGTTCGCGGCCGAGCGCGTTGGTGTCGACCATGAGCAGCAGCCACGACCCGATCCGCACCGCGGGCTCCAGGTGGACCGTGGTTCGCGGCAGGCCGGCCGTGTACGCGTCGTGGCTGTCGTGGTTGCCGGGAAGGCAGTACACCGGCACCGGAAGCGTCGCCAGGACGTCACCCAGTCGCCGGTACGCGCCGGGCTCGCCGGTGTCGGCGAGGTCGCCCGAGGCGACCAGGACGTCGGCCGCGGCGATCGCGTCGGCGGCGTCCGCGAGCGCGGCCGCGAGGCCGGCGTCCGGGTCGTGTTGGACGAACCCGTGCGTACCGGGCTGGTCCCGGTAGTGCACGTCGGAGATCTGGATCAAACGAATAGCGGTATCGCCGGTCATGCCCCGCACCCCTGTCACGAACGTGAACGGCCGTCGACTGATCATCTGACGACCCGTCACGCATGCTGCCAGGGAAGGCGTTCGGAAGAAATGGCGAAGCCCGCTCGACCACGTCTTCGGGGTCGGGCGGGCTGCGCACGGGCGAGTTTTCGCAGGCGGTCGAAACCGTCAGTCGTTGGTCGGGAAGCCCAGGTTGATGCCGCCGTGGCTCGGGTCCAACCAGCGCTGGGTAACGACCTTGCCGCGGGTGAAGAACTGCACGCCGTCGGCGCCGTACGCGTGCAGGTCGCCGAAGAGCGAGTTCTTCCAACCGCCGAACGAGTAGTAGGCGACCGGGACCGGAATCGGCACGTTGATGCCGATCATGCCGACCTCGACCTCGTTCTGGAACTTGCGGGCCGCGCCACCGTCGTTGGTGAAGATCGCGGTGCCGTTGCCGTACGGGTTGGCGTTGATCAGGGCCAGGCCCTCGTCGTACGACTGGACCCGCAGCACGGCCAGCACCGGGCCGAAGATCTCCTCGGTGTAGATCGACATCTCGGGGGTGACGTTGTCGAACAGCGTCGGGCCGACCCAGAAGCCGTCCGTGACGTCGTCGCCGTCGATGGGGTGCTCGCGACCGTCTACGACGACCTTCGCGCCCTGGTCCACGCCGGCCTGGATGTAGCCGAGCACCTTGTCCGCGTGCTGGCGGGTGACCAGCGGGCCCATCTCGGACGTGGCGGCGCAGCCCGCGCCGACGCGCAGCTTGGTCATCCGCTCCTTGATCTTGGCGATCAGGTCGTCGGCGATCGGCTCGACCGCGACCAGGGCCGAGATCGCCATGCACCGCTCACCGGCCGCGCCGAAGCCGGCGTTGACCGCGGCGTCGGCGACCAGGTCGAGGTCGGCGTCCGGGAGCACCAGCATGTGGTTCTTGGCGCCGCCGAGGGCCTGCACACGCTTGCCGTAGCGGGTGCCGTTCTCGTAGACGTACTTGGCGATCGGGGTCGAACCGACGAAGGACACCGACTTGACGTCGGGGTGCTCCAGGATGCGGTCGACGGCGACCTTGTCACCGTGCACGACGTTGAAGACACCCTCGGGCAGACCGGCCTGCTTCCACAGATCGGCGAGGAAGTTCGCGGTCGAGGGGTCCTTCTCGCTCGGCTTGAGGATCACCGTGTTGCCGGTGGCGATCGCGATCGGGAAGAACCACATCGGGACCATCGCCGGGAAGTTGAACGGCGAGATGATCGCGACGGGCCCGAGCGGCTGGCGGATCGAGTAGACGTCGATGCCGGTCGACGCCTGCTCGGAGTGGCCGCCCTTCTGCAAGTGCGGAATCCCGCAGGCGAGTTCGACGACCTCCTGGCCGCGGGCGATCTCGCCGAGCGCGTCCGAGTGCACCTTGCCGTGCTCGGCGACGATGATCGCCGCGAGCTCGTCCTTCTTGGCGTTGAGCAGCTCCCGGAAGTTGAACAGCACGGTCGAACGCTTGGCGAGCGACGCGTTCTTCCACGTGGCGAACGCACGGACCGCGACGCTGACCGCCTCGTCCACCTCGGCCACCGACGCGAAGTCGACGGTCCCGGTGACCTTGCCGGTGGCCGGGTTGTAGATATCGCCGCGGCGCTCAGAGGTGCCGACCCACTCGGCACCACCGATCCAGTGCGTGACGTGCTTGCTCATGGTGCCTCCGGGACGAATCGCGTGCGCATGACCGTGCAGGGCACAAAAGCCCCGTCCGGGCCAGTCTCACCCCTACGCAACCCACCCTCAACCACCACTCTGTCGGCCATTACACCCCGAGCCTTACAGACCGCCAAGTCTGCGGTCGCGGCTCGCGAGTGCCCCGAACAGCGCTGGACGCGAAACAAAGGAGGTGGGGTTGGATGGTGTGTTCCCTTCGCCGCGGAATGCCTGCTAGGTCGCCAAACCGCATTCGCTTCGGCGTTGTGACCCGCGCACCGGTGGGATAGGCGCTGCCGGCGAGTTCGGCCTGGGCGGCGGGACCGACCGCTACGAGGTCGCAACGAAGGACTGCACGACGACCTCATGACCCTGATCGCCGCTGAAATATACGCGCCCGCCGGGCCTTGCTCTCCTCTTCGGGCGTGCTCGTGTGCTGGGGAACGTTGGCTCGCGTAAACAAGCCGCAATCCTCGCTGCCAGGCAATCGCATAATCCCGCCGTAGACAGGATGGCCGGCGAACAACAAGTCGCCCTGCGTCTCCCCCGTTGGGCCGACCAAATACTTGTCCTCGCCGGAAAATGAGCCCAATGCACGCCCTTTCGGGTCGAGCAACACGATACGCCGGAAACCGCGCCGGCCCATGCCATGTGTCTCCAGTCGATAGCCGTAGCTGCGCCAGGGATACTCCCTCAGCACCCGCTTCGCACCGGAACTGGACCCGGGATAACGGGACTTCAACATCCCGACGTAGACGACAAGGACCACGAGTGCGACCAAGGAGAGGGGACGGTTACCGATCAGCGCGCTCCCTGTACCGATCACCGCAACAGTGCCCAGATGTTGAGCGACAAATCGCCATTCGCGGTGACTTCGGCGGCGTAGGACGGCTTGGGTCTCCGGGTCTTCCAAAGCTGGCCGCTCGTTCGCTGCGGCTACGTCTTCTCCGTTCATCTGGTCACCCATTCCAAGTTGCCCTCAGTCCGACTGCGATCAGCCCAGCACATTCTGAATCCTTGATGTGGATTTCGACACGGCAGCCGGTGTTACGACCGGGTCCGGGCCTTCCCCACCCACCGGCACAAAGGCGATCGTGCTGGCTATGGTCATCGCGATGATCCGGTACTCGTCGGCAAGCTCGACGAACGGCGTCGCCAGTACCAACAGCACGGCCACACCGAGTGCCGGAGTGGGAACCACGATCTTGAACTGGTGCATCCGAACGTTGCCGTCGGCGGCCAAAGCAGCCGCCTACGGATAGGGCGACGACGTCGGGTTGGGCGCGGTGTTGCCGTGGTGGCGGAGGTGGGCCAGAACGGCTCTGACGCGGCGGTGGCCGCTGTCGCCGAGCGACAGGCCGAGCTTGAGGAAGACGTTGCCGATGTGTTTGTGCACGGCGTTGTCGGTGACGACGAGCCGTGCGGCGATGGTCGTGTTGTCGTGCCCCTCGGCCATCAGCGCGAGGACCTCCCGCTCGCGCGCGGTCAGGGCGTCGACGGGGTCACCGCGTGCGGCGAGGAGTTGGGCGATGACCTCGGGGTCCATGGCGGTACCGCCGCCGGCCACCCGCCGTAGTGCCTCGGTGAATTCCCCGACGCGGCTCACCCGGTCCTTGAGCAGGTAGCCGATGCCGCCCCGGGCATCGGCGAGGAGGCGGCCGGCGTATTCCTGCTCCACGTATTGGGACAGGACCAGGACGGGCAGTCCGGGATGGTCCCGGCGGGCCTGGACGGCGGCCCGGATGCCCTCGTCGCGAAAGGTCGGGGGCAGCCGCACGTCCACGATGGTGACGTCCGGTCGGTGGGCCTCGACGGCGGCGAGGAAGCCCGGGGCGTCGGCCGTGATCGCGACGACCTCGAAACCCCGTGAATTGAGCAGGAGTTCGAGCCCGGACGACAGCAGGACGTTGTCCTCGGCGATCACTACCCGCACGGCAACTCCACGGTGACGACGGTCGGCCCGCCCGGCGGGCTGCTGATCTTCATGGTGCCGTCCAAAGCGGCGGCGCGGCGGCGCATACCGTCCAGGCCGGATCCGCGGGTGGCGTCCGCTCCGCCGGTCCCGTCGTCGGCGATCTCCGCGCACAGCAGTACGCCGTCGCGGGCGACGCGAACCGAGGCGTGGGTGGCTCGGCTGTGCCGGGCGATGTTCGCCAGCGCCTCGGTGACAGCGAACCAGGCGACCGCTTCCACCGCCGCGGGGACCTCGTCGAGCGGGCCGATGTCCAGGCGGGTCGGCACCCCGGCCCTGGTGCCCAGGGTGCCGAGCGCGCCGGCGAGGCCCTGGTCGGCCAGGACCGGGGGGTAGATGGTGCGGATGACGGAGCGCAGCTCGGTCATCGCGTCCTCGGTCTCGGTGTGGGCCTGGCGTACCAGCACCGCGGCCGTGTCGGGGTCGTCGGGGAAGCTTTCGCCGGCCACGGCGAGCCGCATCGCGATGGCCACGAGGCGGGCCTGGGCGCCGTCGTGCAGGTCTCGTTCGATCCGGCGGAGTTCCGCGCTGTGCGCCTGTAGGACGTCCGTACGTGTGCGGGTGAGTTCGGTGACGCGTTCGACCAGTTTCTCGTCGGGCGACGGCGCCAGAATCGCGAGGCAGCTCCGGGCGTGTGCTCGGGCGAGCAGCGGCAGCGAGACGGCGGCCAGGGTCGCCAGGAACACGAGGTTCACCAGGCCGAGCGACAACGCGGTGCCCCAGCCGGTGATGGGAAAGCTCACCAGGAACAGCCACGGCGGCGAGGGGAAGGCCCACCACGACACCGTGACGACGGGGGTGAGCAACAGGCCCCCCAGGCAGAACAGGGCAACGGCGCCCGCCGGCAGACCGATGAGCACCTGCGCCACGAGCCAGCCGAGGTTGCGGCGGACGGCCCGGGAACGCGGCTCGACCCGCCGTCCCAGCAGCGCCCCGGCCCGCCGGCGATGCTGCTCCGCCCAGGGCTGTGCGATCACCGGGACGCACAGCAGAGGCGCCGCGACGACCGCCAACGTCGCCGTCACCAACGTGCCCGACAGGTAACGTCCGCTGATCCACGTCTTGGTCCACCATGCGCGGGCCGCGCCGCCTATGCCGAGCACTTGTCTCGCTTTCCTCGGTCGTCTGTCATTCGTCGAACAGGAGGTGGGAGCCCACGTGATGCACCCTAGGTACCGGGCGAACCCGCGGCACTACAGGCAGCTGTACCTTCCGTTCACGAGCCTGCGGTAGCGACCCGCTACCGGGGGCCTACTTAGCGTGTCGCCATGAGATCCACCAGCCGCGCCACAGCGTCGGACCACCCGCAGGCTCCCCCGCCCGACCCGTCCGACGGGCCCGACCGGCAGCGCCGCCGCCGCATCGGCAAACGATGGCCCGCCCTCGCCGCAGCCGTCCTCGTCACCGCCGGCGCGGCCGTCGCCACCCGAATACAGACCGACGGGCACGAAGCGTCCGGGTACGGGCAAGACGACCTGCGCCGGGACGCCGACGCCATCAAGGCGTTGGGCGTCATAGGTGTCCAGGCGAGGCTGAGCACAGTCGGCAACGGTGATGTGGTCGCCACCAGCGGCGTCGCCGAGGCGGGCACGGACCGTCCCGTGCCCCCCGACGGCTACTTCCGAATGGCCAGTACCGGCAAAGCACTTGTGGCCACCGTGGTCCTGCAACTGGTCGACGAGGGCAAACTGAAACTCGAAGACACGGTGGACCACCGATTGCCCGGCCTGGTGAACGGCAACGGCAACGACGGACGCCGCATCACCGTTCGCCAACTCCTCCAACACACCAGTGGCATCCACGACGACGACCTCCCCGGCTTCACCACCCCGCAGGAGTACGACGAGCGCCGCCACGACGCCTACTCGCCCGCACAGATCGTCGCGTTGGCGATGAAGCACCGCCCGGACTTCGAACCCGGCGCCGGGTGGAGCTACTCCAACACCGGCTACGTCCTGCTCGACATGATCATCGAGAAGGTGACCGGTCACCGTTGGCACCAAGAGGTCGAGGACCGGGTCCTGAAACCCCTCGGCATGGAGAACACCTACCTACCGGGCGGCACGCCCACACTCCGCGGCTCACACGCCAACGGCTACCAGGTCTTCCCCTCCGGCGAACGGGTCGACGTCACCGACCTGATCCTCCCGGACCCCGGCAGCTACGTCTCCACCACCGCGGACGTCAACCGCTTCTTCCAAGCCCTACTCGGCGGCAGACTGCTGCCCCGGGCGCGCATGGCCGAGATGCGGGACACCGTCGCGGTCGACGAGGAGATCCAGGCGTTCTGGCCACAGGGACGCTACGGCTTGGGCCTGGTCAACCGGCCGTTGTCCTGCGGCGGCGGCTACTGGAGCCATGAAGGCGGGGACGGCGGCTACATCACCCTGAACGGCGCCACCGACGACGGCGGACGCACCGTCACCGTCTCGATGTCCACCGCATTGAACGACTCGCCCGAGCACGCCCTGCGACAGGAGCAAGCCGCCAGTGGCCTCGTCGACCGGGCACTATGCGACATTCCCGGCAACAGGCCACGCATGTAACGGACTTCCGGTCCCGCAAACACGTGCGTCCGCTCGAATCGGGGCTGTTACAGGGCAGAACGCCGTGTGGGCCCTTGGAACCCAACCGGGCGCGCCGGTCCGGTCGTTGTACCGCTACGTGACGATGTCACCAGGCTGTGACAGCGGTGTCGTGGTCCGACGACCCGGGTATCCGCTCGGCTCACGGCCGCTCCATAGTGGTCGAGCAAGCACCGAGGAGCCGGAATCACTTCGGCTTCAACGACTGGATACTTAGGGGTTTTTCATGTCCGGCAACCGTCGCAGTGCGTTTCTCGCCTCCGCAGCCCTCGTCGCCGGCGCGATGCTGATGACGGCGTGCGACTCGGACTCGGACGCGGCGAAGGGGCCGGCCGCTCCGCAGGCCCCCGCGCCCGCCTCGGCAGGCCAG